>JAHBXY010000122.1 GCA_019636275.1 Planctomycetota bacterium | reverse complement strand
TGCCGGCCGACCTGGAGCGGCGGCGGCGCCTCAACCGTGGGCGCGTCGTCCGGCGGGAGCGGCAGGCGGTCGCGGAACGCGCGCGTCGTGTCGCCGCCCTGGGGCGGGAGGTGGCTCATGGGCGGCGGCGCGCCTGCGTCGTGGCGCGCCGGGCG
Organism: Planctomycetota bacterium; assembly: GCA_019636275.1. Lineage (GTDB taxonomy): Bacteria > Planctomycetota > J058 > J058 > J058 > JAMLIC01. The sequence continues at coordinate 27,901 of JAHBXY010000122.1, read as the reverse complement.
CCGGGCCGGGTGAGCACGACGTCGGCGCCCGCCCGGTCGACGATCACCGGGATCTGGCGCGCGTCGGGCTGGGTCAGGTCCTCGCCGCAGCCGCGGCAGCGCGCCAGCTCCGGCGTGAGCGCGTCCTGACAGGCGCCGCAGGTGTTGGGCTGCACGCGCTCGACGAACGCGCTCAGCTCGCCCAGCGTCACCGCGCCGTCGCCGTTGCTGTCGGCCTCGCCCGACAGCCCGCGGAGGAGGATCGCCGTGAGCAGCCCCTTCTTCAGCGCCAGCGCCTCGGTCGACGTCTGCGTCTCGAGGCTCGAGAAGCAGCCGTAGCGCCCCTCGCGGTCGATCAGCTCGGCGAAGCCGCCCGAGTGGCAGGCGTCGAGGAAGATGAGCTGCTGCTTGCACTTGATCTTGTCGAGCAGGACCTTCAGGTCGTCGTCGATCAGGTCGCCCGAGTGGCTGCCGTCGTTGGAGTCGAAGCACACCAGGTACTCGTCGCCGCCGTCCGCCTCGTCCTTCGGGTCGCCGCGGGCGCCGTCGGGCGCGTCGTTGCCCGCGTGCCCGCTGAAGAAGAACACGAACACGTCGTCCTCGTCGGCGCGCGCGGCGATCTCCTCCAGCGCCTTGACGAGGTCCTTGCGCCGCGCGAGCTCGTCGAGGAGCACGATCGAGCGGCTGCGCTCCGCCTGCCCGAGCTGGCACAGGAGCTGGTAGACCGACAGCGCGTCGCCGGCCGTGTAGGTGAGCTTGTCGACCTCCTCGTAGGCGGCGATCCCGACGAACAGCCCCCACGTCTTCGAGCCGCCGCGCCCGTTGGGGGCGAGCTTCGTCAGGTCGAGCCGCTCCGTGGTGAGGGTGAACTCGCCCTTGGCGGCCGCGTCGCCGCCGCTGACGCGCACGAGGTAGTCGCCGCGCCGCGCGCCGTTGATCGCCACCTCCTCCTGCGAGTCCTCGGCCACCGACTCGCGGAAGTAGCCGTCGGGGCCGAAGACGTGCAGGTCGAGGTCCTGGTCCTTCGGCCCCTCGAGGCGCACGGTCACGATCCCGGCCTGCGTCGTGCGCAGGCGGTAGAAGCGCGCGCTGCCGGGCTCGAGGGCCCCCTTGACGGTCTCGTCGGGGCCGAGGCGCTTCGCGTCGTCGCCCAGCGACGCGGCCGAGAGCGTGTAGGCGGTGCGCCCCTGCCAGGCGCGGACGACGACCCAGCGGGCCTCGCGCCCGGGCGAGAGCACGACCTCCTCGTCGCAGTCCTCGCCGGTCGAGCTCGTCAGCTCGCGCCAGGCCTGGTCGTAGACGTGGAGGTCGAGGTCCACGCCCTCGCCGGCGTCGGCCTCGAGCGTCACGGCGCAGAACTTCGTCCCGGTCGCCGGCAGCTCGTGGACGGCGAACGGCGCGCGCCCGGCGTCCGCCTCGCCCGCCGTCGACTTGCCCAGGACCAGCTTCTTGCCCGGCGTCACCGGCTCGAGGCGCAGGGTGAAGCCGGCGCGCGGGCCGCCCTGGTGGTCGACGACGGCCTTGAGGCCCTTGAGCGCCGGGACGAGCACCTCCTCGTCGGCGTCGTCGCCGCGGCTCGCGGCCAGCGTGCGCCCGTCCGACTCGACGCGCAGGTCGAGGTCGACCCCGGCGGCGTCGGCCTCGAGCACGAGGCGCCAGAAGCCCTTGGCCTGGACCGGCAGCGGGAAGGTCTTGCTGCCACCGGGCTGCAGCTCGCCCTTGAAGGTCGGCCGCTCCTGCGCGTGGGCGGCGAGGGCGCAGAGGACGACGAGGGCGCCGGCGCGCGCCGCTGGGCGGAGCATGGGTCCCTCCGGGGGCGGACGGATGCTACCGGGGCGCCGGGCGCGAGTCACGCCCGTCCCTCCCGGCGGCGCTCGCCCTCCGGTAAGGTTGGGCCCGGCGCGGGGCGCCGCCGGGGCGAGCGGCGGGACGAAGCTCGCGGAGGCGGGACGCACGGTGAAGAAGGCGCTGATCACGGGGATCACCGGCCAGGACGGCTCCTACCTGGCGGAGCTCCTCCTGGCGAAGGGCTACGAGGTGTGGGGCGTCGTGCGCCGCAGCTCGAGCTTCAACACGGGCCGGATCGACCACCTCTACCAGGACCCGCACATCCCCGGCACGCGCCTGCGGCTCGTGCACGGCGACCTCAACGACGCCAGCTCCCTCAACCGGATCCTGCGCACGGTGCGCCCCGACGAGATCTATAACCTCGCCGCGCAGAGCCACGTGCGGGTGAGCTTCGACATCCCGGAGTACACGGGCGAGATCACGGGCCTCGGGACGGTGCGCCTGCTCGAGGCGATCCGCGAGACCGGGCTCGAGCCGCGCTTCTACCAGGCGTCGTCGTCGGAGCTCTACGGCAAGGTGCGCGAGGTGCCGCAGACGGAGGCGACGCCCTTCCACCCGCGCAGCCCCTACGCGGCGGCCAAGGCCTACGCGTTCTACGTGACGGTGAACTACCGCGAGGCCTACGGGCTGCACGCGAGCAACGGGATCCTGTTCAACCATGAGTGCGTCTCGGAGCGCACGCCGCTCATCGTGCGCCGCGAAGGGGTCGTCGACGTGGTGCCCGCGGTCAGCCTCGTGGCCCTGCGGCGGAAGGGGCCGAGCACACAGCAGTTCGAAGCCCCCGGGCTCGAGGTGTGGGACGGCGCCGGCTGGACGGTCGTGCAGGGGATCACGGCCACCCGACGCCGCACCACCGACCCCCAGCACCGCATGCTGTCGATCGAGGCGCGCGCCGGGCTCGTGGACGTGACGGCGCATCACCACATGCTCCGGGCGGACCGCTCGAAGGTCCACGCCGTCGAGGTCGGACCTGGCGATCGGCTCGCCCTCGCCGACCGCTTCCCCGAGCCACCCGGCTGGGCGATCGTGACCCCGGAGCTCGCCGAGTTCCTCGGGCTCATGGCCGCCGAGGGCTGGGTGCCCCCGCGAGGGACGATTCGCTTCACCAACAACGACCCCGCCCTGCGCGCGCGGGTGGCCGACCTCTGGCGGCGGCTGTTCCTGGGAGACGTGACAGAGTGGGAGGGGCGCTCGGGGTTCGATCCCGCGCGCGCGGTGACGCACCTGAACCTGATCGGTCGTCGGGCGCTGTGCGAGTGGCTGCGCGACCAGCTCTACACGCGCGAGGGCTGGAAGCGCGTCCCGGCGCTCGTGCTCAACGCCTCGGCGGAGGTCCAGGCGCGCTTCCTGCACGGCTACTACGAGGGAGACGGGCTGAAGGCGGGCAACGGCGAGAGCGTGAAGACCAACAGCGCCGTCCTGGCCCAGGGGCTCTGCTGGCTCTACGCGAACCAGGGGCGCCTCGCCTCCGTCTACGCCGAGCACCGGGAGGGGCGGGTCTACTACACGCTGAACCTGCCCACGGCCAGCCCGCTCGGCCAGAAGGGCCAGCACCTGCGCAAGGACCCGGCCGAAGTGCGCCGGATCGAGGCCGCGGCCGACGACGAGTGGGTGCTCGATCTGGCCACGGGCAGCGGCGTGTTCCAGGCCGGGGTCGGCCGCGTGGTCGTGCACAACAGCCCGCGGAGGGGCGAGACGTTCGTCACCCGCAAGATCACGCGCGCCGTGGCGCGGATCAAGCAGGGGCTCCAGGACAAGCTGTTCCTGGGCAACCTCGACGCGAAGCGCGACTGGGGCTTCGCCGGCGACTACGTCGAGGCCATGTGGCTCATGCTCCAGCAGGAGCAGGCCGACGACTACGTGATCGCCACGGGCGAGGCGCACTCGGTGCGCGAGTTCCTCGACCTGGCCTTCGGGCACGTCGGGCTCGACTGGTCGCGGCACGTCGAGATCGACCCGCGCTACTTCCGCCCGGCCGAGGTGGACCTGCTGCTGGGTGACGCGAGCAAGGCGCGGCGGGTGCTCGGCTGGGCCCCGAAGATGAGCTTCGAGGAGCTCGTGCGCTCGATGGTCGAGGCCGACATGGCGGCCGTCGCCCGCGAGGGGGCGACGCGCGGCGCCGACGGCCCCTCGGACCGCGGCCAGTGACCTGGGCGGGGCGGCGCGTCGTCGTCACCGGCGGCGGCGGCTTCCTCGGCTCGTACCTCGTCGAGGCCCTCCGCGCGCGCGGCTGCCCCGCGCCGTTCGTGCCGCGGAGCCGCGACTACGACCTCGTGCGGCCGGACGCCATCGAGCGCCTGCTCGACGACGCCCGCCCCGACCTGATCATCCACGCCGTGGGTTGAGGCTGAGAAACCTGTCCCAGAGGATTTCCCGACAGGTCAGGGGCCGCTCGTTCCAGCCGGCGCGCATAGAAACCTGTCCCAGAGGATTTCCCGACAGGTCAGGGGCCGCTCGTTCCAGCCGGCGCGCATCGCGGACGGACGGGCAGGCGCTGCACCGGAACGAGACGGAGCGAGGCGCGGCGACGAGCGACCTCGGCACGCCTGCGTACGTGGCGCCAGCCGGGCCACGTGGCCCGGCTGCAGCGACAAGAGGGTGAGCGGGTGACGGCGGACCGCTCAGGCCGCGGCGCGACAGGTGACCCCGAACTGCACGCGAAGCCAGTAGGTGCCCTCGGGGAAGACGGCGTCGCGGTCGCCCTGGCGGTAACGGGCGAGAGCCTGCCGATACTCGTGCCAGAACTCCACCTGGGTCTCGAGCAGCTCGATCCGGCGCCACTTGTCGCGGCAGGCGATCCGTGGGTTGAGGCTGCCGTCCGCAGCCGTGGAGCCGGGGCTGGCGTTGGGCTCCTGCCCGAGCACGGCCTCGGCGCCCAGCCATGGGCGGCCCGCGCGCTGGCGGTGAAGCTGCGCGACGCGGTCGTCCACGGCCCGGCCGAGCAGCGCGCGGAAGTCCTCGGGCGGCATGGCGGCGAACGCCGGTGGGACGGTGATCGCCAGGCGGGCGCGGTCGGGCAGCGGGTCGCGCGCGGGCTCACGGCGGCGCCGGCGCGCGCGGGCGGAGCCGGCGGCCCCGTCAGCCTCGTCGTCCGCCTCCGCGGCGGGCTGTCGGAAGAAGAAGTCGGGTCGCGCCCCGTCGACGACGCGCGTGCCCACGTCCACGGCGAGCGTGTGCAGACCGGGCCACTCGCCCGGTGTGGGCACGAGGCCGGCGGCGACGCCGTTGGTGATCACATAGACCAGCTTGTCCAGGACGGCCGCTTCGTCGCCCAGGTGCACGGCCGAGTAGCTCCCCGGCGCCCACAGGCTCTCGCCTCGACGAAGGTGGACGTTCAGCGCCTTGGCCACGTTGCAGTGGAGCCAGCGGAGGAACTCGGGGAGCGTGCCGCGCGGATCGGTCACCAGGCCATGCCAGTGGTTGGAGAGCACGATCAGGGCATGGACCTGGATCCCGTACTTCTCCGCCGCGAGGGCCAGGCAGTAGGAGAAGACGGCCTCGACCTGAGGGGACGGCCGCAGAAGAAACATGCGGCCGAAGCATCTGCGCGTCACGAGGAGCGTGCGGCCTGGGATGACATGGCGCGGAAGGGTCATTGCCGCGCGCCACGCACGGCGCCGGCCAGCGGAAGGCGAGACGCGCTCGAGTCGTCTGTTCCTCGCTGTGCCCAGGCCGAGCAGGGGCTGCCCGTCGTGCCAGGCAATCGTCCCGATCATGGCGCCACCCAGCCGCTGGTGGGGTCGCTCTCGGTTGTGGTGGACCCTACCCAGGAGCGCCGATCGGACGGAACACGTCCCCCTCGTCGTCCGACTCGAGCCCCACGCCCGGCAGGGTGATCCGCCGCTGCTCGGAGGTGACCGCCCGCCCGATCACCCATGCGGGGATGCCGTGCGCGCGCGCGACCTCGAGGGCCCGCTCCTCGCCGCCCGGCCGCAGGGTGATCGTGAAGCCGACGCCCATGTTGTAGGCGGCCCACATCTCGGCCGGCCCGACCGCGCCGGCCTCGGCGATCGCCGTGAAGATCGGCGGGACGCGCGGCAGGGCGTCGAGCACGTAGCCGCAGGGGGCGGCGATCCGCGTCATGTTGAGGAAGCCGCCGCCGGTGATGTGCGCCAGCGCCGTGACCTGCGCGCCGCGCGGGTCCTTGAGCAGCTCGAGGACGGGCCGCACGTAGATCCGCGTCGGCTCGAGCAGCGCGTCGCCGACGGTCACGCCCCTGGCGCCCGGGAGCGGGTCGCCGGGCGAGAGGCCCGCGTCGTCGAGGAGGGCCCGGCGCGCCAGCGTCAGGCCGTTGCTGTGGATCCCGCTCGAGGCGAGGCCCACGACGACGTCGCCCTCGCGCACGTCCTGCCCCGTGCAGACGCGGTCGAGCGGCACCGTGCCCACGGCCACGGCCGCCACGTCGAAGGCCCGGCCGGGGCGCGCGCCGCGCAGCATGGCGCCGATCTGCGCCAGCTCGCCGCCGGAGATCGTCACGCCGGCCTGCGCGGCGCCGTCGTGCAGGCCCTTGCCCAGGGCCGTGAGCATCTTGCCGTCGAGCCGCTCGACCGCGATGTAGTCGAGGAGCGTGAGCGGCTCGGCGCCGACGCAGATCAGGTCGTTGACGTTCATCGCCACGAGGTCGATCCCGACCGTGTCGTAGCGGTCGAGGAGCTGCGCCACGAGGAGCTTCGTGCCCACCCCGTCGGCCGAGACGGCCAGCCCGAGGTTGCCGCCGAGCGCCACGACCGAGGCGAAGTAGCCCACGTCGACGGCCACGTGCCCGGGCGTGCCGGCCGGCCGCTGCTCGAAGGTCTTGCGCACCCACCCGAGCAGCCCGGCCATGGCCGACGCCTCGCCCGCGAGGTCGACGACGGCCTCGGCGTGGCTCGCCGCGGGCGTCTTCTTCGGCGCGCTCGGCTTCGGCGCGCTCGGCTTCGGCGCGCTCGTCTTCGACTTCGGAGCCGGCTTCTTGCTCGCCGCGGCAGGCCGGCGGGCGGCCGCCTTGGCGCCGCCGCTGGTCTTCTTGGCCATCAGGACACGTCCGGGATGACGATCGGCGGGTGGTGCAGGAGCGTGATCTCGGGCGCCTTGCCCAAAAACGCGCGCGCCTCGCCCAGCGCCTCGTCGATCGTCGACGCCGTCTCCCAGCCGAGGATCTCGGCGACCCGCTGGTTCCTGGCGCCGACGCAGATGACCTTGCCCACGTGGTGCATGGCCGCCTCGCCCCAGTACCACATGTAGAACGGGTGCACGCCGTGGTAGGCGTTGCCGCGCCGGTACATCTGGATGTAGGTCGGGTCGCGGGCGAACTGCTCCTCGTACTTGGCCTCGAGCACCTTCGAGTCGCGCGTCTCCGGCAGGAGCCGGTGGAAGAACTCGATGTAGCTCGGGTGGTGGTCGGGGTGGAACTCGTCCTCGAGCGGGTGGCAGAGGACCAGCACGCCGCCCTTCCGCAGGAGCGGCTGCCCGCGGTACATGTTGAAGAAGTAGCCCAGCCCCGTGCAGTGCACGAGGAGCGGGTTCATGATCGAGTTGGCGTTGTACGGGCACAGGTACGGGATCCCGGAGACGAGCACGTCGCACTGCCCGCTGACCGGGACCGAGTACTGCCGGTAGCAGGCCTCGAGGGTCTTCTTGTGCGCCGCCTCCGTGCGCCCGGCGACGACGCCGGTGACGCCGTACTCGGCCGGGATCTTGTGCAGGAAGGCGCGCTTGGCCGCCGGCGGCATGCGCGACAGCGTCCACTGCAGGGCCTTGAAGGCCATCTCGTCGGTGCCCGACCACTCGTCCTCGTTCTTGGCGAGGAACTGCAGCTGCCGGCCGTACATCTTGTTGTTGAGCGTCGTCTCGATGGTGAAGATGTTCAGGTGCTCGGCGACGACCTTGCCGATCCGGTCGACCTTGCGCGACAGGTCCGACTTGGCCGGGTCCATGAACGACCACGACGCCTTGAGCGTGTCGGGGTTGTGGTGGGCGCGCAGCGTCTCGTAGCCGCAGAAGCCCACGCCGACGCTCTTGTGGCCGCCGTCCATGGGGACGAGGTTGATGTTGGCGTAGATCACGAGGTCGGCCTCGACGGCCTTCCGGTTGAGGACGACCTTCTCGCCGTGGCGCGTCTCGCCCACGACCTTCATGCCGTCGGGGTCCTCGGCGTCGTGGTTGTAGAGCCGCTCGGGCCAGAACTGGCGCCAGATGCGCGGGCCGACCATGCGCCGGATCTCGGCGTCGGTCATGCGCCGGTGGAGGCTCAGCGCGACGATGATCTCGATGTCGTCGACGCCGTAGTCGGCGAGCAGGTCGACGACGACCTCGAGGATCTCCTGCCGCACGTCGGGCGTGCGCATCATGGGCAGCGGCAGGCTGATGTCGTCGACGCCGATGACGACCTTCATGCCGGGCTTGAGCAGGGCGAACAGCGGGTCGCAGCCCTCGGGGCGGGCCAGCGCCTGGCGGATCGCCTGCTTGACGTTGGGCAGCGGGTCGAGCGGCGGCGGCGGGTAGATCACGCGCGTCCCCTCGGGGAACTTCTCGCGCAGGAACCCCTCGCCGTAGTGCACGATCCGCGGCGCCGAGGCGCGGTCGAGCGTCACGACGCAGCGCTCGCGGCCCAGGGCCGCCGTGGTGAGCGAGCTCACGTGTCCTTGCCTCCCTTGCCGGCGTCCTGCGCCGCCACCCGCGCCTCGCTCGCCGCGCGCTCGAGCGCGCCGACGACCCGCCCCGCCAGGGCGCCCAGCCGCGCGCGCACGGCCGGCGCGCGCAGCTCCGCCTCGTCGCGCACGGCGCGGGCGAGGTCGGCGCCGAGGCCCAGCGCGCCGCGCGCCAGCTTGCCCTGGAGCGTGCGCGCCGGGGCGTCGATGTGCAGCACCGGCCAGCCGTGCGAGCGCGCGGTGGCCAGGAGCTGCGAGTCGGGGTTCACCGCCACCGGCCGGCCGACCATGGAGAGCATCGGCAGGTCGGCGGCGTCGTCGGCGTAGGCCACGCTGCGCCCGAGGTCGATCCCGTGCGCGGCCGCGAACTCGCGGATCCAGCCGGCCTTCTCGGGGCCGGCCATGACGGGCGGGCGCAGGACGCCGGTGCACAGGCCGTTGCGGCCGAACTCCAGCCGGCTGGCCACGACCGTCTCGATCCCCAGGTAGCGGGCCACGGGGCGGGCGACGAAGTCGAGGGCGCCCGTGAGCAGCACCTGCACGCGCCCCGCGTCGCGGTCGGCCTGGAGGAGCTCCTGCACGCCGTCGTAGAGCTTCTTCTGCAGCACGCCCTCGAACAGCGACTCGCCGAGCATGGCCAGCCGGTCCTCGGAGAGCCCCTCGTAGGAGCGGTAGAAGACCTGGTTGAAGCGGCGTCGGTCCTGGCGGTCGAGGTAGACGAAGTAGGGGGCCCGGGCCAGCGTCGAGGCCACGCGCCGCACCCGCGCCGGCAGGTGGGGGTCGTGCCGCGCGTAGTAGAGGTAATGGTCGACGACCGTCCCGTTGAGGAGCGTCCCGTCGAGGTCGTAGAACGCCGCCGCGCGGGCGACGGGCTTGGGCTCGTGGTCGGACACGCAGGCTCCGCTGAAGCACGCGCTTGTAGCAGGAAGCCCGGGTCGGGACAATCGGTGCAGCCGGCCTCCACGGCGCTCCCGCCGGGCGTGGTAGAAGGGCCCGCCGGAGGAGGCGCGCGTGGAGTGCCTGGTCACGGGCGCGACGGGGTTCCTGGGCCGCCACCTGGTGCGGACGCTGGTCAAGCGCGGGCACCGCGTGCGGGCGCTGTGCCGGAGCGACGCGCCGGCGCTCGAGCGCGAGGGCGCGCAGGTGGTCCGGGGCGACGTCCTCGAGCCCGACACCCTGCCGCCCGCCGTCGACGGCGCCGACGTCGTGTTCCACCTCGCCGGGCAGGTGCAGCACCGGGGCAGCCCCACGGCGCTCTACGACCTGCACGTCGGCGGCACGCGCGCCGTGCTCGACGCCGCCGCGCGGGCGAAGGCCCGGCGCGTCGTCCACGTCTCGACCTCGGGGACGATCGCCGTGTCGACGCGCCCCGAGCGGATCGCGCGCGAGGACGCGCCCTACGCCACCGAGGTCGTGCGCCGCTGGCCCTACTACCTGTCGAAGATCTTCGCCGAGAAGGTCGCGCTCGAGCCGCGCGACGTGCCGGTCGTCGTCGTCTCGCCGAGCCTCCTCCTCGGGCCCGAGGACGAGGGGCTGTCGTCGTCGGGGGCGCTCCTGCGCTTCCTGCGCAAGGAGGTCCCGGCCGTGCCGCCGGGCGGGCTCAGCTTCGTCGACGTGCGCGACGCGGCCGAGGCCACCGCCAACGCCGCCGACCGCGGGCGCCCGGGCGAGCGCTACCTGCTCGGCGGCGCCAACATGACGCTCGAGGCGTTCTTCGTCCTCCTGGCCAAGGTCTCGGGCGTGCCCGCGCCGTCGCTCAGGTCGGGCGCCGCCGTCAACGACGCCGCCGCCCGCGTGCTCGAGGCGCTCGAGGACGTCACCGGCGTCGAGACCGACGAGTCGGTGGCCTACGCCATGGCCGGCCACTTCTGGTACCTCGACGCCAGCAAGGCGCAGGCGGAGCTGGGCTTCACCCCCCGGGCGGCCGAGGCCACCCTGCGCGACGCCGTCGCCTGGCTGCGCTCGCGCGGGCCGCTCCCGCGGGCCGGCGGCCTCCTGGGCTCGGTGGTCGGCGGCGTCCGGCGGGCCATCGGCACACGGTAGATCGACGGCTGCGGCCGCGGATGCCGGGCGATGGGGGGCGCGCGCGGGTCGTCGGTGTGGCCCGCCTCGCAAGCTCCGTCCCGCGGCTGCGGTGCCGCAATCCAGGCGGCCCCTATCGCTCGCGGCCGTCCGCAGCCGCGGGCCTCCCGCTTGCTCCGGCGGCCCACCGGGGATCCGGCGATCGATACGACCCGCGCGCGCTCCCCCCTCGCCTCGGCCTCCGCGCCCTCGCCTCGCTTGTGGTTGCATTCCACTCGGGTTCGAGCGTGTCGATCACAAGTTGCCCGTGCCCGTTCGAATACAGGCCCTAGAGTCCCGGCCATCCGGCATGTAGACGCCGGGGCCGGCGGCGGATAGCATTGGCCGCCTTGTCCCGGCCGGCCGGTGCGCCGACGGGGTCGTGAGTCACAGCGATCGAGGTCGAGCGGAGCGGCGCCAGCGGCCCTCCGCGGAGGATGTCGTCTTGAGCAAGAAGCGCAGGAAGAAGCGGGAGCGCCTGAAGAAGCAGGAGATCGAGCGCAACCGCGGCAAGGTCTACTGCACGATCTACGGGTTCTGCGAGGGCCCGTGCCGTGACGAGAACTTCCGCCGGTTCAACAAGATCTGCTCCGAGGCCTACTACATGACCTCCGAGGGCGAGGTCCCGGTCAAGCTCACCGTCTGAGCCCGGCGGCAGCCGGCTCCCGGCGACCCGCAGCGCCCGGCACGCTCGTTCGAGCGGTCCCCTGGGCGCTGCGTCGCCACGTACGCAGGACGTGACCCATGGCGCCGATCATCGCGCTCGTCGAGCGCGCCGTCGAGGCGGCGGGCTTCGAGGTCGTGCAGGTCAAGATCGACGCGCGGCGCAACATCCGCGTCTGGGTCGACCGCGAGCAGGGCGGCGTGGCCGTCCAGGACTGCACGCGCCTCAACCGGCTCATCCGCGAGGCCTTCGACGCCGACGGCCTCGACCCGGGCAGCTTCCAGATCGAGGTGAACTCGCCCGGGCTCGACCGGCTCCTCGTGCGCGAGAAGGACTTCGTCCGCTTCGCCGGCAAGCAGGTCACCGTGCGCCTGCGCGTCAAGCGAGGCGAGCGCCGCCAGTTCAAGGGCCCGCTCGTGGGCCTCGAGGGCGGCCTCGTCCGCGTCACCGAGGGGCAGGAGACGTTCGCCTTCGACCTCGCGCGGGAGGTCGAGGAGGTGCGCCTCGTGCCGGAGGTCGCCTTCCCCACGGCGGCCGAGCTGTCGCAGCGCCGCGAGGCGGGGTCCGCCCACCGCCCGCGCCGGCAGAAGAAGCGCCGCCGCCGCTGAGCGGCGTCAGTCGCCCCCGAAGCCCAGCTGCAGCGACAGCCACACCTCGTGGTTGAGCTCGTCGGCCTCGCCGCGCTGGTTGACGTGCTGGGCCTGGTAGCCGATCTCCACGTCGACCACCTCGGTGAGGCGGAAGATCAGGCCGACGTAGGCGCGCTGCTGGTCGAAGCCCTGCCGCGGCCCGTCGGGCACGTCGTTGAGGTTCACGAAGACCTCGTAGCTGAGCTCCAGCTCGACGCCGACGCCGCGCACCTCGAACAGCGGGACCTCGACGCCTGGGCGCAGGCGCAGCCGGTGCGAGACGGCCTCGGTGCGCTCGATGAACCGCTGCTCGAGCCGCACGCGCGGCGTGAGCCGCAGGTCGCCGTCGAGGACCTCGGGCTGCCAGAGCGCCTCCTGGTAGGGGCGCCACTCGCGCCGCGAGCGCCGGTCGCGGAAGGTCGTGCCGTAGAGCACCCCGCCGCCGAGCCGCAGGTCGTCCACCGGCTTGACGAACAACGCGGCCCGCCCCTGCACCTCGCGCAGCTCCCGCACGGCGTCGGCGAACCGCGGCTGGAACTCCACGTAGGGGACGAGCGTCACCGGGCCCGCGTCGAGCTGGGTCTCGGCCGAGACGAGGAGCCAGAGCTGGAAGTCGTGGTCCAGCTCCTGGGCCGCGGCCGGGGACCACGTGAGCGCCGCCAGGAGCGCCACGCCCGACCAGGGGAGCCAGCGCATGCCGGCGCTCCAGGCGACCCCCCGGGGACATCGTAGCGGGTGTCCCCCTGGTCCGGCGCCGCCGTCCTGGCCGGCGCCCGGCGGATCAACGGGTTGCGCTCAGAGCGCATGAAGCATCGACGCTCGCCGGCGAGTCCTGGTGACCAGCCTTCGATCGGAGCAGCGCGCGAGACGAGGCCGCGGAGGCTGAGGCGAGGCGGCGCGCGCGCGGGCGACGTCGTATCGGCATACTTCGAGCCCGCGCGCGCGCCGCCCCGCCCAGCATCCGCGGCCGCAGCCGTCGAGCACACCTCAGAAGAAGAGCTGCAGCTGCACTCTCGCCTGGTGGTCGCCGTCGGCCAGGCGCGCCGACCACAGGTAGAAGTAGTCGGCCTGCAGCTTCAGGTCGTGCCCGTGCACGTACCAGTTCACGCCGCCGCCCGTCTCGCGCTGGAGCTGCACGGCCGACCGCCCGAGCGGCCGCAGCTCGCCCCAGCGCGCGACGACCTCGACCTCGTCGGTGACCAGGTAGCCCGCCTGCGCGAAGTAGCCCCAGGCCGAGCGCGTGCGGTCGGTGACGGTCGCGCCGCCGACGGTGCCCACGAGCACGTCGTCGTCCGCCTCGCGCAGGAGGGCCTCGGAGCGGAGGGAGAAGCCGCGCCACTTGAAGTGCAGGTCCGTCCCCAGGTGGAGCTGGTCGACGCGCTGGCGCGACGCGTAGGTGCCCCCGAACGTGCTCCGCTCGCGGATCGTGTTCGAGTTGTGCGCGACCGCCGCGCCGATCGCCAGGCGCGGGTCGGGCGAGCGGGCCAGGTCGGCCTCGACCAGGTCGTCGAAGCGCCCGAAGGGCGTGAGCTGCACGCGGGCCACGAACAGGAGGCCGCCGGCGTCGGAGAGCCGGTTGCGGCCGTCGCCGCCGAAGACGCCGAGCGCGTAGCCGAGGACGCCGCCCAGGCCGAACAGGTCCTGCGAGAAGACCTGCACGCCGACGTCGCGGTCGAGGTTCAGCTCGTTCTGCACGATCGAGCGGTCGACGAGCTGCAGGTTGGCCGACGAGGTCACGCGCTGCGGGTTGAACGGGACCTTCTGCTGGCCGACGCGCACGTTGAGGTCGCGCAGCGCCGAGTAGGTGAGGTAGGCGTCGCGCAAGGGGAGGCGCAGGTCGGGCTCGGTGTCCTGGTTGGAGAAGCCGAACTGCAGGTAGAAGCTCAGGTCGGGCGTCAGGGCGTGGCCACGCAGGGCCAGGCGGGCGCGCCGGATCTCGAAGGTGCTCGCCGAGCCGGCCTCGTCGCGCTCGAGGTGCGTGAAGCGGGCCTGGAAGCGCGCCCGCAGGTTGAGCCGCAGCCGGTCGTCGGCGCTGACGAACGTGACCCCCTCGCCGAAGCCCGCGCGCACGAGCGCGCCGCCGCCGCCCGCGCCGGCCCCGCCCCCGCCGGACGGGCCCGAGGCCGGCGCAGGCGGGGTCGGGTCGGTCGCGGCCGGGGTGGCCGTGGCGCGCTCGGGCTCGGCGACGGGCGCCGGCCGCTGCTCCTGCCGCGCCCGGCGCAGCTCCTCGCGCAGCAGGTCCAGCTCGCGCTGCTGCTCCTCGAGCCGCCGCTCGAGCGCCTCCAGCGCGTCGCCGTCCTCCCTGGCCGCCGCCGGCCCCCCCGCGATGAGCCCGATCAGGCTCGCGACCAGGACGAAGCGTCTCACGCGTCTCCCCCCCCACCGGAGGAGGACGTATATGAACCGTCCGTCAAGGAAGGATCAAGCGCGCCGCTGCGGATCAGCCGGCGATCAAGGGGGGGTCAAGCGGGGTCCTGGTTCATGGCGTGCCTGCGGGCGGCTCGGACGGACGGAAGGAGGACGGGGATGACCGAGCGAGGCCCTTCTTGGCGCGGAGGTCGTGGCGCTCCCGCCGCGGCCGGCGCCGGCGCGGATCGTCCCGCCCGCCGTCCAGGCCCGGACCGCCCCCGGGACGATCGTCCAGGTCCGGGCCGCCGGCGGCGCCTGGCGACCCCGATCGAGCAGGCGCGCGCGGCGCTGCGCGCCTCGCCCGGCTACGCCGTCGCCGCCTTCGTGCACCTGCTGGCGATCGTGCTCCTGTCGATCGTGGGCGTCGTCGCGGCGGTGCAGGAGCGGGAGCGGCCGCCGGTGACGGTGCGCCTGGTGAGCCAGCCGCGGGTCGACGTCGTCACGGCCACGCCGGGCGCCCTCCTCGACGACGTCGCCCCGCCGCTCCCGGCGGAGGTCGACGTCGCCGCGCCGTCGCACGAGGCGCTCGGGGCCACGCTCGGCGACCTGGCGGCCGACGCCGTCCTGGGGCTGGCCGGGGCCGCCGGCGCCGGCCGGGGCGGCCAGGCCGACGCCCGGGGCGGCGCCTCGGCGGGCAGCGACGCCGGGATCCGCGGCGGCCTCGACTGGCTCGTCCGGCACCGGGCCGCCGACGGGGCCTGGAACGTGCTGCCGACGGCCCACGCGCGCGGGGCCTTGCCGCGGCGAGGCGACTCGGGGATCACCGCGCTGGCGCTCCTCTGCTTCCTCTCCGCCGGCCCGGCGGAGGCGGTCGACGCGCGCCACGGCGACCTCGTCGACCACGCCACCGCCTGGCTCGCCGCGCGCGTGGACCGGCACGGGGTGGTCCTGAGCGATCTGCCCGAGCGGACGCCGAAGCGATCCGACCCGGCGGACTCCACCTGGCACTGGCTGCCCGCGGCGGGCTACGAGGGCTACCACCAGGCGACAGTCACCCTGGCGCTGGCCCAGGCGCTCGCGCGCCGCGAGGACCCCGCCGTCCGGTCCGCCCTGCAGCGCGCGGCCGCCTGCCTCGAGGCGGCGCAGGACCGCAAGCGCGGCGGCTGGGCCTACCAGCCCGGCCTCGCCGGCTACACGAGCCTCTCGGGCTGGGCGATCATGGCCCTGCGCGCGGCGGAGCAGGCGGGCGTCGAGGTCCAGCCCGGCACCTGGGAGGCGGCCCGCGGCTTCCTCGGCCTCGTCTCGCGGCCCGACGGGCAGACGCGCTACAACCGCACGCAGAGCGGCTTCGGCGGGCACGGGATGAACGCCTCGGGGCTGTTCATGCGCCTGGTCCTGGGCGAGCCGCCCACGACGGCGCGCAACGCGGCCGCCGCGGCGCTCGTGGCCACGGTCGCCGAGCCCCGGGCGTGGGACGCCTGCGAGACCTACTACGCCGCCCTGGCCATGCACCAGGTGGGCGGCGCGCCGTGGCTCCGCTTCAACGCGCCCGTGCGCGACGCGGTCGTCGCGCGGCAGCGTCAGGACGGCTGCGAGCGCGGCTCGTGGAGCGACGAGGGGCAGTGGCTCGGCGGCGACCCCATGACCTCGACCCTGTTCGCCACGCTCACGCTCGAGACCTACTACCGCTACGGCCCCGTCCACGCGCCCGGCGAGCCGGCGCGGCCTCAGGAGCCGACGCTGGCGGGCACGCTCGAGTCGCTCCGGCGCGTCGAGGCGCTCCCCGCGCAGGAGCGCCCGGCGGCGCTGGGGCGGGTCGAGGTCGCCCTGCGCGCGGCGGCCGACCGGCCGGCGGAGCGCCCGCAGCTTCGGCGGGCCTGGTGGTCGCGCCGCCCTGGCCGGCGAGGTCGACGCGTCGCGCGCCGACGACTACATGGTGGCGCTGCCGGCCGGCGCGGCGCCCGACGCGGCGGCCAAACCGCGCGGCGCGGCGCGTTGCTCAAGCGGGCGCTCGCGCTGCTCGAGGGCGTGCCAGACGGCGCGCCGGTCGAGGGCAGGCGCGGGCCGCCGCGGCGCTGCGGGCGATCGAGGCCACCCTGTGCCAGGACGTGGAAGCCCGCCTGGCCGCCGACGACCCTGAGCGGCGGGCGGCGGCGGTCACCGCGGCGGCGGAGCTGGCCCGGTCGTTGCGGCTGTCGCTGGCGGCCGCGCCCGACATGACCCTGGCCCGCGAGCCCGCGGCGCTCCCAGCGCCCGGGGGCGGGGCCGGCCACGCCCGCCGAGGTGGAGCTCCTCCTGGCGCCGTGTTCGGCCGCGCCCAGGCGCCTCGGCGATGGCCGCGCCGATCCGGCGGCGCTGGCCGACGCCGAGGCGGACTCGAGCCTGTCGCGCGGCGCGCCCGGCGCGGCGGATCGACGACCCGGCCGCGCGCGCCGATCGTGGCCGCGGCCCTCGAGCGGGCGCGGCTCCTTGCGCCTGGGGGCCCTCCAGGCGCTCGGCCGCGACCGCGAGCTGCTCGGAGGGCGTCGCCGCCCTGCGGGCGGCGCCCGGCGAGGTGCCGGCGCGCGCGGCGCGCTGGACGCCCGAGCCCGGGTCGCTCCAGGACCTACGCCGCCGGCAGGCGACCGCGGCAGCAGCGCGAGCGCTTGCTCGAGCCTCGGCCGCGCCGGCCTGACCTCGGCGGCCGGCCTGGCCGGCGGCGGCTCCTCCTCGGCCGGCTCCTGCGCGAGGAAGCGCGTCACGGCGGCGGCCGAGCGCTGCGCCGAGGCCGCCCTCGCCGCCGACCCGACGCCGGAGGAGGCCCCGAGGCGTGGCCCTGCGCGCGCGGGCGCGCGCCCGACCGCGGCGACGCGGTACGCGGCGGCGGCTTCGACCCGAGGCAGCCGAGCGCGCCGAAAAGGCGCGCGCGGACGTGCGCCTCGTCCGGGCGGCGCTCCTGCGCGCGCGCGGGCGGCCGGCCGAGGCCCTGCGCGAGTACCAGGCCGTGGCCACCGCGCTCGACGGCGACGGCTCGCCGGCCTGGTGGACCGCGATCGAGGGCGTCGTGCGCGCCCAGGCCGAGGCGGGCGAGCTGGGCGAGGCGCGCCGGGTCCTCTCGGCGCTGATGCGCCGCGACCGGACGTTCGGAGGCGACGACGCGCGGGCGCGGCGCCTGCTCGACCTCATGGTCCAGCTCGACGCCGCGCGCTGATCAGCTCGCCGGCTGCTCCGCCGCCCCCGTCACCGCGAAGCCGGCGGCGATCGCCGCCTGCGTCTGCGCCTCGCTGGGCGGGATCACGTAGAGCTTCTCCTCGGGGATCTCCTTGCGCTCCTTGTGGATCTTCTCGGGGAGGCGCATCTGGTAGGTCACGGGGCGCGCGTGGTCGGCCATCTGCCGGTCCGGGTTGTAGACCGAGTTGAACTTCCAGAGCATCTTGACGAAGTTCGTCTGCCCCTTCATGAGCAGCTTGGCCGAGAGGACCGCGCACTCCTTGAGCGCCGCCAGGCCCAGGTGCTTCCGGTTGAGCACCTGCTGCGTGGCCACCAGCTCCTCGTAGAACTTGCGCAGGGGGAGCTTCGTGGGCAGGACGGCGTGCTGGATGTCGAACATGCGGTAGTCGCGCGTGGTCATCTCGCGCGCGTTGGTGAGGAAGCTCTCCGTGCCCGGGTAGGGCGTGTTGACGCTGATGTTCACGATCTCGGGCACCGACATGGCCCAGTCGCGGATCACCTGGAAGCGCTTCTCGTCCCAGTCGGGGTCGGCGATGATGTTCACCGCCACCTGGATCCCGAGCGAGCGGGCGTACTCCAGCGCCTCGAAGTTCTTCGAGATCGACACGCGCTTGCGGAACGACTTCAGCCCCTCGGCGTCGATCGCCTCGAGCCCGAGGAACATGTACTCCATGCCGAGGCGCTTCCAGTACTGGAACACCTCCTTGTTGCGCAGGAGCACGTCGCCCCGGGTCTCCAGGTAGAACTGCTTCTTCAGCTTGCGCTTCTCGATCTCCTGGCCGATGGCGAAGCCCTGCTCGGCCTGGATGAACGCCACGTCGTCGACGATGAACACGCCCGGCTCCTGGATCGACTCCAGCTCGTCGCCGATGCGCTCGGGCGAGCGCTTGCGGTAGCTGCGCCCGTAGAAGGTCCAGGCCGAGCAGAAGCTGCAGTCCCAGGGGCAGCCGCGCGTGAACTCGATCGACGCGCAGGGGTCCAGGACGCCGATGAAGTACTTGCGCCGGTTGCGCAGGAGGTCGCGCGCGGGCCACAGGTCGTCGAGGTCGTGGATCAGGCGGCTCTGGGGCCCCTGGCCCTCGAGCGAGACGACGCCCGGCAGCGTGTGCACGTTCTTGCGGTCCTCGAGCGCGGCCTCGATGAGCTTCGGCGTGATCTCCTCGCCCTCGCCCTTGACGATGCAGTCGATCGCGCCGGCCGCGTGCTCGAGCATCTCCTGGGCCGTGAACGACGCGCTGTGTCCGCCGACGAACACGAAGGCGTTGGGCAGCTCGCGCTTGATCACCTTGCTCTGGTCGATCACCTCGGGGATGTTCGCCAGGTAGTTCATGCCCCAGGCGACGACGTCGGGGCGGAACTCGCGGACCATCTTCAGCAGGTCGGCGTGGCTCTCGCCCTGCAGGTCGAGCAGGCGCACGTCGTGCCCCGCCTTGCGCGCCGACTGCGCGCAGAGCTCCACGCCCAGCGGCTCCAGGCGGAGGAAGATCTCCGTGTACATGAGCCCGGTCGGGTGGAGGAAGAGCACCTTGGCCATGGCTGTACTCCTTGAGGCGCAACAGCCTAGGGGTCGAGGCGCCCGAAAGCAACCTCCTTCGCCAACGTGACGCGCGCGCGACGCGGCACCGGAACCCCTCGCGGCGCCTGTGCGTGCGGCGCGCGCCGCGGACGCCCGCTCGCCCTCCGTGCGCGGGGGAGTACGCTGCCGGGAAGGGGGGCGCGCAGGAGGGGTCCCGTGCCGCGGGCCGCCGTGTTCGCCTCGACCGTCCTCGCCCTGGCCGCCGCCGGGTGCGCCAGCCAGGAGCGCGGGCCGCCGGTGCCGGCGGACCGGATCATCGTCGGGACGATCGTCACCATGGACCCGGCCGCCCCGCGCGCCGAGGCGGTCGCCGTGCGCGACGGGCGGATCCAGGCCGTCGGCTCGAAGGACGAGGTGCTGGCCCTGCGCGGGCCGCGGACGGTCGTCACGCACCTGTCGCGGGCGGCGGTCCTGCCCGGCTTCGTCGACGCGCACGGGCACCTGACGCAGGTGGCCATGCGCACGCGCGCGGTCGCCCTCGACCCGCCGCCGCTCGGCGGCACCGACTCGATCGTCGCCATTCAAGACCGCCTGCGCGCCGAGCTGCCGGGGTCGCCCGGGGAGTGGCTCGTGGGCTGGGGCTACGACGACGCGCTCCTGGCCGAGGGTCGGCATCCGACGCGGCAGGACCTGGACGCCGTGGCCACCGACCGGCCGATCCTCCTCGTGCACCGCTCGGGGCGGATCGTGGCCTTGAACTCGCTCGGCCTCGAGCGGGCGGGCGTGACGGCGGCGACGCGCGACCCGCCCGGCGGGCGCGTGCGGCGCGAGCCCGGCGGCGCGCCCTCGGGCGTGCTCGAGGAGCGGGCCGCCCTGCGCGCGCTCGAGCCCCTGCGCGCCCTGCGCGCCGACCCCGAGCGGCTGGGGGCCGCCCTGCGCGACGCCCTGGCCCGCTACGCCGCGCGCGGCGTGACCACCTGCCGCGAGTCGCTGGCCTCGTCCGAGCTCGTCGACGCCCTGCGCGGCGTGGCCGCGCGCGGGCCGCTGCCGCTCGACGTGGCGGTGAGCGTCACCTGGCGCGGGACGGCCGCCGAGCGCCTCCTGGGCGACAAGGACCCCGGGCAGGGCGGCTACCTGGGCGGCGTGCGCCTCGTCGGCGTGGAGCTGGTCCTCGACGGCTCGTTGCACGGCCACACCGCCTGGCTCACGGCCCCCTACCACGCGCCGCCCGCCGGGGCGCTGGCCCGCGCGGCGTGCGAGGACCCGCTCACGAGCGACGGCGCCCTGCCGCCCACGGCCACGGGGGCGCGCTACGCCGGCTACCCGAGCTTCGTCGCGCGGGAGGTCGAGGCGCTGGTGGCCCGCTGCCTGCGAGGCGGCTGGGCCGTGACGGCGCGCTGCCACGGCGACGCCGCCGCCGACCAGCTCCTCGACGCGCTCGAGCGCGCGGTCGTGAACGCCCCCGACGCGGCCCGGCGGGTGACGTTGATCGCCCAGCTCCTGCGCGACGACCAGCTCGAGCGCATGGCGCGCCTGGGCGTGTCGGCCTCGTTCCTGGCCCCCGAGCTGTTCTTCTGGGGCGACCGCCACCGCGACGTCCTCCTCGGCCCCGAGCGCGCCGCCCGGCTCGCCCCGGGCGCCGCGGCGCTGGCGCGCGGCGTGCCCTTCACGCTGCACGACGACGCCCCGGCCGCCCCGCCCGACCCGCTGCGCGCCGTCGCCGTCGCCGTGGGCCGCCGCACGGCCGGCGGCCAGGTGCTCGGCCCCGACCAGCGCGTCGGCGTCGAGGACGCCCTGCGCGCCGTGACCCTCGAGGCCGCGCGCCAGCTCGGCGAGGCCGACGACAAGGGCTCGATCGCCGTCGGCAAGCTGGCCGACCTCGTCGTCCTCTCCGCCGACCCCACCCGCTGCCCCCCCGAGGCGCTGGGGAAGGTCGAGGTGCTGCAGACCTTCAAGGGCGGGGCCCTGATCCACGACCGTTAGTACATCGGGTCAGACGCTACTCCGGCGTGCGCATCGACCGCAGCCGCCGGCCCAGGCGGTTGGCCTCCTCGAAGGCGCGGGTGCGCTCCTCCTCGCCGAGCACCGTCCGGCCGTCGGCGGCGTCGCGGAGGCGGCGGCGCGCGTCGCGCTCGGCGCGCTCGACGTGCGCGCGCTCGCTGCGGAGGAAGCGCGACACGCGCTCGCTCAGCCGGGCCTCGTCGATGCGCGAGGGCAGCTCGGGGAGGAGCTCGACGAGCTCGCGCTCGCCCTGGCTCCCGTGGCCCTCCTCGACGCGGTCGCGCACGCGCTGCAGCCGCTCGAACACGTCGCGCGAGGTCTCGCGGTCGCGGGCGGCCTGCTCCTCGTCGTGGCTCGAGGGCGCGTCGGGGTCGTCGAGCGTGCCGAGGATCGTCAGGACCGTCAGCGCGTAGCGCCGGCTCGCCCGGCGCGCGTCGCGCGGCGTCTCCTCGGGGACCGAGTCGCCCGTGGCCATGCCGAACAGCTCGTCGATCACCCGCGGCGTGGAGACGAACGCGGCGTGCTCGACGACGCTGCGGGCGGCGGCGCGCACGGCCGGGTCGGAGTCGCTGAAGAACGACTCCATGGCCTCGCGGAAGTGGACCGCCGACGCGTGCATCTTGGCGACCATCTCGGGCGTGAGCCGCTGCTCGCCCCACACGAGGCTGGGCGGGATCGCCACGTCGGGCCGCAGGAGGCGCACGAGCGTGCGCCGCGCCTCGTGCGAGAGGACCGGCGGCACCGACCCGTCGTCGCGGGCCAGGGCCAGGAGCGCGCGCACGAGGCGGCGCGTCTCGTCGTCGCGGCTGGCGTCGCCGTCGGCCACCCAGGTGCGGCCCTCGCGCCGGGCGCGCGACCAGAAGGTCTCGAACTCCTGCACGATCCGCATGGCGGCCATGCCCAGGTCGGACGGCTCGAGCGGGAGCGCGGCCTGCGGCGAGAGCCGCGCCGGCGGCGCCGCCGGGACGGGGGCCTCGCGGTCGGGGTTGGCCGTCTCGAGCGCGGCGAGCAGGGCGTCGCGCGCCTCGCGGCCGAAGCGGGCGTAGCGCAGCCCGGGCGGCACGACGAGCGCGCGGCCCGCCTCCTCGGCGCCGCGCGTGGGGACGTCGGCCAGCGAGCACATGAGGCCGAGCACGATCGTCGCCCGCTGCACGAAGTCCTTGCCCATGCCGCGCGCCGCGGCGCCGCGCGGCGCCGGCGGCACCTCGTCGTGGCGCTCGAGCCGCTGGGCGAGGAACGGGTAGCGCTTGACGCGGGCGATCCCCTGCAGGAGCGACCACACGCCCTGCGTCGCCGTGCGCCCGATCGAGCGCGGGTGCAGGACGTTGATCCCGCCCCGTTGGAGGTCGACCTCGAGGCGGCGCTGGCGATCGGTCGAGAGCCGCTCGTACTCCTGCTGCAGGCGCGCCGCGTCACGGCCCTCGGCCGGCGGCGGGAGCAGCGGCGGCTCCTCGACGAGGTCGAACAGGAGCCAGCCCGGGTGCGTGACGCGGGCGCGGTCCTCGGGCCGCTCGGCCGGCCGGACGTTGCTCCGGTCCTCCGACAGGCCGACCTCGCCGCCCGGGTCGAGGACCCGGCGCAGGCGCGCGCGCCACTCGGCCGTGCCGATCGGCGCGTCGGGCTCGTCGCGGCTGGAGACGATGAGCTGGAGGTCAAGGTGGCTGTCGACCTCGTGCTCGACGAACGCCACCCAGTCCATGCCGATCGTGAACGGCTGGGCGCTCCACACGAAGCGGTCGCCGACGCGCGACCACGCCTCGACGACGATCGTCGGGCGGCCACCCCCCACGGCGCCCGGGGTCGCGGCGACGATCCGCCCGCGCAGATACAGGCCGTGCTGGTCCTCGAACAGGCGCGCCGGCGCGATCCCCTGCTCGATCTGCGCCCGCTGCCGCAGGCCGCGGTCGTTGAAGTAGATCGTGTCCGCCGCCGCCCGGTCGGCGGCCAGCAGGGCGGCCCCCAGCGCCACGACGAACGACCCGAGGGCGGATCCGGAGCGTGGACTCATGCGCGCCTCATCTCGCCGCGACCTTACCACCTGCAGTACCAGACCGCGGACCTTCGGTACGGCATCACACTTTGACCCACGGAAGGGGAAACCACCCCTCATTGCGACGGGCGTGCCGCGGCGCAACTCCAGTGGAATAAGGGAGAGGTCCTCTCGGTTCGGACCTTGCTTGTGCCTGGGACGGAGACGCATTGGAACGAAAGCCGAGACCTGTGCGTTGACCCCTTCGAGCCGCCACGACGAGAAGAGCCGAACCATGAACGACCCGCACGACCACCTGACCCCGCTTCCCATGTTCGCGAGTGTCGAACCGGCCTTCGAGGCGTCTCACGAGGTGAGCGCGCCCGACGGTCAGGACCACGAGCCCCGGCCGGAGGCGTCGCCGCCGCCCCGGAGGAAGACGCCCGTGACCCTGTTCGAGATCGGCGTGGTCTACCGCAAGAACTCGCGCTACTACCTCGCGGTCTCGGAGCGCATGCTGATCACGTTCAAGAGCGGGCAGCTGCAGGAGATCCGCCCCTACGCCCGCTACGACGTCGTGCGCTCGATCTCGGTCGAGGAGCTGTGTCAGAAGTGGGGGATCCCCCTCGATCACCTCGACGAGGTCACGTCGAAGTACCTGGCGCCGTCGGCCGAGGGCGTCAAGCCCCGCCCGCGCGGGTCGCGCCGCCAGCGGGCCGCCGACGAGCTGGCCTGGCGCTGCCTGCGGACGATCCGCCTCCTCGCGGGCTGAGCTCCCCGGGGCCGATCGCCGCCCTTGCCGCGCCGGGGTCCTCCCGGTCAAGCTGAGGCATGCAGCCGGGTGAGTGGATCGGCCCCTACCAGGTCGAGGACCGCCTCGGGGCGGGGCAGATGGGCGTGGTCTACGCCGTCCGCCGCCCGGACCTCGACGCTCGCTACGCGCTCAAGACGCTGCGCCGCGAGCTGTGCTCGGCCCGCGACCTCCTCCGCTTCCAGCGCGAGGTCGAGCACCTCGCCCGCGTGTCCGCGCACCCCAACGTGGTGCCGATCCACACCGCGGGCGAGCACAAGGGCGGGCTGTACTACGTCATGGACCTCGTGGAGGGCGAGACCCTCCAGGGCCTCCTCGACAAGGGAGGCCCCCTCGCCCCCGAGCGGGCGGCGCGCTACGTGCGCGACCTGGCCGGAGCGCTGGCGGCCCTGCACCGGGCGGGGGTCGTGCACCGCGACCTCAAGCCGGCCAACGTCCTCGTCGACCGGCGCATGGACTCGGCGCGGCTGACCGACTTCGGCCTCGCGCGGACGTTCGCCGACGACGGCGGGCGGCTGACGGTCACGGGCGAGCTGGTGGGCACCCCGCAGTTCATGGCGCCCGAGCAGGCGCTCGGGCACCCCGTCGGCCCGCCGGCGGACGTCTACGCCCTGGGCATGGTGCTGTTCACCCTCCTCGCAGGCCGGCCGGCCGTGGTGAGCGGCGGCAAGGGGATGATCGCCCTCCTCTCGAAGGTGGGGAGCGGCGAGCTCGAGCCGCTGCCGCGGCTCGCGCCCGACGCCCCGGCGGCGCTCGTCGAGCTCGTCGGGGCCTGCCTGGCGCTCGACCCGGTGACCCGCCCCGAGGCGGCCGCCGTGCGGCGGGAGCTGGACGCCTACCTCGCCGCCCCCGGCCGGAGCGCGCCGGCGCGCCGGGCGCCCTGGGCTCCTCGCGGCCGGCGGGCGCGCGGCGCTGCTCGGCGAGGCCGCCCTGGCGGTCACCGCGTCGCCGGACGGGCGGCGCCGCCACGGCGGCGACCGCGACGCGCGACCGGACGCGCTTGACGACCGCCCGGCCGGCCGCGCCCGCGTGGCTGCCGCGGCTCCTCAACGCCCCCGGCGACCTGGACCTGCTGGAGCGCGCCTGCGCCGAGCTCGACGAGGCGCGCGCGACGGGGGCCCTCGACGCGGCGGCGCTCGCCAGGCTGCAGGAGGCGCTCGCCACGTTCGAGGTGCGCTGGTCGCCGCCCGAGCCCAGCCGCCTGCTCGGCCTGCCGGACGGCCGCGAGCGCGCGGCGCGGGACGTCCAGATGCTCGTCGCCCTGTACGAGCTGCTCGGGCGCCTCGACGGGTCGTCGCGCGCGCTCTCGCCCGCGCGGCGCCAGCACCTGACCGACCTGGTCGCGATCGCCGGCGGCGCCGAGAACCGGATCGGGCCCGACACCTACCGCCGCCTGGCGGACCTGGCCCCCGACTTCCTACCGGTCTACGTGGGCTACAACGCCGTGTCGAAGGCCGTCCCGACCCCCGCGCAGCTCGAGCAGGACGTGGCCATGCTGCGCCGCGGGCTCGACGCCGCCGAGGCGCTCGCGCGCGCCGGCGACGCCCCCGAGCACATGGTCGAGACCGCCTGGAACTCGCTGGCCCGCGGCCTGACGGCGCGGATCACGCGCATGGCCGACGCGGCGCCGGGGCACGACAAGCGGCGGACGGAGCTCGCCCGCGCGGCGCTCCCCTTCGCGGTGGAGCACGCCGAGATGATGCGCGCGCGTCACCTCGAGGGGCTCGTCCCCGTGAGCGGGCGCGCCGCCGCCGAGGCGTGGGGGCTCGTCTCGGAGCTGCACCAGCGCATGGGTCAGCACGACGTCGCCGCCGCGCCCCTCGATGCGGCGGCCCGGCTCGACCCGGGCTGGTCGGTCGTGCCGGCGCGGCGGGCGCTCCTCCTCCTGGAGGTGTCGCCCGGCGACCCGCGCGCGCTCGGGCTCGCGCGAGAGGCGCTCGAGCTCGCCGGGTCCGACGGCGCGGCGCGCGAGCACCGCGGCATCATCATGCACGCGTGCCGCAGGACGGCCGCCGCCTCGGCGAGCCACGACCCGGCGGGGGTGATCGCCGTGTGCGAGGAGGCGCTGCGGATCTTCCGCGAGGAGGCCTACCCGTCGCTCGCGGTCTACCCCCTCGTCCTCGACGTCCGGCGGGCTGACGTCCCGGCGCCGCGCCTCGCCCTGCTCCTCGGGGACGTGGCGCAGCGCCTCGACCGGCACGTGGCCTACGTGGCGGGCTTCCTCAAGGACCAGGGCCTGCCCGAGGCCCCCGTCCACGCGCAGTGGACGAACCTGGCCGCCGCCCTCAGGGCCTGGGGCGAGCAGGCGCGCGAGGGGATCGCGCCCCCGGGCGACGCCCTCCGCGAGGCCCTGGGGGCCCTGGAGTACTTCGTCTCCAGCGGCCTCCTGCCCTGACGACCTTCTGCCCTGACGACTTCAGGGGCGCGGCGGCGCCGCTCAGCGGCGCGGCGGCGCCAGCGGGTCGGCCGGGTCGCGCGAGGTGTCGAACGGGTCCGGCAGGGGCTCGGCCGGCGGGCGGGCCTGGCGGCGAGGCGCCTCGTCCGTCGGGTGGGTGACCGGGTGCAGGGCCCGCGACGGCGGCGGCGGCAGCGGCGGCGCGGTCGTCGTGGCGGGCGGGGTCGACGGCACGACCGGGGGCGGGGGCGACGCGGGCGGCGTCACCTCCGGCCAGCGCTGAGGGGCGGGGTCGACCGGCGGCGGGTCGTCGACCGCGTCCAGCCAGGGCCCGAACGCGTCGTGGATCTTCTCGGGCAGCGCCAGGCGGGCCTCATGCACGAGGGCCCGCAGGGCCTGGCCGGAGAGGCTGGCCTTGATCGGCGCGGCCAGGCGCGGGGCGATCCCGGCGGCCACGATCGTCACGAGGGCGAAGACGAGGAGCGCCTTGGTCGTGCCGAACATGCCGCCGAAGCGGCGGTCGAGCTCGTCGAACTCGAGCTCCTTGATCCGGTGCTTGAACTTGAGCGTGAGCACGTAGAGGCACACGGCCACGACGGCGTAGACCGCCAGCCAGGCGACGAAGCGGCCGGCGACGCCGTCGGCGAACAGCCGCCCGAGCGGGCGCGAGAGGACCGTCGCGCACAGGCCGCCGCCGACGAGGGTCAGGAGGCCGCTGGCCTGCCACACGAGCCCCCGGCTGCGCCCGAGCGCGTAGCCCACGGCGCCCACGGCGAGCGTCACGAGGTCGAAGGCGCCTGGGGTCACCGGGTCCACTCCTGGTCAGTCTAGTTCGCCGTCGCCGGTCCTGCCCGGGCTCGTTCGCCGGGGCGGCCCGTGACGCGCGGCGGCCCGAGGAGTTAGCGCCGCCGCGCCAGGCGGATCCCGGCCCCGCCGTCGCGCGCGCTCCGGACCGCCGGCGCCCCGGCCGCGTCGACGTGCCCCTGCATCTCCTCTTCGGTCCACTCGGGGGGGTCGCTGAGCAGGCCCTTGAGCTCCACGACCGACCCGGGCGCCCCGGTGCGCCCGCCGGCCGAGCGCGCGCCGGCGAGCCACTCGGCCGACGACGGCAGGCGCAGCTCCAGCCACTCGGCCAGGGCGCGCGCCAGGCGAAGGTCGACGCCCGTGATCGGCCGCGCCAGGTCGTCGTCGCTGATCGCGCTCCAGGTGTCCTGGCCCGGCCGGCTCGAGCGGCCGGTGGCCGTGCGCGGCACGAAGGGCTGCAGGGGGGCGCCGACGTTGGCGAGGCGCGGGTTGGCGCGCACGAACTCGCGGTACTGCGCGACCGTCACCTCGGCCGAGGCCAGCCACAGGTCGGTCACACGCACGGGCTGCCCGGCGACCTGCACATGCTGGTCGGGGACGCGCACGAAGGTGAAGCGCAGGCCGCGCGACTCGACCGCCATGGCCTGGCTCGGCCCCGGCGCGGCGGTCGGCGTCTGCGGCGCGGTGGCGCGGCCCGTGTCGAAGCCGCCGCGCGGGTCGGTCGTGCGCCCGGTCTGCGAGGTGTCGCGCGGCGCGTAGGGGTCGATCGGCCGCTCGACGACGCCGGCGGCGGGCGCCGTGTGCGGGGCCGGGTCCGCCGGCGCCAGGTCGGCGGGCGGGAGCGGGTCGGCCGAGGGCAGGTCGTCGACGCGCGGCGTCGGGTTCGCCGCCACCGGCGGCGTCGGCTCGGACGGCGTCGGGTTCGTCGCGACCGGCGGCGTCGGCTCGCGCGGCGTCGGGTTCGTCGCGACCGGCGGCGTCGGCTCGGACGGCGTCGGGTTCGTCGCGACCGGCGGCGTCGGCTCGGACGGCGTCG
>JAHBXY010000121.1 GCA_019636275.1 Planctomycetota bacterium | reverse complement strand
GCGGCGGCAGCGGCACGATGAGCGGCAGGGGCTCGCCGGGGCCGAGCCACGTCAGGGCCGCGGGGGCGTCTCCCCGCACGGCGAGGAGGCCGCCGGGCGAGGTCTCGCCCAGCGGGGCCCCGACGACGCCGTCCGCGTCGAGGGCGCGCAGGGCCACGCCGCCGAGCGGCGCCCCCGACTCGCCCCCGGCCCGGGTGTCGACCAGCCACACGAGCCCGTCGCCCGCGCCGCGGCGGGTGACGACCCGCGCGCGCGTGACGACGAGCGGCGTCGGGACGCTCACGCCGCGCGCCGTGACCGTCAGCAGGTAGACGCCCGCCTCGAGCGGCGCGGGGGTCGCCGTGGCCACCGGCGCTCCGGGCGCCGGCTCGGCGACCGACCACTCGCCGAGGCGCGTGAGCGCCGGCGCCGGCGGGGCGCGCAGGAGGCGCGTGAGGCCGCGAGCGGGCTCGGCCTCGAGCGCCGCGCGCAGCCGCTCGCCCGCGACGCGGTAGAGGCGCAGGGTCAGCGGCCCCGTTCGCTCCCCCGCGAGCGTCAGCCCGAGCGGCGCGCCGAGCGCCGGCGCGTCGTGCGTCACGCGCAGCCGCGCGCCCGCGAGCCCGAGGAGCGCGTCGTCGACGTCCTCGCCGCGGCGCTGCAGGGCGAGCCACGCCGCGCGCGCCTCGTCGCCGCGGCCGACGTCCCGGAGCAGCCGGGGGCGCAGGAGCTCTGCCCGCCGGCGGACCGCCGGCGCGAGGTCGTCGCGCGCGAGGAGCGCCTCGAGTGCGGCCAGGGCGCCGTCGGGGTCGGCCGCGGCGCGCGCCTCGAGGGCGGCCAGCGGCGCGTCGTCAGCCCGGACGGGCGCCCGGTCGTCTGCCCGGTCGTCAGCTCGGACGGGCGCCCCGTCGTCGGCCAGAACGGGCCCCGCCAGGGCCGCGGCGGCGGCGATCACGACCAGCCGGCTCCACCACGGCGGCGACACGCGCGAGAGCCTATCACGGGGCCGCGCCGCGCCCTCGGCCGGGGGACCTGCGCGCGGGCGTCCCCCTTCCGCTCGCGCCGGCGTCCCTTAGAGTCGCGCCATGATCGAGCGAGTGTCGGAGCACGCCCTGCGCCTGGGCGACGCGCGCGTGGACCTGCTCGACGGCGGGACCTTCGGGCTCGACGGCGGGGCCATGTTCCGCGTCGTGCCGCGCGCGCTCTGGGCGCCGCTCCTGCCGCCCGACGAGCAGAACCGCGTCACGCTGGGGATCCGGCCGCTGCTCGTGCGGACGGCGGGGCGCACGCTGCTCCTCGACGCGGGGATCGGCCCCGAGCGGCGCGACGCGCGCTTCGCCGAGCGCGTCGCCCTCCGCGCCGGCCCGCCGCTCGAGGAGCAGCTCGCGGGCCTGGGCGTGGCCGAGGACGAGGTCGACCTCGTCGTCCTCACGCACCTCCACTTCGACCACGCCGGCGGCCTCCTGCGAGCGGACGGGCGGCCGCGCTTCCCGCGCGCGCGCGTGGTCGTGCAGCACGACGAGCTCGCGGACGCCGCCGCCGACTGCCCGCTCTGCCGGGCGAGCTACGTGCAGGACGACTGGGCGCCGCTCACCGACCTCCTGGCGCCGCTCCGCGGCGACGCCGACGTCGCGCCCGGCGTGCGCGTCACGCGCACCGGCGGCCACACGCGCGGGCACCAGGTCGTGCGCGTCGAGGCCGGGGGCGCGGCGCTCGTCTTCTGGGGCGACCTCGTGCCCACGGCCGCCCACCTGCGCCCGCACTGGGTCATGGGCTTCGACCTCTACCCGGTCGAGGCCTACGAGGCGAAGCGCGACCTGCTGGCGCCCGCCGTCGCGGCCGGCGCCGTGCACGTGCTCTACCACGAGCCAGGGCAGGCGCTCGGCCGCGTCGTGGTCGACGCCGACGGGCGCGGCCAGCGGTTGGAGGCGATCACGTGACGCGCGCCGCGCCGCTCCTGGCGCTGGCCCTCGCCGGCTGCGCCTTCCTCTGCCCGCCCGACGCCCCGCGCGAGGACGCCCTGCCGTCGGCGCGCGTCGAGGCGCCGCGCGGGCCGCTGCTCGCGGGCGCCGCGAAGGTCGACATCACGCCCGAGCACGACATGTACATGGGCGGGAGCAAGATCCTGCGCCGGAGCCAGGGGGTCCACGACCCGATCTGGGCCCGGGCGCTGGCCCTGCGCCGCGGCGACGTGACGCTCGTGATCATCTCCGCCGACCTCGTCGGTCTGCACCATCACCACGTCGAGGTCGTGCGCGCGCGCCTCGCGGCGCGGGCGCCCGGCGCGGCGGTCCTCGTCCACGCCACGCACAACCACGCCGGCCCCGACACGCTCGGCATGTGGGGGCTGCCGCCCCTGTGGACGGGCGTGGACGAGGGCTACCAGGCGCGGCTGCTCCAGGCGCTGACGCAGGCGGCCGACGTGGCGATCGCCGACCTCGGGCCGGCCCGCCTGCGCTGGGGGCAGGTCCAGGCGCCGACGGAGGGGATCAGCAAGAACCGCCGCGACCCGGCGCTGATCGACCGCACGGTGACGGCGCTGGGCCTCGACCGCCCCGACGGCGCGCCGGTGGCGACGCTCGTGCACTACGCCTGCCATCCCGAGGCGGTCACCTCGTCGAACCGGCTCCTGTCGGCGGACTTCCCCCAGGCCCTCTACACGGCCGTCGAGGCCGCCCGCCCGGGGAGCGTGGCCCTGTTCCTCAACGGCCCGCTCGGCGGCATGGTGACGACGGACACCCGGGCGCGGACCTTCGAGGAGGCGGACCGCATCGGCGCCGCCCTGGGCGCGCTGGCCCTCGACGCGCTCGCCGGCGGCCACGACGCCCCGGACGACCTGGCGCTCGCCGCCGCCTCGCACCCGCTGTGGATGCCGATCCAGAACCGCCGCTACCACCTGGGCTCGTCGCTCGGGATCTTCGCAGGCCGGCCCTTCGACGGCGGGCACACGCGCACCGAGGTCCAGGCCCTGCGCCTGGGCCCCGTCGTCCTCCTGGCGGCGCCGGGCGAGGTCCTGCCGCGGCTCGGCTACCAGCTCCAGCGGCTGATCGACGCGCCGGTGGCCCTGGTCGTCAGCCTCGGCAACGACGAGCTGGGCTACCTGATCCCCGAGGACGAGTTCGACGCGGACCGCTTCCGCTACGAGCGCACCGTCTCGCCCGGGCCGCTCGCGGCGCCGCTCCTCCGGCGCACGGCCCGCGCGGCGCTGGCCGACGTGGGCGCGCTGGCGGACGAGGACGAGGACGTCGGGCGGCGCTAGCTCGCGCTAGCTCGCCTCCTCCCTGTTCGCCGGCAGCGCCTCCTCCAGCGCGCGCTCCAGGAGCATCACGCGCAGCGCCTCTCGCGTGGGCGCGGGTCCGTCCATGAGCTCGGCCACCAGTCCGGCGGCGCGGGCGGCGGCGACCGCCGCCGTCACCGTGGCCCAGGGCGGCTCACCCTCGAGCGCCTGCGCCGCCTCGTGCAGCACGCGCGCGGCGGGGTCCTCGTCGGGGCGCGGGCAGGCGGAGAGCGCCGCCAGCGCCGCTTCGCGCACCGAAGGGGTCCCCTCTCTCGACCAGGCCTCCAGCGCCTCCACCAGGCGGCGCGGCGCGGCGTCGCCCGCCCGGCGCTCCTCGAGGTAGGGCAGCGCCAGCCGGGCCGCGGCGGCCGCCGCCTGCGCGCAGACGAGGCGCCCCGCCGGCTCCAGGCCGCGCACGAACGCCTGCAGGTCACGCGCCGGCTCATCGCGCCAGCCCAGGGCCTCGCGCGCCGGCTCGTGGCCCAGGTAGCCGAGGCGCCAGAGCGTCGCGTGCATCGGCAGCCCGAGCGGCCACGCCCCGTCGTGCGCGCCTGACCGGCGCAGCAGCCGCGCCAAGGCGTCGGCCAGCCCGTAGAGGCGAACGAGGATGAACGTGGTGACGACCAGGGCAGGGAGCGTGAGGAACATCAGGCATGTGGAGCCGAGGATCAGCGCGTATGCGCCCAGGAACACCGTCGCGCGCGGCTCCCAGCCGCGCAGGCGCACGTGGCAGGCCAGCGCGAAGGGGCAGCCCGCCATGAACGCGGCGAGCGCGGTCTGGGCCGGCGCCCCGGCGAGCTGTTCGACCATGTGCCAGCCGTCGTCCAGGCCGGCGCCGATCGAGCCCGTCCTGAGCACCGCGAGCAGGTAGGGGGCTTGCACGCCCCAGAACAGGGCCGCCGCCGCGGTGACGATCCACACGAGGAACGGGGCGTTCGGCTCCGCTCCCGGCGGGGCGATGGCCGCGCGCAGCTCGAGCAGCCATGAGGGCGTGATCAGCGCCACGGCGAGCCCGGTGAGCGCCATGCCAGGGGCGTGCAGCGCGCCCAGCGCCAGGAGCACGCCCCAGGCCACGGAGACGAAGATCGCGGCGCGCAGGGCCAACAGGCGCAGGTTGGCAGCGGTGGGGAGCACCCGGGCATGCTATCCAAGGGCCTCCACGAGCGCGGGATCTCGAAGGAGCACCCGGGCGACCTCCCGGGGTCACGCCGCTGCGACCGCGCGCCGGCGCTGAACGCGCGGTGCGCGCCCTGCACGCGCGCGCGCCTCGGCCTCGACGACGTGCGCTGCGGGCGGTCGACGTGCGCCCGACCGAGGTGCTCGACCTTCACCTGCGCGCCCGCCTTCGCGCGGCCCGGCGACGGCCGCCTGGCGCTGGAGCCGGGCGACCGCCCACGACGAGCGCGCGGGCGCGCCTGCGCGACCCCCGCCGGGGTCGTCGCCGACCGGAGGAGGCCGCGCCTGGCCGGCGCGGGGGCGTCGGAGGAGCCGGAGCCGCGCGCGGCCCACCTTGGGCGCCCCCGGCCCTCGCGTCGACCCGGCCGCTCCGATACATTTCTGGAGGCCGGGGAGGGCCTGCTCATGACCCAGCTCACCCGTCGCTACGCGATCATCAGCGACCTGCACAGCAACGTCGAGGCGGTCACGGCCGTGTTCGACGACATCAGGTCGCAGCAGGTCGACGACATCATCTGCCTCGGCGACATCGTCGGCTACGGCCCCGAGCCGCGGCCGGTGCTCGAGATGACGATGAAGCTGGCCCGCGTCAGCCTCATGGGCAACCACGACGAGGCGGTGCTCAAGGGGGCGCAGAACTTCAACGCCTGGGCGCGCGAGGCGATCGACTGGACCCGCGAGGAGATCCAGGTCAAGGACGGCAAGGAGACCGACCGCTGGGAGTACCTGAAGCGCATGCCGCTGCGCTTCCAGACCAACGGCCTGTACTTCGTCCACGGCTCGCCCCGGCAGCCGACGATCGAGTACATCCTGCGCGAGGACATCTACAACGGCGCCTACGAGAAGTTCGACGAGATCTTCGCCAGCTTCGAGAAGGTCCTCTTCGTCGGCCACAGCCACACGCCGTGCATCATCAACGAGGACCTGGAGTACGTCACGCCGGGCGAGATCGAGCACAACTTCACCTACACGCGCGACAAGCGGAAGGTGATCGTCAACGTGGGCTCGGTCGGTCAGCCGCGCGACAACGACCCGCGCTCCTGCTACGTGATCATCGACAACAACACGATCCGCTTCCGGCGCATCGAGTACGACGTCGACGCGGTGGTCGCCAAGATCAAGGCCGTCGAGCGCCTGAGCGACAACCTGGGCCTGCGGCTCAAGAAGGGCGTCTGACCGCGCGATGTCGCGCGCACACCGCCCCCGCGTCCGTGGGGCGCTCGCCCTCCTCGTCGCGTCCCTCGTCGCCCCCGTCGCCGCGCTGACCGGCTGCGACGCCGGAGGGGGCCCCGCGCCCGCCGCTCCGGCGCCGCCCCCGAGGGTGCGCACGGCCGCGGTGGCCGCCGAGGGCTGGGAGGAGATCGTCGAGGTCACGGGCTCGCTCCTGCCTCGCGAGCGGGCCACCGTGGCGGCCGAGGTCCCGGGGCGGGTCCGCGCGGCGCTCGTCGACGTGGGCAGCGTCGTCGCGGCCGGGGCGCCGCTGGTGGCGCTCGACGACACCGACCTGGCCGTCGAGGTCGAGCGCGCCGAGGCCGCGCTGGCCGAGGCGCGGGCGCGCCTCGGGCTGGCGACCGACGCGCCGGCGAGCGGCGACGAGCCGGGGGGCCCCGACGAGGTCCCGGTCGTCGCCGTCGCCCGCGCGCTCCTCGAGCAGGCCGAGGCCGAGCACGGGCGGGTGGTGGCCCTGCGCGCGCAGGGGATCTCGTCGCCCGCCGACCTCGATGCGGCCGCCGCGGCCCTGCGCGCGGCGCGGAGCCGCCTCGACGACGCGCGCGACGAGGTGCGCACGCGCCGGGCCGTGCTCGCCCAGCGCCAGGCGCAGCTGCGCGCCGCGCGCGAGCGCCTGGCCCGCGCGCAGGTCGCGGCGCCCTTCGCAGGCGCGGTCCTCGAGCGCCTGGTCGCGCCGGGCGACTACGTGCAGCCCGGCGCGCCGGTGGCCACGGTCGTCAGCGTCGACCCGCTGCGCGCCCGGGCCGAGGTGCCCGAGCGGCAGGCCGGGCGCGTCCGCGCGGGGCAGGCCGTCCGCGTGTGGCTGGAGGGCCGGGCGGAGCCCCTGCGCGGCGCCCTCGCCCGCGTCAGCCCCGCGCTCAACGACGCCGGGCGCGTGCTGGTGGTCGAGGCCGACCTGCCCAATCCCGACGGCGCCCTGCGGCCGGGCGCCTTCGTGCGCGTCGAGGTGGTGGTCGGCCCGGACGCCGCGGCGCTCGTGGTGGCGCCGGCGGCCGTGCGCACCTTCGCGGGCCTGCACAAGGCGCTCGTGGTCGAGGGCGGCGCGACGGTCGAGCGCCGGCTGACCCTCGGCCGGCGCGCCCCGGGGCGCGTCGAGGTGCTCCAGGGGCTCGCCGCGGGCGAGCGGGTCGTGCTCGAGCCGGGGGCGCTGCGCGCGGGGCAGCCGGTGGTCGCCGACTGATGCGCGGCCTCGCGGACGTCAGCATCGCGCGGCCGGTCTTCGGCTCCATGATCATCGTCACCCTCGTGGTGATCGGCGGGGCGAGCTGGCTGCGCCTCGGCGTCGACCGCTTCCCGTCGGTCGACCTGCCGACCGTGTCGGTGCGCACGACGCTGCCCGGCGCGTCGACCGAGGAGGTCGAGACCGAGGTCTCGCAGCGCATCGA
The DNA here is from genome assembly GCA_019636275.1 of Planctomycetota bacterium. Taxonomy (GTDB): domain Bacteria; phylum Planctomycetota; class J058; order J058; family J058; genus JAMLIC01. The sequence continues at coordinate 21,198 of JAHBXY010000121.1, read as the reverse complement.
GGAGGCGGTCAACCAGGCGGCCGGCCTCGACGAGCTGCGCTCGATCTCCGGCCCCGGCAGCTCGGTCGTCGTCGCCCGCTTCGACCTGTCGCGCGACATCGACGCCGCCGCGCAGGACGTGCGCGACCGCGTGGCGACGGTGCTCCGGCAGCTCCCCCTCGACGCCGAGGCGCCGATCATCAGCAAGTTCGACAACGACACCACGCCCGTGCTCACGCTCGCGCTCACGGGCGACCTGCCGCTCCGCGAGTTGACCGAGCTGGCCGAGCTCAGGGTCAAGCCGCTCCTCGAGCGGTCTGGCGGGGTCGGGCAGGTCGAGGTCGTGGGCGGCCTGGCGCGGGCCGTCAACGTGTGGCTCGACGCCGGCCGCATGGCCGCCCTCGGCGTCTCGGCGGCCGAGGTGCGCGAGGCGCTCGTCCGCGAGAACGCCGAGGTCCCGGGCGGCAACGTGACCACCGCCACGCGCGAGGCGTCGCTGCGCACCCTCGGGCGCGTGCGCGACCCGCGCGAGCTCGAGGGGATCGTCGTCGCGCGCCGCGGCGAGGTCGTCGTGCGCCTGCGCGACGTGGGGCGCGTCGAGGACGGGACCAAGGAGAAGCGCTCCTTCTCGCGCCTCGACGGCCTGCCCAACGTGAGCCTCGACGTGCGCCGCCAGTCGGGGGCCAACACGATCGAGGTGATCGACGGCGTGAAGGCGCGCCTCGAGCAGGCGCGCGCCGGCCTGCCGCCCGGCGTGCGGCTCGAGGTGATCCGCGATCAGTCGCGCTACATCCACGCCGCGCTGCACGAGATCACCATGCACCTGGTCATGGGCAGCGCGCTGGCGTGCCTGGTCGTGCTCCTGTTCATGCGCAGCTGGCGCTCGACGATCATCGCCGGCGTCGCCATCCCGACCTCGACCGTGGCCACCTTCGGCGTCATGGCCGCGCTGGGCTTCACGCTCAACAGCGTGACCATGCTGGCGCTCGTGCTCATGGTCGGCGTCGTGATCGACGACGCGATCGTCGTCCTCGAGAACATCTTCCGCTGGTCCGAGGAGAAGGGCGTCCCGCCGCTCGAGGCCGCCCGCGAGGGCACGGCCGAGATCGCCCTGGCCGTGCTGGCGACGACCCTCTCGCTGGCCGTGATCTTCGTGCCGGTCTCGTTCATGTCGAGCATCTCGGGCCGGTTCCTGTACCAGTTCGGGATCACCTCGGCGGCGGCCGTCATGGTCAGCCTGCTCGTGTCGTTCACGCTCACCCCCCTCATGAGCTCGCGCCTGCTGCGCGCCTCCGACGCCGCCGCCGGCCACGTCACCGGCGGCTCGCGCGGCGGGCTCTACGGCCGGCTCGAGCGCGCCTATCTGTGGCTCCTCGAGCGCTGCATGCGCCGGCGCCTGCCGGTCGTCCTGGTGGCCCTGGGCGTGGTCGCCGCGACGCCGTGGCTCTACGGGCAGGTGCGGCAGGAGTACATTCCGAGCGATGTCGACGAGGCCGAGTTCGACATCAACGTCACGGCGCCCGAGGGGACGAGCATCGAGGCCATGGAGGGCGTGCTCGACGCCGTCGAGTCCGAGGTGCGCGCCGTGCCCCACGTGCGCCTGGTCCTCTCGGCCGCCGGCGGCAGCTTCCTCGGGCAGGTCAACTCGGGGCGGCTGTACGTGCGCATCACGCCGCACGAGGAGCGTCTCTTCTCGCTGCCGCGCCTCCTGCGCGGGCTCGCGGCGCTCGACCCGGGCGCCGCGTGGCGCGACAACGCCACGCAGCGCGACGTCATGAGCGAGGTGCGCCGGCGCCTGCGCAAGTTCGGGGACCTGCGCTGCTCGGTGCGCAACGCCCCGTCGTTCAACATCGGCGGCGGCAACTGGGACATCGACTTCGCCATCCTCGGCCCGGACCTCGAGGCGCTGGGCGCGTTCGCCGAGGAGCTGCGGCGGCGCGCCACGACGCCGCCGGGCGAGGGCGGCCTGGGCGGGATCGTCGACGTGGACACGACGCTCAAGCTCGACCGCCCCGAGCTGCGCGTGCAGGTCGATCGCGAGCGGGCCGCGGACCGCGGCGTCGCCGTGCGCGACCTGGCGACCGCCCTGCGGCTCATGGTCGGCGGTGACCCCGCCGTGTCGCGCTGGCGCGACGCGTCGGTCGACCAGGAGTACGACGTGCAGCTCCGCCTGGAGGCGCACGACCGCGAGGACCCGGCCACGATCGGGCGCCTGCTCGTGCCGGGGGCGCGCGGTCTCGTGCGGCTCGACGACCTGGTCACGGTCGAGCCGGCGCTGAGCCCGTCGCGCATCGATCGGCTCGACCGGCAGCGGCAGGTGAGCCTCCGCGCCAGCGTCGAGCCCGGCTTCGCCCTCGCCGACCGCCTCGACGCCCTGCGCAAGGCCGCCGTCGAGCTGGGCATGCCATCCGAGTACTCGACGCGCGTCCAGGGGCGCGGCCGCGAGCTCGAGCGCACCTTCGTCGAGTTCCTCTGGGCCTTCCTCCTCTCGGTCATCCTCATGTACGTGGTGCTGGCCTCGCAGTTCGAGAGCCTCGTGCACCCGTTCACGATCCTGCTCTCGATCCCGCTCGCGGTGCCCTTCGCCCTCCTGGCGCTCTGGGGCAGCGGCAGCACGCTCAACCTCTACTCCGCGCTGGGGATCCTGGTCCTGTTCGGCGTGGTGAAGAAGAACGCGATCCTGCAGATCGACCACATGAACGTCCTGCGCGGGCACGGCCTGCCGCGGCACGAGGCGGTCATGCAGGGCAACCGCGACCGCCTGCGGCCGATCCTCATGACGACGCTCACGCTCGTGGCCGGCATGCTCCCCCTGTGGGTCGGCGCCGGGCCGGGCGCGGAGGAACGCCGCGCCGTCGCCGTCGTGGTGATCGGCGGCCAGACGCTGGCGCTCCTGCTCACGCTCGTCGTGACCCCCGTGGCCTACACGCTCCTCGACGACCTCGGCGCCCGGCTGGCACGCCGGCGCTGACCCTGGCCGGGTCGCCCAGGACCGTTGCTCCACCGGGGTCCACGCGGCTCCGCGGAGCCGGCCGGGGTCGGTCGGGCGCCCTGGCATGGCCGGTCGCCACTACCGCGACGCATACGGCATGCCAAGGCGCACGCCGAAGGCGTGGCGCACGGACCGGCTCCGCGGAGCCGACGCGCGCCTTCGCGCGAATCGGGTTGTTGTGCGACCGGAGGCGAGTCGGGAGCCGGAGGCGGATGGCCGCCGCCCGCGTTCGGCGGCCGCACGCTCGCTCCAGCCCGTGTGCCCTGTCCGAGGCTGTCCCGGGCCTGTCGGCCCCTCCGGCTACCCTGCGGAGCGACCACGAACACAACACGAACATGCGGGGTGCGTATGAGCCAGGAGACCTCCGAGATGCCGACGCCCGATCCGCCCGAAGCGGGCGGCCGCCGCGCGCCTCCCTCCTTCGATCCCCGGGGTGCGCGGATCATCGAGCTGGCCGCGCAACGGAGCGTGCTCGAGCACGCCCTCCTGACCGAGCTGCGCCGGTTCGACCAGGAGGCAGGCTGGCGCGGGGACGGCGCCGCGTCCTGCGCGGCGTGGCTCTCGTGGAAGACGGGCGAGGGCGAGCGCACGGCGCGCGACAAGGTGCGGGTGGCCCGGCGCCTGGGCGAGCTGCCGGAGATCGACGAGGACTTCGCCCGCGGCCTGCTGAGCTACTCGCAGGTGCGCGCGCTCGTGCGGATCGCGCGGCCCGGGCTAGAGGGTGACCTGCGCGAGCTGGCCCGCCGCACGTCGGGCGCGAAGCTCGAGCGGGTCGTGCGGTTCATCCGCCTGCGGGCGGCCGCCGACACGGGGGAGCTCGCCGAGGAGGACGTCAAGCTGGCCTTCGAGCGCTTCGACGACAGCGGCCTCGAGCTCCTGCGCCTCCACCTGCGGCCGGAGCAGGGCGAGGCGCTCCGGCGGGCGATCCGCGCCGTCAAAGCGCGCGCAAGAGGCGCGGCTGGCCGGAGCGACATGAGCGACGCCGACGCGCTCGTGGCGCTGGGTGCGCTGGCCGCCACGGCCGAGGCCCAGGCGTCGGTGCGGCAGCGGTTCGACGTGCTGGTGGTCGTCGACGAGCGGGTGCTGCGCGAAGCCGGACCGCGGCCCCCGGGGGCGCGGTGCGAGCTGGGCAACGGGGCGCCGATCTCGCCCGAGACGGCGCGGCGCCTGACCTGCGACGGCGCGACGACGCCCGTCCTGATGCACGGTGACACCCCGCTGGACGTCGGGCGCAAGCGGCGCCGCGTGACGGCTCGGCTCCTGCGGGCGCTCCTGATCCGCGACGGCGGGTGCACGTTTCCGGGGTGCACGAACCGCGAGTTCCTCGACGCGCACCACATCGAGCACTGGGCGCGGGGCGGCAAGACGGACCGGGCCAACCTGACCTTGCTCTGCTGGGCCCATCATCGCCTCGTCCACGAGGGCGGCTACCAGCTCCGCCGGACCCGTGATGGCCTCGTGTTCCTCGACGGGCGGGGCGCCGTGGTGCAACCCGGGCCGCGCCTCGCCGACCAGCACCGCGGCGGCGTCGCGCCGCTCGAGCGGGTGCAGGCGAGGGTCGCCGGCCTGGGCTTCAGGCTGCAGCCGCAGGCGCGGCACGGCGCCAGCGTCCCCGGCTTCGCGGCGGCGAGCGTCCAGGCGGTCCGGGAGATGGTCGACCGGCTGCGCGCGCGTCTGGGACCGGAGGCCTTGAGCGCCTGACGACGTCGACCGATCCACGAGGCTGGCCGACGATCGGGCGGGCCCCTCCCGTCACGCGGCGACGAGCCCGCGAACCGACGACCGAGCTGCCGGTCGGGATGTCCTCCTCTGTCCCAGGGCGGGCTGCGACGATCAACGGGCGGAAGGTCGTGAGGCCAGGGCCGCCTCTGCCTTCTGGAGGAGCGCCTCGGCCTGCGCCCGCCGGTTGGGCGGAGCGCGGCGCAGGGCCTCCTGGGCGTCCGCCCTGGCCTGGGCCGCCTGGCCCGCGTGCAGGAACAGGGCGCCGCGGAGCAGGAACGGGTCGGCGTCGGCTGGCGCGGACCTCGTCCGAGGGCGGCACTCCGCCGACGACACCAGCCGCACCAGCTCACGGCCCTCATGGCCCGGCGGCGACCTGCGTCGGCGGCGCGGTCGGGGGCCGTCGCCGAGCCCCGAGGGCGCGGCGACGGCGGAGGTCGTCAGTTCAGCTCGAGGACCGAGTTCTGCCCGCCGTGGCCGTCGGGCTCGCCGCGCGGGTTCTTCGGGTCGGAGAGCCAGCTCTGGTCGTCGACGACGAACTTGTAGGTGTGGCGCCCGGCCCCGAGGGTCAGCCGCACGACGTACACGCCGTCGCCGTCCGGGTCCTCGCAGAGCGCCGCGTCCTTGTTCCAGCCGTTGAACGAGCCCGCGAGGGCCACGCGGCGGCCGGGGCCCGCCTGGTAGGAGAGCGTCACGTCGAACAGGCCGTCGTCGCGTCGCGACACCGTCGGCCCGCCGCCACCGCCGCCGCCGCCCTCGTAGGCGTCGCCGCCCGTGCGCACGCGCTTGATCACGGGAACGGTCGAGCGCTTGAGGAACAGGAGCGCCAGGCAGGAGCCGGCCAGCTCGCCGTCGGTCTCGCCGCTCGTCCCGGCGACGAACTTGCCGTCGCCGTGCTGCTTGCCGAGGATGACCTGCGCGCCCTCCTGGTACCAGTCGCGCCCGCCGAAGCGGTCGAGGGCCAGGAGCGTGCCCGCGCGCTCGAGCGTGTAGAGGTAGTAGAAGAGCCAGTCCGGCTCGGCGCCCGGATGCGCGTCGGCGCGGAAGCGCTGCGCCAGCCAGGCCGCGCCGTCGCGCAGGGCCTGGTCGACGCGCGGGCCGAGGCGCTCGGCGTAGCCCGGCGTCTCCTCGAGCTCGTCCTTGGCGATCACGAGGATGGCCACGCCGGCCGCCGTCATGCTGCCGCGCGGCCCGTGGCCGGGCCGGTAGCCCCACCCGCGCGCGCGCATGGGTGTGCGGGTGCGCGTGCCCTCGGACGGCGACTCGCCCTCGCGGGTGCGCGAGCCGCTCGACTGACGCCGCTCCCGCTCGCGCTGCGCCTGCCGCTCACGCTCGCGCGCGCGCCGGTCGTGCAGCCCCTGGATCGGCTGGTCGGCCGCCGGCACCTCGAAGCTCGGCACCTCGGCGCCGCCCGCCTCCTGATGCTCGAGCAGGTAATTGGCGGTGAGGAGGAACACCTCTTTGGGGACCCGCACGCTCATGCGCCGCGCCGCCTTGAGGGCCAGGATGGCGAACTGCGCGTTCGATACGTCCGGGTCGCCGAAGCCGGGGTACTTCCACTGCCCCGAGCGGTCCTGCTGCGCGATCAGGAACTCGACGGCGCGCGCCAGCCAGTCGCGGTCGCGCGCGGGGGCGATCTTCTGGAAGCGCTGCCGGATCTGGGTGGCCAGCGGGTCCTGAGAGGCGATCGAGGCCTTGTCGTCGGGCGTGTAGCGCGCCTCGAGGGCCATGACGGCCACCGACACCTCGTAGACGCGCTGGAGCGGCTGGGCGAGCAGCCAGTTGAACCCGCGGTCGATCGCCGGGTCGTCGGGGCGGGCGCCGCACTTGAGGAGCGTGAGCAGCGCCAGCGCCGTCTCGCCCGTCTTGTAGTTCTGCCCGGCCCAGCGGTCACGGAAGGCGCCGTCCTGGTCCTGACGCCCGCGGAGCCACCCGACGCCCCGCTCGACGGCGCCGCCGACCTCCTCGTCGGTGACCGCGCGCGCGGTGCCCGCGGAGAGCGCGAACGTCGGGGCGAGGACCAGGGCGAGGGCGGCAACGTGGTGGCGCATGGGCGTCGTCCCTGGGGGCCCAGCCCGGCCCCGCACCCCATGAGAGCCGGGGGCCCCCGGATCCGGACGCGTCAGCGCAACATGTGCTGACTTAGCCGGTTATGCCCGCGTGAGCGGTGGGCGACTCAGGGCCGCCGTCGGGTGCGTTCCCATGGGTGTCGCGACCGCGCCGAGCGCTTGGAGCCGGGGCGCCGCCGGGTGAAGATGCCCCCATGGCGCGACGGCCGGGGCGGCAGCACGAGGGGGAGACGGGGCTCCGGATCATCGCCGGGGCCAACCGTGGGACGCGGCTGAAGACGCCGCCCGGACTCCTCCTGCGGCCCATGCGCGACCAGGTGCGCGGGGCGCTGTTCAACATCCTCGGCCAGGAGCGGGTCGAGGGCGCGCGGGTGCTCGACCTGTTCTCGGGCTCCGGCTCGCTCGGGCTCGAGGCGATCTCGCGCGGGGCCGCGCGGGCGGTGTGCGTCGACAAGAACCCCGCCTGCCTGGACGTCCTGCGCCAGAACGTGGCCCACCTGCGCGCCGACGACCGCGTCGACGTCCGCCGCTACGACCTCGCCCACGGGGCGCCGGGGCTGGCGGCCTGGGGGCCGTTCGACCTCGTGTTCATGCACCCGCCCTTCGAGCTCCTGCGCCGCCCGCCGGGCCCCGGCGAGGCGGACCCGGCGGCCCTGCTCGAGGGCCTCGCCCGCGCTCCCGGCGCCCTGGCGCCGGGCGCCACGCTGGCCTTCGAGACCCCGCGCGAGGTGTGGCGCGACGAGGCCGACGTCGCGCGCCTGGGACTGGCGCTCGAGCTGCGGCGGGAGTACGGCTCGACGGCGCTGTTCGTCGCCACGGCGCCGGTCTGATCAGTCGCTCGCGATGCCCCAGCGCAGGACGCGCTCGATCGACGCCGCCGTGCGGTAGGTCAGCCCGTCGGGCAGCCGCCCCTCCGCCGCCCCCTCGACCTTCTGCGTGAGCGTGCCGGTGCCCTCGGACGGTCGGCGCTCGACGGGCCAGGTCGCCCGCCCCGAGACCTGACACGCCCCGTCCTCGTCGAAACGGTCGGACGTGCCCGGGATCTCGGCGAGCTGCAGGACCCCCTCGAGGGTCGTCGTCGCGGAGGTCGCCCCCAGCGCCTGCAGCTTCGCGGTCACCTTGGACCGGGGCCGATCGATCGCCGTGAAGGGCGCGCCCGGCGCCAGCGGCGCCACGCGCGCGGCGGCGTCCCAGCGCTCGCCCTCGCGGACCGGCCGGGCGGGCAGGAAGGCGCTGTCGATCGCCGCCACGTCGCCGCCCGGTCGCCAGCGCCCGGCCTGCCGGTCGAGGAACCGGCGGGCCGCGCCCGAGGGCTCGGGAAGGGCGGGCTCGAGGGTCCACGTGCCGTCGGCCGCCTGGAGGACGGCCACGCGGCCGGTGAGCGAGGCGTCCGCTTGCAGCCGGCCCTCCGGACGCTCGCCGGCGGCGCGCTCCCAGCGCTCGATCGTCAGGCGCACCCGCGTGGGCTTGCCGTCGCGCACCTCGAGGACCTCGTCGACGAGGATCGCCAGGACGCGCTCGAAGCTCTCGAGCACCCGCGGCTCGGGCTCGCCGGGGAAGGTCCGCTCGAGGCGCTGGCGCAGCGACTCCTCGAAGCGCCAGCGGCGCCGCTCGCCGACCTTCGCCGGCGCGCCGGCGGCCGGGTCGAGCTGGCCTCCATCGCCCCGGCTGGGCGCGCCGGCGAGCACGCCGAAGACGCCGACGACGGCCAGGACTCGACCCATGCGCCTGGACATACCGACCTCCGCCGGGCGGAGCATACCGCGGAAACGAGCACGGCCGGCGCGCGCCCGAGGGCGTTGCCGGCCGTGATCCACGTGAGTCGTCCGTCGGGACGCGTTAGCAGATGACGAGGACCTCGCTGATCTCGTCGAGGATGCTCTCCATGGGCGTCTCGCAGGGGCCGGTCTGCAGCATCAGCGAGGGCGGGTCGATCTGGGTCATGCCGCCGCAGGCGAACACGTTCAGGCCCGACACGCTCACCGCCACCAGCAGGGCCGCGACGATCTTCTTCATGGCTGTCTCGCTCTCGTAGGTTCGTAGGTTGAGGGGTCGCTCACCCTCTGAGCACGCGCTGGACCGAAGCTGCAACCTTTTGCGTGTCAAGCCCCGGGAGGTCCCCGAGGCGCCGGGAGGCGACACCGCGCTGAGCGCTTGCGCTCAGTTGCCGCGCAGGTGGTCGAGGGTCTCGGTCATCACGGCCGGCAGGTGCAGGACGATCCCGTAGTGGCCGCAGTTGAACCAGCGGAGCCGCGGCCGGCCGAGCGCCTCCCACAGGGCCAGCGTGCAGCTCTCCGGGATGATCTCGTCGCGGCGCGCGTTGAGCATGAGGACGTCGTCCGTCGGCACGCGGGCGGCGAACGTCACCGGGTCGACCGGACGCAGCACGGCCGCGAGGTCCTGGGGCCGGACGAGGCCGCCGGCGCGGTCGAGGAGGCCCTTGGCCTCGGGCGAGTCGCGGAGGAGCCGCTCGAAGTCCGCGCCGCCGATGACCAGGACCGTGCGGCCGAGGCGCTCGTCGACGCCGCGGGCCAGCGCCGTGACGATCGCGCCCAGGCTGACACCGACGGCGCCGACGCGCTCGGGGTCGACCTCCGGCAGGGCGCGGAGGAAGTCGCCGGCGCGAATGACGTCGAGCGCCGCCTGGCGGAAGCCCGTGAACGAGCCGACCGGGTCCTTCTCCTGCAGGAAGCCCTGGCGCGTCCCCGGCTCCTGACGCTCGCCGTAGTTGGGCAGGGCGATGGCGAAGGCCGCGACGCCGTTCTGCGCCAGGTGCTGGGCGAGGTAGCGCTCGGGCTCGATGCTCCCGCCGAGGTGGTGGACGACGACGGCCGCCGGCACCCGCTGACCCGGCGCCAGCCGCGCCGGCGCGTAGTAGACGCCGGTGACCTCGCCCCAGCGCTCGCGCACGGGCGAGGGAAAGCGCGCCTCGCGGGCGACGAACTCTCGCGAGCGCCGCGCCGGGCCCAGGTGGATCGGGAAGCGCGTCGCAGGCACCCGGTAGGTCGCCAGCGCCGCGCCAAGCGCCGGCTCGACGGTCCCCACCGGCAAGGCCGGGTGGATGCCCCAGAGCGAGGCGGGCTCCGGCGGCCCGGGCGTCGCCGGCGGTGTGGGCGCCGGCTGGGCGCGGGCGACGCCCGTCAGGGCGAGCAGGGCGACGAGCGGCAGGGCGGTCCGGCGCATGGGCACCTCCGACGGCGGATCCTACCCAACCCGCTGCCCCGTGTCGCCGGCCCTCACAGCTTGGCGGGGTCGACCACGCCGTCGACCGAGAGCTCCGTGATCACGACGCGCACGTCCTGGGCGACGAGGCCGAAGCGGCCGTCGAGCTCGCCCGGCTTGAACGCCTTGTGCGCCACGCGGCGCCCGTCGCACTCGACCGTGAGCGCGTCGCCGGTGCGGGTCAGCCGCACGCGCACGAGGCGCTCCTCGCGGAACAGGCCGCGGTCGGGCTGCGCCCCGGCCACCGGCCGGAGGCCGCCCGAGCGCGAGGCGCGGACGATCTGCTGGCCCCAGCGCACGCCGACCTTGTCGCCCACGAAGAGCACGAGGTCGGAGCGGGACGTCGCCTGGTTCACCCACATGGCCAGGTCGATCCTGAAGTCGCCGGCCAGGGGCACGACATGCACGAGGCGACCAACGCGGCGCGACCCGACGCCCAGCTCGAGGTCGACGGTGCGCAGGTTCCGGCCGACGACCTCGCCCACCTCGAGCTTGTCGAACCCGGTCCACTCGAAGTCGCCGACCTCGTCGGGGCCGTTGAAGCGGTAGCGCGCCTCGACGCGCCCGTCGCGCAGGGTGTGCGGCACGTGCAGGAGCTGGCGCAGGGCCAGCGCCACGGGCGAGCCGGTGTCCAGCGCCCCGCTGGCGACCGGCGGCGCGACGGCCTCGCGGGGGGCCGGCGACGGGGTGACGACCGGGGGCAGGTCGTCGTCCTCCTCGTCGTCGTTCACCGGCTGGCCGTCCTGCTGCGAGGTCGGCGTCGCCGGCGCAGGGTCCGGCTCGCCCAGCGCCGCGCCGGGGCGGGTCACGTCCGGCAGGCGGACCGGCCCGCGCGGGCGGTCGTCGCGGGGCAGCAGCGCGAGGTCGTCCCAGCGCGGCGGGCCGGCCTCGGGGAGCGCTTCGTGCGTGACCGCGGGCTCGACCGCCTGAGCGCGGGCCGGGTCGGACGGGATCGCCGGCGCCGGCCGCGGGGTGGGCGCCGGCGCGGGAGGCGGGACGTGGTCGGCGATCACGACGGGCCCGGACGACGGCCCGGTGTCGTCGACGTCCGCCGGCGCGTCGTCGGCCCGGGTGACCCGGGCGACGTCGCGGTCCGGCGCGCGCGTGGCGACGACCACCGCCAGCCCCGTGAGCGTGCCGGCCACGAGCGCCAGGCCCGCGAGGAGCGCGGGCGACGCGCCGGTCCGCGGCGTCGGCAGCACGCCGTCGCGCGGCGCGGCGCCTGCGCGGGGGGTCCGACGGGTCCTGTGCTTGACGAGCTTCTCGGCCATCGCGCTTCCCTCTCTCCGCCCGCGTCCTTCCCAGGGCGGGCGAGGTGGCCGAGTGCAACGACCGCGCCCGCGCGCAAGGCCCCGCGACGAAGGCGGTTCGGCCCATGCGTGCCAGCGCGGACGTCAACGTGGCACGGGGAGGTGCAAACGCCGTTGGGGCGTCAGAGGACGTGGTAAGGATCGACGTCGACGAGCCACTCGACGCCCCTGGGCCGGCGCTCCTCGAGATGGCGTATCACGCGCCGCACGCCCTCGGGCGTCGCCTTCACGAGCGCCTGCCAGCGGAACTTGCCGGTCAGGTAGGCGCGCGGGCTGGGCGCCGGGCCGAGGACGGCGCGCACGCCGTCCTGCCCGACGCAGGCGCCGCGCACGTCGTCGACGACGCGCACGGCCTCGTCCTGCACCTTCCGCTCGTCGGGGCCCCGCAGGAGGAGCTTGAGCACGCGCGAGTAGGGGGGGTAGTCGAGCGCCTGGCGCGCGCGCAGCTCCTCGCGGGCGAAGCGCTCGAAGTCGTGGTCGGCGGCCGCCGCCAGAGCGAAGTGGCCGGGCGTGAACGTCTGGATGACCGTGCAGCCGGGCCGCGCGCCCCGCCCCGCGCGGCCGGCGACCTGCGCCACGAGCTGGAAGGTGCGCTCCGACGCGCGGAAGTCGGGGAGCGCCAGGCCGGTGTCGGCCGAGATCACGCCCACGACCGTGACCTCCGGGATGTCCAGGCCCTTGGCGATCATCTGCGTGCCGACGAGCACCTGCACCTCGCCGCGGCGGAAGCGGTCGAGGACGACCTCGGCCGGCTCGCCCTCGCGCACGACGTCGGTGTCGAGGCGGCCGACCGCGGCCGCCGGGAAGAGCTGCCGCACGACCTCCTCGACGCGCTCCGTCCCGTAGCCCCGCTGCCGCATGGCCGGTCCGAGGCAGGCCGGGCAGCCGCGCGGCGGCGCCTGCCGCAGGTCGCAGAAGTGGCACACGACGGCGCCGGCGGCGCGATGCAGGGTGAGCGTCACGTCGCACTGCGGGCACTTGAGGACGTGGCCGCAGGCGCCGCACATGAAGAACGTGGTGAAGCCGCGCCGGTTCTGGAACAGGAGCGCCCGCTCGCCGCGCTCGAGGGCCGCCGTGACCTCGCGCACGAGGACGCGCGAGAGGACGACCGGGCTCTTGACCTCGGCCCACTCGCGCCCCATGTCGACCACGGTCACGCGCGGCAGGGCGCTGCCGGCGGGGCGGCTGCGCAGCCGCGCCAGCCGGTAGCGGCCGCCGGTGGCGTTGTGCCACGACTCCAGCGACGGCGTGGCCGAGCCCAGGAGCACGGGCACCCCCGCCTGCTTGCCGCGCACGACGGCCAGGTCGCGCGCGTGGTAGCGGGGCGCGTGCTCCTGCTTGTAGGTCGTCTCGTGCTCCTCGTCGACGACGATCAGGCCGAGCTCCGGCACCGGCGCCCACACGGCCGAGCGCGGGCCGACGACCACCGGCGCCTCGCCGGCGCGGATGCGCCGCCACTCGCCGCGGCGCGCCTCGCCGGCGAGCTGGCTGTGGAGGACGGCCACGCGGTCGCCGAAGCGGGCGCGGAAGCGCGCGAGCGTCTGCGGCGTCAGCGCGATCTCGGGCACGAGGACGATCGCCCCGCGCCCGAGCTCGAGGGCGCGCGCGATCGCCCGCAGGTAGACCTCCGTCTTGCCGCTGCCGGTGATGCCGAAGAGGAGCGTGACCACCGGCTGCCGCTCCTCGACCTGCCGCAGGAGGGGCCCGAGGACCAGGCGCTGCTCGACCGTGAGCTCGGGCGGCGCCGGCCCCGGCGCCGGGTCCGACCCGGGCGCCGCCGGGGCGGCGGCCTCCTCGAGGAGCACCAGGCCGCGCGCCTCGAGGCGCCTGAGGACGTCGGGCCCGACGTCGAGGGCCTGGCACAGCTCGTCGGCGGCGCGCGGGCCCGCGGCGAGCGCGTCGAGGACCTTGCGCTGCGCCGCCCCGAGGCGGGCCGGGCGCCCGGGCGGCGGGTCGACCAGGCGCGCGATGCGCGGCGCCGGCCGCCCGCGCGCGGTCACGTCCTGCGGCACGGCCGCGGCCAGGACCTCGCCCAGGGGCGTGTGGTAGTAGGCGGCGGCCCAGCGGGCGAGCTCCAGCACCCCCGGGTCGAGGACCGGGGCGCCCTCGAGCACCTGCGTGATCGGGCGCACCTTGCGCGGGTCGACGGCGCACGCCGGCGCGAGCTCGAGGACCAGGCCGGGGACGGCGCGCGGCCCGAACGGGACGCGCACCCGGACCCCGACCTGCACGCGCTCGCGCAGCGCCGGCGGCACGCGGTAGGTGAACGCGCCGGGGACCGGCACCTCCGGCGCGACCGTGGCGAAGAGCGGGGCCTCCTCCTCCGGGCCGGCGTCGTCCGCGGGCGTGGCGAAGAGGTCCAGCTCGGTCATCGCCCTCAGCCTAACCGCCCCCACCGTCGCGCCCCGATCGCGCCGCTTCCCTTCGGGAGCGACGGGGAGTCACCGTGAGGCCAAGACTTGCGTCGTGACTCGTGGTATCCTGCGGGGCGGGCGAGGGGATGATCTCGTTCGAGTCGTTCGCCAGGTCGTATCGGGGCGAGAGCCGGGCGGCGTTCGTCGCCGGCATCCGCGAGCCCCACCTCGCCCTGTGGACGGCCCTGGACGACGAGTCGGACGAGCGGCCCACGGCGCAGTTCCTGACCCTGAGCCACGCGCCGCAGGCCGGCGCGGCGGCGCGTGACCACGACGCGCCCCTGGCGGTGCTGCCCGTCGCCAAGCGCACCGGCAGCAACGCCTTCACGCTCATGATCACGATCGGGCGGGCGCCCAACAACGACCTCGTCCTCCCGGACCGGCGCGTGTCGAAGTTCCACGCGTACTTCCGCCGCGTCGGCGACGCGTGGACGGTCAGCGACGCCAACTCCACGAACGGGACGATGGTCGACGGGGTCCCGGTTCCGCCCGAGCGCGGCCTCACGCTCCGCTCCGGGGCGCGGATCGTCCTCGGCGGCGCCGTGCACCTCGAGTTCCTCGAGGCGGACGACCTCTACGACCGGCTCAGGGCGGGCGGCCGCGACCGCGCCGCCACGGAGTGACCGTGCTCATCGCATTCGACGAGTTCGTGCGCGCGCGCTCGGGGCAGGACCGGGCGGACTTCCTGGCGGAGGTCACCGACCCGCACCTCTACATCCCCAGCCTCACGCCGGTGGGCGCCCCCGAGGAGCCGACGTCGTTCGCGACGATGCGCTTCACGCCCGGCGGCGCGCGGCCGGCGCCCCGCGACGGCGCCATGGTCATCCCCGTGAGGAAGCGGCGCGACAGCAACGCGTTCGCGATGATGATCACGCTCGGCCGCGCGCCGAACAACGACCTGGTCATCCCCGACCAGCGCGTGTCGAAGTTCCACGCCTACTTCCGCAAGCTCGGCCAGCAGTGGACGATCAACGACGCCAACTCGATGAACGGCACCTGGGTGGGGGGCAACCCCATAGCCGCGGACCGCAGCGCGCCGCTCGAGTCGGGCGCCTCGATCCGCCTGGCCGAGACGCTCGAGATGGTCTTCCTGCTGCCCGAGGCGCTCTTCGAGCGGGTGGCCGCGGTGTGATCGACGGCCCGGCGGCGCGCCGGCCTCTCAGCGCGGCGCCTCGCCGGCGTCCTGAGCCTTCACCGGCGGGGGCTCGCCCACGTAGACCCATAGCACCGCGCGGTGCGCCGGGCGGTCGAGGGTGCCCTGCTCGCCCGGGCCGCCGTCGGTGGCGACCGAGAGCAGCCACCAGCCGGCGCGGTCGAGCGTCATGGAGAAGCAGCCGCTCGGGTCGGTGCGCTCGGCGCGGCGCGTGAAGGCGAGCTCCGGCATCGGGTCGGGGATCGGGTCCACGTAGCTCTCGCCCTCGACGACGCCGCCGAGCATGGGCTGGCCGGCCTCGAAGACCTGCCCGCGGAACGTGTCGCCGGGGACGATCGCGTAGGGGCGCGTGAGCGGCACGATCTCGATCGGCGTGCCGACCTTCCGCCACCAGCCCATCTGCCCGTCGGCGACGTGGATGATGATCTTGGCGAAGTCGATCACCTGCCGCTTCGGTGGCTCGGTGAACAGGCGGCACTCGTAGGAGAAGACGTAGTCGCCGGGCTTGTGCAGCGTGTAGGTGAGCCGGCTCATGGGGAGCTGCTGGCCCTCCCACTGCAGGACCTCCTGCTTCACCTTCGCCGTGGCGTCCTCGGGCGCGCCGCGCGGCGGGAACACGCGCACGCGCGCGGGCGGCTCGGCCGCGAAGCGGTCGTTGACGTAGGGATGCCCGATCGTGAAGTCGATCTGCACCTGGTCGCCGGGCGCGGCGAAGGCCCGGCTGGCGATGAGCATGGGGTAGTGCGCGCGCACCAGCGGGGCGAGGGCCAGGGCCGCGAGGGCGGCCGCGAGCGGCCAGCGGAACATCACCGTCACCTCTCCGTCCGAGCGTAACGGCCAGCGCGGGCGCGTGCGAGCGCGGCCCGCGGCGACGGGGACGACGACGCCGCCGCCGGGGACGCCCCTGACCCGCGCGCCCGCCCACGAGCGCCGTCCCCGGCGGCACGGGGGTTGTTCTCTTCCGTGCGAGGAGAGGTGCCATGAGCGATGCGTGGCGCAGGTTCGTCGCGACGGGCGACTCGGTCGCCCCGCTGGTGCTCCGCCTGGCCCTGGGCGTGGTCATGTTCGCGCACGGCGCGCAGAAGGTGCTCGGCTGGTGGGGCGGCGCCGGCGTCGCCGGCACGTTCGAGGCCTTCCAGCAGGCCTGGGGCATCCCGCCGTTCCTGACCGTCCTGACGATGGCGGCCGAGTTCGGTGGCGGGCTCCTGCTCATCGTCGGCGCCTTCACGCGCCTGGCCGCGCTGGCGATCGGGATCAACATGGTCGTCGCCGTGCTGGTCAACCACGTCCAGCACGGGTTCTTCATGGACTGGTACGGCGTGGCCGGCGGCCACGGCTTCGAGTACCACCTGCTCGCCGTCGGCATGGCGCTGGCCCTGCTCATCCAGGGCGGCGGCCGCGCGTCGGTGGACCGCGCCCTCGAGGAGCGCGAGGCCACGCGGGCGCGGCCGAGGGTCGTGGCCGCCGCGCCGCCGCGCGAGCCCGTCGGCACGGCGCCGGGCGGCTACCAGGCGCCGAGGTAGCGCAGGGCGACGCCCTCGAGCAGCCGCGCGGCGTGCTCGAGGGCGTCCTCGTCGAAGTCGAAGCGCGGCGAGTGGTGCGGGTGGACGAGCCCGCGCGCCGCGTTGCGGCCGCCGACGAAGGCGAAGCAGCCGGGGACCCGTCGCAGGAAGGCCGAGAAGTCCTCGCCGGCGAGCGTGCGCACGCCGTCGCCGTCGGTGCGCACGGCCTCGGGGCCGAGGAGGTCGCGGGCCACGGCGCGGGCCAGGTCGGTCATCGCGGGCTCGTTGACGGTCGCGGCGCAGATCCGCTCGTACTCGAGCGTCGCGCGGCAGCCGAGCGCCTCGGCCACGCCGCGCACGACCTGCTCGATGCGCCCGGGCAGAGCGGCCCAGGTGTCCTCGGCGTAGGCGCGGGCCGTGCCGGAGAGGCGCGCGACGCGGGGGATGATGTTCCAGCTCCCCTCCTCGCCGGCGGCGAGCCGCGCCACGGTGACCACGGCGGTGTCGAGCGGCGAGACGGTGCGGGCGACGATCGACTGCAGCGCCGTGACCACGTGGGCGGCCGCGACGATCGGGTCGCGCGTCTGGTGCGGGATCGCGCCGTGGCCGCCCTGGCCCTCGATCACGGCCTCGAAGCGGTCGACCGCCGCCATGACCGGCCCGACCGCGAGGCCGATCAGGCCCACGTCGAGCTCGGTCCACAGGTGCACGCCGAAGCAGGCGTCGACGCCGTCGAGGGCGCCCTCGGCGATCACGCGCTCGGCGCCGCCGCGCCCCTCCTCGGCCGGCTGGAAGCACAGCCGCACGCGCCCGCGCAGGGCCCCGCGGCGGGCGGCCAGGCGCTCGGCGCAGGCGAGCAGGGCGGCGGTGTGGCCGTCGTGGCCGCAGGCGTGCATGCGGCCGGGCGCGGTCGACGCGTAGGGGACGTCGCCCTCCTCGACGAGCGGCAAGGCGTCCATGTCGGCGCGCAGGAGGATCGTCGGGCCCGGCGCGGCGCCGTCGAGGTCGGCCAGGACGCCCGTGCCGCCGACGCCCCGCCGCGGGCGGTAGCCGGCGGCCTCGAGGCGGTCGGCCACGAGGGCGGCCGTGCGGCGCTCCTCGAAGGCCAGCTCGGGATGCGCGTGGAGGTCGCGGCGCGTGGCGACCAGCGCCGCGCGCTCGGTCGCGCCGAGGGGCGCGCTCACTGGCCTTCGGTGGTCGCCGGCGGCGGCGCCTCGGTCGCCGGCGGGGCCTCGGTCGCCGGCGGCGGGGGCTTCGTGCCGCCGCCCTGGGGGAGCTTGACGCCCGCCGGCAGGCGCGGCGGGGGCGGGACCTTGAACAGCTTGTTCAGGCCCGGGATCTTCTGCACGTAGGTCATCAGGCCCGGCGGGACGCGCTTCGAGATCTGCTCGCGCAGGGCCACGGCCACGGTGCCGAGGACGCAGGCCAGGAGCAGCCCGCCGATGACGCCGACGACCATGCAGCCGCGGCTCTTGCCGGCCGGCTTCGCCGCGGCCGGAGCCGCCGGGGTCGCGGCAGGCGCGGGCGCCGGGGCGGGCGCCGGGCCCGGCGTCGGAGCCGCCGGCTTCGGGCCAGGCGCGGGCGCCGGCTTGCCTGGCGCGGGCGCCGGCTTGCCTGGCGCGGCCGCCGGCGCGCCGCCGGCCGCGAAGAGCACGGCGCAGAGCGGGCCCGCCTCGCCGAACTGCAGGACGGCGCCCGGGACGATGGGCGTCGGGCCGGTGATCCGGTGCCCGTTGACGAAGGTGCCGTTGCGGCTGCCCACGTCCGTGACCACGACCTGCCCGCCCTGGGCCGCGATCGTGGCGTGGAAGGAGGAGACCTTGTCGTCCTGCGCCGGGTCGTAGGCGAGCTGGTTCTGCGGGTCGCGGCCGACGGTCACGACGTCGGCCTCGAGCTCCTGCGTCGTGCCCGCCTTCGAGCCCTTCATGTGCGTGAACGTGAACTTCACGGCCCCGCCTCCGGTCTGCCGGACAGCGTGCCAGAAACGCAGCGGCAGCGCCATGCACACCCGTGGCGCGGCGGGTCCGGGGCGCGGCCCGGCTGGTAGAGTCGCTCGCATGGTGCCGTTCGCCGACCGCCTGTCGCGCCTGATCGCCGAGCGCGGGCCCGTGTGCGCGGGCGTCGACCCGCGGCCGGGGGCGCTGCCGCCGGGGCTCGACGCGGTGGCCTGGGCCGAGGCGGCGGCGCGCCTGCTCGGGCCGCGCGTGGCCGCGGTCAAGCCGCAGCTCGCGTTCTTCGACGACGACTGGGCGCAGGTCGAGCGGGTCGCGCGCGCGGCGGGGGCCGGCGGCGCGCTCGTCGTCGCCGACTGCAAGCGCGGCGACATCGACTCGACGGCCGAGGCCTACGCGCGGCGGATCCTCGGCCCCGAGAGCCCGTTCGACGCGGCGACGGTGAACCCCTACCTCGGCCGCGACGCGCTGGCGCCGTTCGTGCGCTGGGCGGCGCGCACGGGCAAGGGGCTGTTCGTGCTCGTGCGCACCTCGAACCCCGGCGCCGACGACCTGCAGTCGCTGCGCGTCGTGGGCGACGACGGCCGCCCGACCGAGACGGTCGCCGAGCGCGTGGCCCGCCTCGTGGCCGACCTCGGCGCCGCGCACCGCGCGCCCGGCGGGGGCTCGCTCGTGGGCGCCGTCGTGGGCCTGACCGCCCCGACCGAGGTCGTGGCGCGCCTGCGCGCGCTCATGCCCGACGCGCCGCTCCTCATGCCGGGCTGGGGGGCGCAGGGCGGCGGGGTCGAGGCCTACCGCGCGGCGCTCGACGCGCGCGGCGGCGGCGTGCTCGTGTCGGCCTCCCGCTCGCTGACCTTGCCCTGGGAGGGCGCCGCCCCGCCCGACTGGGAGGCGCGCGTCGTCGACGCGCTCGGGCGCATGCGGGCCGCGCTGGGATGAGCGACGCGCGCTCGCCGCTCGCGCCGCTCATCGGCGGGCTGGGGCTCCTCCTGCTCGTGGCGGCCCTCGTCACGCGCACGCTGACGTCCGGCGGCGGGATCGAGCTCCTGCAGCCGGGCGCGCAGGTCCTGTTCGACGCCATGCTCCTCTCGAGCGCCGCGGCCGTGCTCCTCGGGCGCGGCCTCGCCGGTCAGGGCCTGGCGGCGCCGCGCGGCGCGCTCGCGGCGGCGGCCGCCTGCGGGCTCGTCGTCCTCGTCGCCGCGGGCCGGGCCGAGCACGCCGACCTGGCCTGGCGCACGGCGCTCTCCTGGGGCGGGCTCCTCCTGCTCGTCCTCGTGGCGCACGGGCTCGGGCGCGAGCGCGACGGCGGCCGAGCGCTCGCCGGCGTGGTCGTGGCCCTGGTCGCCTGCGCGGCGGGCCTGGCCCTCTGGCAGCGCTTCGTCGAGCACCCGGAGCTCGTGCGCGAGTACACGCAGGGCGGGCTCGAGGGCGAGCTCGGGCACCTCGACGCGTCCTACCGCCAGGCCATGCACGAGCGCATCCACTCCCCCGAGGCGGCCGGGCCGTTCCTGCTCCCGGCGCTCCTGGCCTGCGCCGCCGGGATGGTCCTGCCGCTCCTGCTGACGCTGACCTGGGCAGCGCGCTCGCACCGCGTGGCCGGGCCCGCGCTCGTGGCGGTCACGGCCGTGGTCGTCGCGGCGGCGGCGCAGACCCGCTCGAAGGGCGGGGCGATCGCCGTGGCCGCGGCGCTCGGCGGGCTCGCGCTCCTGCACCCGCGGGCGGCCCCCTGGCGCCGCCGCGCCCTGCTCGCGCTGGGGGCCGCGGGCGGGCTGCTCCTCGCCCTGGGCCTCGTCGCCTGGGGGCGCGACCCCGACGCCGAGGGCGTCGGCCTGTCGCTGGCGGTGCGCCTGGAGTACTGGTCGGCGGGCCTGGCGATCGCCCGCGACCAGCCGCTCCTCGGGGCGGGGCTGAACCAGTTCCGCGAGCTCTACCCGGCCTACAAGGCGGTCCGCGCCGAGGAGACGCTGCACGCGCACAACGCCGTCGTGCAGGTCCTGGCCGAGGCTGGCGCGGCGGGGCTGGCCGCGGCGCTGGGCCTCCTCGTCGTGTGGGCGCGCGCGGGGCTGCGCGGGCTCGACGCGCGCGACCGCGCGCCGGCGGCGCCCCTCGACGCTGCCGCCGACGCTGTCGCTGGAGCGGCCGGGGGCGATCCGGACCGCGCGCCCGCGTTCGTCCTCGGCGGGCTGTGGCTGGGGCTGTTCCTCGTCGGCGCCTTCGGCGACGCCTACAGCTTCGCCACGCCGGTGCACCTGGCCGTCCTGGCCGTGACCCTCCCGGCGGCCGCCGCGCTGGGCGCCTGGGCCGCCGGGGCGGCGCCGCCGCGGCTGCTGGCGGCCGCCGCGCTCGCCGGGGCCGGGGCGTTCCTCGCCGACGGCCTGCTCGACTTCGGCCTGCACCACGTCGGGACGGCCACCGTCGCGGCCGTGGTCGTCGGGCTGGGGGTGGCCTGGGCGGCGCCGCCGGACGAGGCCCACGTCGTCCCGCGCGAGGCGACGCTCGGCCTGGGCCTCGGAGCCGGCGGGCTGGCGCTCGTGCTCCTGGCCGTCGTCGTCCCGGGCGCCCTCGACGCCGACCTGGCGCGGGCGCGGGCCGCCGAGGCGCGCGACCTCGACGAGGCGGCCGCCGACCTGGCGGCGGCGACCGAGGCCTACCCCTGGCACGCCCGCACCTGGCTCATGCGGGCCGCCGTCGAGGCGCGCCGGGGGCGCCTCGAGCCGGCGCGCCGCGCCGCCGAGGAGGCCGTGGCCCGGGCGCCGCGCTCGGCGAGCGCCTGGTCCGACCTGGGGGCGATCCGCCTGCAGCAGGGCGACGAGGCCGGCGGGCGGGCGGCGCTCGAGGAGGCGGTCCGCCGCTACCCGGGCGACCCCGGGCACCGCCTGACCCTGG
>JAHBXY010000120.1 GCA_019636275.1 Planctomycetota bacterium | reverse complement strand
GCTCCGGCCTCCGCCACCGCTCCGTCGCTGATCGCCCGTCATCCACCCACCCGCGCGAGCGGACGTTCTACCCCACGCGCGCCCGGCGCGCGGCGCGTCACTTCCGCCGAGGTCCCCCGTCCGCGAGAATCCCCGCCCCCCGCCGCGGACGGGGCAGCATGCCGCGCCTCCTGCTCGCCGCCTTCCTCTTCGTCTCCGTGGCCCTCGGGGTGGCCGGCGGCTACGTCACCTACCACGGGCCGGACCCGGCCACCACGCCGATCCCGCCCGAGTTCGCCGAGCCGCCCAGCCAGATCGCCACGCCGCCGCTCGGCGCGCGACCGCACGCGTGGTTCCTCAACACCTTGCACGAGGCGCGGCGCGACGGCGCCCTGCTGGTCCTGGCGGCGATCTTCCTCGTCACGACGCTCGTGCACATCGTCGCCCCGGCCGCGCGCAAGCGCATCCGCTCGAGCGTCCTCCTGTTCTTCGCCTACTCGATCACCCTGCCGGCGGCCGGCCTCCTGACCGCCGGCGTGAAGCTCGAGGCCTACGGCTGGCTGCGCACGCTCGCCGTGTTCTGCCTCGCGCTCAACCTGACGAACCTGGCGTCGATCTTCGTCTACGACATCTTCCTGCGCACGATCCGCCTGCCCACCCGGCCGATCATGCGCGACCTCATCACCGGTGTGGCCTACGTGGTCGTGACGCTGGCGGTCCTCTCGCGCGCCGGCGTCGAGCTCAAGGGGATCCTCGCCGGCTCGGCCGTGCTCGGCGCGATCATCGGCCTCTCGATCCAGAGCACGCTCGGCGACGCCTTCAGCGGGCTGATCCTCGAGTGGGAGGACTCGGTCGAGGTCGACGACTGGCTCCGGGTCGGCGACGTCGTCGGCCGCGTCATGGAGATCCGCTGGCGCCACGTGCGGCTCGAGACGCGCAACTGGGAGACGGTGCTGATCCCCAACAGCGCGCTGACGAAGGCGCAGGTCCTCGTGCTCGGCAAGCGCGAGGGGCAGCCGCGCCAGCTCCGCCGCTGGATCTACTTCACGGTCGACTTCCGCCACCCGCCGACCGACGTGATCGGCGTCGTCAACGCGACGCTCCAGGCCAGCCCGATCGACCGCGTGGCGAGCGACCCGAAGCCGAACTGCGTGCTCGTCGAGTTCCGCGAGTCGGCCGCCTACTACGGCCTGCGCTACTGGCTCACCGACCTGTCGGCGACGGACAGCACCGACTCGATCGTGCGCACGCGCGTCTACTTCGCCCTGCAGCGGGCGGGGATCGAGCTGGCCGTGCCGAACCGCAGCGTGCGCATGCAGGTCCTCGACGACGCGGCGCGCACGCGCGAGGAGACGACGGCGCGCGAGAGCCGCACGTCGGCGCTGCGACGCTTCGACCTGTTCGGCATGCTCACGTCGGACGAGATCGCCCGGATCGTGCCGCACCTGTCGCACGCGCTGTTCTGCCGCGGCGAGGTCATGACCCGCCAGGGCGCCGACGCCAACTGGCTCTACCTGCTCGTGCGCGGCACGGCCACGGTCCAGCTCGCCACGCCCGGCGGCGACACGAAGCACGTGGCGCGCCTCCAGGCGCCCGACTACTTCGGCGAGATCGCGCTCCTGACGGGCGAGCGGCGCTCCGCCTCGGTCGTGGCCGAGAGCGAGTGCGAGTGCTGGCGGCTCGAGCGCGGCGTCTTCAAGGACGTGATCCTGGCCCGGCCGGAGATCGCCACCGAGCTGTCGCGCATCCTCGCCGCCCGCCGCCAGGTCCTCGACGCCGCCCGGGCGGAGGGCGGCGCGCGCCGCAGCCTCGCCGCCGAGCAGGCGGCG
Organism: Planctomycetota bacterium; assembly: GCA_019636275.1. Taxonomy (GTDB): domain Bacteria; phylum Planctomycetota; class J058; order J058; family J058; genus JAMLIC01. The sequence continues at coordinate 26,816 of JAHBXY010000120.1, read as the reverse complement.
ATCCTCAAGCAGATCACGCGCTTCTTCGGCCTGACCGAGTAGCGCCCGGAGGAGGTCCCCATGATCACCCGTCGTCTGTCCCTCGCGGCCGCGATCGTCCTGGCCGGCGCCGCCTGCATGGCGCAGGACGAGGCGCGCCGGCGCACCTTCGACCCGGCCGCCGGCCGCGACCTCCCGCCGGTGGTCGTCCCGCCCGCGAAGGAGGGCGTCACCTACCTGCGGGCGCTCGTCATGGGCGACTGGGGGACCGGCCGGCCGAGCCAGCGCGACGCCGCCGCCGCCATGGCCACGCGCGCGCGGCAGGAGCCCGTCGACCTGATCATCACCACCGGCGACAACTTCTACCCGCGCGGCGTCACGTCGACCGACGACCCCCAGTGGAAGACCAAGTTCGAGGACGTCTACACCGACCCCGCCCTCCAGGTGCCGATCTACCCGTCGCTCGGCAACCACGACTGGATGGGCGACGTCGAGGCGCAGGTCGCCTACTCGCAGACGAACCCGCGCTGGAGGCTGCCGGCGCGCTACCACGCCAAGCGCTTCCCGGCCGACGGCGAGGCGCTCCTCGAGCTGTTCGTGATCGACACCCAGGCGCTCCTCATGCGCGAGGCGGACCCCGAGCAGCGCGAGTGGCTCGACCGCGCGCTCGGCCGCTCGACCGCGCGCTGGAAGGTCGTCGTGGGCCACCACCCGATCCACTCGCACGGCCGCCACGGCTCGTCGCGCGCCATGGCCGAGCGGCTCGAGCCGCTCCTGGTGAAGCACCAGGTCGACCTCTACATGGCCGGGCACGACCACACGCTCGAGATGCTCCGCCCCGTCCAGGGCGTGCACCACCTCGTGTCGGGCGGCGCCGGCGGGCCCGACATGTCCTACGCGATCGAGTGGACCGACGATGCCTACTACGCGGCCACCGGCGGCGGCTTCGTGGCCCTGCGCATCGGGCCCGACGAGCTGGTGATCGAGTTCCTGCGCATGGACGGCAGGACGCAGTTCGCGCACACCCTGATCAAGGGCGCCAGCGGGCCGTTCTGACGCGCCCTGGCCGACCGGCTCCGATCGGGTTTGAATGACCCCGGGGGAAGGTCAGGCCATGTCGATCAAGCTCACGCTGATCCTCTCGGGGAGGACGCTCGATCGCTTCGAGTTCGACGACGACTTCGCGCGCCTGCGCGTCGGCCGCAGCGAGGACTGCGAGGTGCGCATCGACAACCTGGGCGTCTCGCGCCACCACTGCGAGATCGTCCGCCAGGAGGGCTTCGTCGTCCTGCGCGACCTCCAGTCGAACAACGGCACGTTCGTCAACGGCGGCAAGATCGAGGTCCACAACCTCAACGACGGCGACGTGATCACGCTGGGCAAGTACTCGCTCGAGTACCAGGGGCCGCCGCCGCCCGGCGCCAAGGGCCTCCTGGTGAGCGAGTCGAGCGAGCCCGACGGCGCGCTCACGGTGCAGGTCGACCCGGCCGCGCTGGCGCGCATGGCCGGCGGCAAGGCGACGCGCGTGCGCGGCCACTTCGTGCTCGAGCCGCGCGGCAAGGAGAAGCCGCGCACGCTGGTGCTCGAGAAGCCGGTGTTCCTCCTGGGCAAGGACCAGGACGCCGACCTGCGCCTCGAGGGCTGGTTCTGCCCGCGGGTCGTCGCGGTCGTGCTCCGCGACGACACGGGGTTCCGCCTCCTCGACGTGACGGAGCGGGGCGACGCGGTGCGCGTCAACGGCACGAAGCGCCGCGACGTGCGCCTCACCGACCAGGACGAGGTGCAGGTGCGCGACCGGCGGCTCAAGTTCCTCCGCGGGTCGCCCAACGCCGCCGACACGTAGCCGGCGCCCGGCCGGGGTACGATCGGCCGGGTGACCGGGCTCGTCCGCGACCTCCTCCGCCAGCGCCTGCGCGCCGCGCTGACCGTGTCGGGCGTGGCGCTCGGCATGCTGACGCTCGTGGTCCTGGGCGCGCTCGGCGAGCACTTCCGCGCCCTCGTCGACGAGTCGAAGGCCTACACGCGCGGCGTGGTGCGGCTGTTCACCAAGACGAACCCCGACGGGATCAACCCCGGGATCACCGACGAGGCGCTCGACGCCGTGCGCGGCCTGCCCGGCGTGGCGGTCGTCGCGCCGACGCTGGTCCTGTACCTCGACGGCTTCGACCTCGAGGCCGACCCGCTGTCGTTCGCCACGCCGCGGCCGCTGGTCGAGGGGCTCGCGCCCGACCACGCCGCGACCCTGCGGGGCGGCATGCCGCTGGTCGAGGGCCGCTGGCTGCGCGCGGGCGACGAGCGCCACGCCGTCGTGGCCCGCTGGCTGGCGCAGCGCCGCGGGCTCGGGGTCGGCGGGCCGGTGACGATCCGGCACGTGACCTACGAGGTCGTGGGCCTCTACGACGCGCCCGACGCGCCCATGGTCCCGGCCGCCGTCGTGCCCTACGGGCCCTTGAACCACGACTTCATCACGCCCGGCGCCGAGCGCGCGCGGCGGGCGCTCGGCGAGCTGTTCGGCGCCCACCCGCTCGGCCCCATGGCGCAGGCGGCGCTCGCGCAGGAGGGCGGCCTCGAGGAGGCGGCCCGGCGCTTCGTCGAGCAGCAGGAGGCGCTGTTCCGCGTCTACGAGGTGATCCCGCGCGACCGGTCGGCCGAAGGGACGCGCCGGCTCGCCGAGGACCTGCGGGCCACGGTCCCCGACCTGGCCGTGATCGACCCCGACCGGATCGAGCAGCAGATGGAGCGGGCGGTGGCCCTGTTCCTCGTCGTGGCGCTGATCGTCACCGTGATCTCGACGGTGGTCGGCGGCCTCCTGATCGTGAACACCATGGCCATGGCCGTCCTCGAGCGCCGGCGCGAGATCGGGATCAAGTCGGCCGTCGGCGCGACGCCGGGGCAGGTGGCGCTCGAGTTCGTCGCCGAGGCCGGGGTGCTCGGGCTCACCGGCGCCGTGCTGGGCGTGCTCGTCGGCGTGGCCGCGATCCGCCTGGCGGAGCCGGCGCTGCTCGCGCAGCTCGAGTCGGGGAGCCGGCTGTTCCTGGTCACGCCGCGGCTGGTCGTCCTGACGGTCGCCTACGGCGGCGTCCTGGGCGTCCTCGCCGGCGGGATCCCGGCCCTGCGCGCCGCGCGCGTCGACCCGGCGATCGTGCTGAGGGAGCTATGAGCTCGCCCGCCCCCGCGATCGAGTGCGTCGGGCTGGAGAAGACCTACGCGGGCCCGGGCGGCGGGCAGGTCGCCGCCCTGCGGGGCGTCGACCTCGCCGTCGCGCGCGGCGAGGCGGTGGCGATCACGGGGCCGTCGGGCTGCGGCAAGACGACGCTGCTCAACGTCCTCGGCGCGCTCGACCGCCCGACGGCGGGCGTCGCGCGGGTGCTCGGCCAGGACCTCGCCCCGCTCGACACGCGCGCCCGGGCGCTCCTGCGCCGCACGGCCGTGGGCTTCGTGTTCCAGCAGTTCCACCTGATCCCCACGCTGACGGCCGAGGAGAACGTGGCCCTGCCGCTGCGTTACGCGGGCGTCGCGCCGGCCGAGCGCCGGCGGCGGGCGACCGACCTGCTGGCGCGCGTGGGCCTGGCGGCGCGGGCCGACCACCACCCGACGAGCCTGTCGGGCGGCGAGCAGCAGCGCGTGGCCCTGGCCCGGGCGCTGGCGGGCGGCGCGCAGGTGCTCCTGGCCGACGAGCCGACCGGCAACCTCGACCGGGCCACCGCCGGCGAGATCGTGGCCCTCCTGCGCGAGGTGGTCGCCGGCGGCGTCACGCTCGTCCTCGTCACGCACGACCTCGACCTCGCCGGCACGTTCGACCGGCAGGTCAAGCTGCGCGACGGGCGTGTGGAGGCCTGAGGCGTGGACGTCCGCGCGCGGCCGCACGAGGAGGGCGGGAGCACCCGCTGCCCCTACTGCCACGACCACATGGGCGAGCAGACGGACGAGGTCACGTGCGGCGCCTGCGGCACGACCCACCACGCCGCCTGCCTGCAGGAGCTGGGGCGCTGCACCGTCCTCGGCTGCGCGTGGACGCCGAGCGGCGCGCCGGCGCCGGCGCTCACGCGCACGGTCGAGGAGTACCGCCGCGCGGTCCGCGAGAAGGTGCGCGGCTTCACCAAGCACCTCCGGCGCGTCGACGTCCCGGCGCCACGGCGCCAGCCCTGGTCTCCCGGCGACGGGGGCGGGGGGCCCGTGCGCGCGTTCCTGGAGGCGATCGGGCTCGGCGGCGACCCCGACGCTCACGAGGACCGCGCGGCCGCGCTGCTCGTGTGGGTCGCGGCCGCGCTCCTGGTCCTGTGCGGGCTCGTGGTCCTGGTCGGCGCGCTGCTGTGACCAGGGCGGGCTCTCGAGGCCGATCCACGCGCTCCCGCGTGCATGGCCAGGCGGCACGCAGCGACACGCGAGGGATCACCCCGGCGCACACGCTTCACTCGATGTCCACCCGCCCGACGCGCGATCCGAGCGCGCGGAGCACCTGCCGGAGCAGGGGGCCTCGTCGCGCTGACCGGGGGTCGGGCCGCTCTGTCGATTCGAAGAGCCGGTGGCCACGTCGGTCCGTGGCGTGAGCGCGACACCGCCCGCGGCGTGGCAAGATGCCGGCCGTGCTGCTCCTCTCCGTCGAGCGCCCTGGCGCGGCCGTCGATCCCCTCGTCCCCGTCGCGTACGCGTGGCTCGCCGGAGCGGTCGCCGGTCTCCTCGCCGTGGCGGTCGGGGTCGATCGAATGCCGTTCCTGTACACCATCTGGGCGGACCCGTCGTTCGACCTGCGCGCCCTCGGGCTCTGCGCGGTCCCGCCGCTGGTCTGCGCGGCGCTCCGGATCGGCCGGCCTCCACCGCCGTCCGGTCCGGCGCTCGGCCGGCGCGACGTGATCGTGGCCGCCGCCGAGGGGCTCTGGCTGGGCGTCGCGGCGCTCGCCGTCGCCTGGCCCCACCGCGAGGTCTGCGCGGCCGCCTGGCCGCCGCTCGGCGAGGACCCACGCGCGCTCCTGGCCTCGCTCGTCGCCGGCGCCTTCCTCGCGGGGCTGGGCTCCCGGCCGGGCGGCGTCCTGCGCCGCCGCCTCGACGAGGCGAGCTGCGCCCTCGCAGGCAGCGTGGCCGCGATCCTCGCCGCCATGGCGCTCGACGCACCGACCTACTGGGCGATCGCGCTGGCCCTGCGCCTCTGAGTGCCCGGAGCGTGGCTCACCCGCTCACGCCGAGCCGGGTCAGGATCAGGTCGTGGATCGCGGTCGCGGCGAACGCGTCGCGCTGGTCGTCGCGGCTCGACGAGAGCAGCACCGCGCCGTCCTCGGGACTGGTCGGCGGGCGGCCGTGGCTGCCCTTGACCAGCGTGGCGTCGAGCGGGATCACGTCCATCACGTAGCGGAAGCCGAGCGCCTTCTTGAGGAGCGTCCAGGCCACGCGCCCCTTCACCAGCGGGCGCGCCGGGTCGAGGAGCAGCTCGCACGGGTCGTAGCCGGGCTTCTTGTGGATCTCGACCGTCCTCGCGAAGTCGGGCGCCAGGGCGTCGTCGAGCCAGTAGTAGTAGGTGAACCAGCGCCCGGGGGCGGCCACGGCCACGAGGTCGCCGGCGCGCGGGTGGTCGAGGCCGTGGGCCGCCTTGCCGGCGGCGTCGAGGACCCGCTCGACGCCGTCGGTGCGCTCGAGGAGCGCCTTCACCGGCGCGAGGTCGGCCGCGTCGCGCACGTGGACGTGCGCGACCTGGTGGTCGGCCACGGCGAACGCCCGGCAGGCACCCGGCTCGAGCAGCTCCCAGGGGGTGCGCGAGCCCTCGAGGTTCACCCACGGCCGCAGGTAGCCCGCCTCGCGCAGGACGCGGTTCACGTGCACGGGGCCGCTCACCGGCTCGATCCCGTACTCCGAGACGACGAGGACCTCGAGGTCGTCGCGGCGCGCCGCCTCGAGCAGCCGGCCCACCTCGCGGTCGACCTCGCGCAGGGCCTCGGCGCTGCGCGGGTGGCCGGCGGAGGGCGGGCCGAAGCGCTGATGGTCGTAGTCGAGGTGCGGCAGGTAGACGAACGTGAGGCCGGGCTTCTCGGTCGCCAGCACGTCGAGGGCGGCGTCGACGATCCAGCGCGTCGACGGCAGCCCCGCGCGCGGCCCCCAGAAGTCGAACAGCGGGAAGGGGCCCAGCCGGTCGAGCAGGCGGCGGCGGAGCTCCGGCGGCTCGCTGTAGACGTCGGGGAGCTTGCGCCCGTCGGCCAGGTAGGCCGGCCGCGGCGTCACCGACCACTCGGCGCCGGAGAACATGTTGAACCACCAGAAGAGCTGCGCGCACGTGATCTTCGGGTCCCTTGCGCGCGCCGCCTCCCACACCATGGGCGCCTGGACGAGGGAGCGCGCCTGCTTCCACAGCGCCACCTCGGCGCGGTCGCGGTAGTACCAGCCGTTGCCGACGACGCCGTGGACGCGCGGCGGGGCGCCTGTGAGGTAGGTGGCCTGGACCGAGCAGGTGACGGCCGGCAGGACCGGCTCGATCGGCGCGGCGAAGCCGTCCTTCGCCAGGGCGGCGAGGTTCGGGGCGTCGGGGCCGAGCTGCCGGCGCGTGAGGCCGACGACGAGGAGCACGAGGACGCGGCGCATGGGCGCGCCAGTCTACCTCTCCGCGCCGGTCGAGCCGCCCTCGCCCTCGCCGCGCGCTTCTGTAGAATCGCGCCCCTTCGTCAGGCAGGAGGTCGGCATGAGCCGGTTCGTGGTCCTCTTCGGTCCCCCGGGCTGCGGCAAGGGCACGCAGGCGGCGCGGCTCAAGGACGCCCTGGGCGTCCCGCACATCTCGACCGGCGACATGTTCCGCGACCACAAGGCGCGCCGGACGGAGCTCGGCCAGCGCGTCGAGGCGATCCTCGCCGCCGGCCAGCTCGTCCCCGACGGCGTCACCAACGACATGGTCCGCGAGCGCCTCGGCCGCGACGACGCCCGCAAGGGCGCCCTCCTCGACGGCTACCCGCGCAACACCGACCAGGCCGAGGTCCTCGACGGGATCCTGCGCGACCTCGGCCGCGCCGTCGACGACGTCGTCGTGATCGAGGTCCCGCGCAAGGAGCTGATCGACCGGCTGGTCAAGCGCGGCAAGGACTCCGGCCGCGCCGACGACCAGGACCCCAAGGTGATCGAGAACCGCCTCGAGGTCTACCGCGCCCAGAGCGAGCCGTGCATCGGCTACTACGAGCGCACCGGCAAGCGCCTGCATCGCATCGCGGGCGTGGGGGCCGTTGACGAGGTCACTGGTCGAATCCTGGGCGCACTCGGGGTGAAGGGCTGACCCATCGACCTGCTCTCCTGGGATGACGTCGTCCACCCGCGGCGAGGTCCGCTGATCGCCTGCGCGCTCCTGGCGATCCTCGGCCTCGGCGCGGCGATCCAGCCCCTCTGGGGCTGGTTCGAGCCGGACCTGCCCGTGGCCGAAGCCGCGGTGGGTGACTTCATCGACCCGTGGGGTCGACGGATGGTGCGGACGGGCGAGGGCCTGATCTACTCCGTCGGCCGCAACGGCGTCGATGAGGGCGGGGCGGGGGACGACGTGCGGCCGGCCACGGGGCCGCGCCTCAGCCTCTACGAGTCGTCGACGTACCTCCTCGTCTTCATCCTGCTGTTCTCGCTCACCACCGCCTGGAACGTCTTCGTGGTCCCCCGCCGGCCGACGTGGTTCGGCGAGGCGGTCGTGTGCGCGGCGGCGGCGACCCAGCTCACCCTCGTCGCCGTCGTCGTCGTCGAAGCCTTCCATATGGGCGGCTGCACTCGCTGGCTCGACCGCGCCGAGGCCCTCCTCGGGATCAGCGTCTACGCGCAGGTCGGACTGTTCGCGCCCGCGCTGGGCGCTGCCGCGAGCTGGCTCCTCCGGTGCCGCCTGCAGCCGGCGGCCGAACGGAGTCACCTCGGGTTCGCGTAGAGGTACGCGGCGATGTCCCGCGCCTCCTGCTCCGTCACGCCGAGGTCGGGCATGGCCGTGAGCGGGTTGATCTGTTGCGGGTGCATGAGCCAGCGCACCAGGTTCTCCGGCACGTTGGCGAGCACGCCGGCCACGAAGGTCTGGTTGCCGAAGTCGACGAGCTGCGGCCCGACGCGGCCGACGGCCGTGCTGATCCCGGGGATCACGTGGCACGAGCCGCAGCCGTGGCGCAGGATCGCCTGGCGCCCGCGCGCGGGGTCGGTGTCGACGAGCCCCCACACGGCCGGCTGCGGCACGCGGTGGAGGCCGCGCGCGCCGAGGTCGAAGACGACCGCCCCCAGCATCAGGAGGCCGACGATCACCAGCACGGTGAGGAAGCCCACCCGGGGCTCGCCGGGCTCGGGCGCGCCGCCGGGCTCGGGCGCGCCGCCGGGCTCGGACGCGGCCTCGTCGGGGAGCGGGCGGTCGAGGGTCGGCGCGGCCGGGCGCAGAGGAGCCGGCGCACGCTCGGGGCGGGGCGCGGCGCGCCGCGGGGGCGGGGAGACGGCCTGCGCCGTCCGCCAGGCGACCGCGGCGGCCACCGCGGCCAGGAGCAGCCGGGTCAGGTCGCGCGGCATGGCTCGACCTCTCGCTCCCCCTCCTCGTGCAGCCACAGCCCGAAGAGGACGGCGGCGATCGCGGCGTAGATCATGCAGGCGGGCATCCACATGATCAGCCCGGCGACCTGCTGGTCCTCGAGGGCCGTCAGCCCCCAGGCCCGGACGCGCGGCTCGTAGATCGGGTACCAGGCGGCCGGCGAGAGGGCCATGAACACGCCGAGCAGCGTCGCGTGGAGCGACGTGGCGAACAGGTAGACGACCGAGAGCGCGCGGCTCAGCGCCAGCCGGCGCACGGGGTCGAGCAGCACCCGCCAGAACAGGCACGACACGACGAAGAAGCTCAGGTGCTGCAGGTCGTGCAGGCGCGGCGCGCGCAGGGCCGCCTCGTAGAAGCGCGGCACGTGCCACACCCACAGGACGAGGCCGTAGAGCGCCCACATGAGCAGCGCCTGACCGAGCAGGTAGCCGCCCGGCCGCCAGCCGTCGAGGCGGCCCAGGGCGCCGCCCCACGCGCGGCGCGCGCCGACGGGCAGGGCCCAGAGCGTCACGCGCAGGGGCGCCCCGAGCACGACGAGCGGCGCGGCGACGTTCATGAGCAGCATGTGCTGCACCATGTGCACCCAGTTGAGCTCCTCGGCGATCGCCGCCAGCGGCGTGAGGAGCGCCGCGACGAGCACGGCGAGCCCGGCCGCGAAGGCGCCCGCCCGGCGCGGCGTGACCACCTTCGCGCCGCCGTCGCGCGCCCACAGGCGCCGGAGGCCGAGCGCGTAGACCGCGGCCAACGCGGCGAGGTTGAACGCGACCAGCGGGTCGGGCGCCCAGGCCCCGCGGGCGGCCGTGGGGTCGTGGGCGGCCGCGGGCCCGGCCAGGAGCAGGGTCAGGGCGGCCGTCGTCCACGCGGCGCGCGGGCTCATGGCAGCGCCTTGACCCCGCAGTCGCGCAGGTAGAAGAACACCGGCACGGCCTCGACCGCGATGATCAGCGTGAACAGGAGGCCGCTCGTCCAGCCGGCGCGCGCGGCGAAGCGGCCGGCGTCCGGCCCCGGGTCGGCCTCGGGCCCCGCCGTCGCCGGCGCGGTCGGGGCGGCCGACAGGCGCTGGTCGACGCGCCAGGCCAGCCAGGTGACGCCGCCGCTCAGGGCCAGGCACGCGACCGTCACCGCGAGCACCAGCCAGGCCACGAGCGAGGCGCCGAGCACGACGCGCTCCGCCAGCGGGCTCAGGCAGCCGAACTCGGCGAGGGCGTAGATCGCCAGGAAGTGGACCAGCCACGCGACGGCTGGACCCCAAAGGCCGACCCAGATCCGCCCGCGGCCGGCGCGCGGGTCGCCGGGGCCGCTCACAGCAGCACCGGCGAGGTGTGCAGGACGACGAGGGTCGCCAGGGCGGCGACGAGCGCGAACCCGTGGAGCATGGTGGTCACCTGGAGCTGGAGCGTGTCGAAGGCGTCGCGGCGCTCGAGCCGCCGCTCGAGCCGGTGCGTCGTCGCGGCGGCGACCGCCGTCCCCATGGCCAGGGCGAGGATCGCCAGGCCGCTGAGCGTGAAGTGCGCCGACGCGTAGGCGTTCACGCCGGGCCCGAACGGCAGCCGGACGAGCTCGACCAGCACCAGCACGGCCGCCGCGGCCGCCCCGGCGGCCGACCCGCCGAGGAGGCCCACGAAGGCCGCGCGCCGCCCGCCGTGGAACGCGCGCCGGCTGCCCCACAGCCCCGCGCCGGCGAGCAGCAGCGCGCCGGTCGCCGGGCCGGCCAGCCCCCAGCCGGGCCGCTCGAGCCCGCCCTGCGGCCACGCGTCCGAGAAGAGCGACAGGTAGAAGTAGGCGTAGAGCAGCGCCCCGAACATGGTGCCCAGGATCACCACGAGGCACAGGGCCCCCCACCACCCGGTCGACGCCGCGCCGGTGGTGAACACGGGCAGCCCCGCCGCGCGCGGCGCCGGGTCCTGGCGCAGGCGCTCGAGCAGCGCCTCGTCGGGCTGCAGCCAGCGCGCCAGCGCGCCGACCGCCAGGACGACGCCGGCGAGGTCGAGGATGTAGAGGTTCGCCACGACCCCGATCGCCGCGATGAGCAGGCCGAGCGCGACGAGGAACGGGCTCATCGCAGGCCCGGGGAGCCACTGCACCCCCTGCGGCGCCCCGGTCAGCGGGTCGGTGCTCAGCGTCGCGCGCCAGGTGGTCGGCGCCGCGTCGAGGGCCGCCGTGACCCGCTGGTGCTCGGCCTCGACCGCCGCGGCCGGGCGCCCGCGCTCCCACAGCGGGTGGCGCCCCCGCGCCACCGGCGGGCGGCGGAAGGCGAAGATCGGCGGCGGCGACGACACCGACCACTCGAGCGTGTCGGCCTGCCAGGGGTCCTCGCCCGCGGGCCGCCCCCGGCGGAGGCTGTGCAGGAAGGCGCCGATGAACACGGCCGTCCCGAGCGCGATCATGAACGCCCCGGCGGTGGCCACGAGGTTGTGCGCGTCGAGGCCGAGCGTCGCCGGGTAGGTGTAGACCCGCCGCGGCATGCCCAGGAACCCCATGATGTGCATGGGGAAGAACGTCAGGTTGAAGCCGACGAAGCTCAGCCAGAAGCTGGCCGCCCCGGCGCGCTCGTCGAGCAGCCGCCCGGTGACCTTCGGCAGCCAGAAGGCCAGCCCGGCGAACACGGGGAACACGACGCCGCCGATGAGCACGTAGTGGAAGTGCGCCACGACGAAGTAGGTGTCGTGGACCTGCAGGTCGAACGGCACGACCGCGACCATGACGCCCGTCATGCCGCCGACGACGAAGATGAGGAAGAACCCGAGCAGGTACAGGAACGGCGTCCGGTAGTCCGGCCGCGCGCCCCAGAGCGTCGCGATCCAGGCGAAGACCTGGATCCCGCTGGCCACGGCGATCATGAGGCTGGCCGCGCCGAAGAAGTGCATGGCCAGCTCCGGCAGGCCCGTGGCGAACATGTGGTGCACCCACAGGCCGAAGCTGAGGAACCCGGTCATGACGATCGCCACGACGACCAGCACGTGCGCGACGACCGGCCGCCTCGCGAACGCGGCGACGACGGCCGAGACGATCCCGGTGGCCGGCAGGAAGGCGATGTAGACCTCCGGGTGGCCGAAGAACCAGAACAGGTGCTGCCAGAGGAGGCTGTTGCCGCCGCGCTCGGGGTCGAAGAACGCCATGCCCGCGGCGCGGTCGAGCTCGAGCAGGATCGTCGCCGTGAGCAGGACCGTGAAGGCGAAGATGATCATGCCGCCCGTGACGAGCATGGTCCACACGAACAGCGGCATGCGGCCGAGCGTCATGCCGGGCGCGCGCAGCTTGAGGATCGTGACCAGGATCTCCACGCCGGCCGTGATCCCGGCGACCTCGACCAGCGACAGCCCGAGCAGCCAGAAGTCGACGCCGAGGCCGGCGTAGCGCGGGCCCGACAGCGGCGTGTAGGCGAACCACCCGGCGTCGGGCACGACGCCGACGAGGAAGCTGGCGTAGAAGAGCACCCCGCCGAACAGGTACGTCCAGTAGCTGAAGGCCGTCAGGCGCGGGAAGGCCACGTCGCGCGAGCCGAGCTGGAGCGGGAGCAGGTACAGCGCCAGCCCCTCGAGGAACGGCACGGCGAACAGGTACATCATCGTCGAGCCGTGCATCGTGAACAGCTGGTTGAAGACCTGCGGCCCGAGCAGGTCGTTGTCGGAGACGGCGAGCTGCAGGCGCATGAGCAGCGCCAGCACGCCCCCGAGCAGGAAGAAGATGATCGCCGTGACCATGAACCGCTTGCCCAGCGGCTGGTTGTTGACCTCCATCAGCCAGCCGCGGAGGCCCGGGTGGCCCTGCCACGTGCGCTCGAAGCCGGCCTGGGCCGGCGGGGCCGCCGTGCCGACGCTCATCGCAGCGTCTCCAGCCAGCGGACGAGCGCGTGGAGCTCCCGCGGCTCGAGGTACGTGGGCGGCATCAGGTTGCCCGGCTTGAGCACCTGCGGCTGCGAGATCCAGCCGGCGAGGTCGCCGCGCGTGTTGGCGACGGTCCCCGCGCCGAGCGTGCGCCGGGTGCCTATGTGGGTCAGGTCGGGGCCGACGAGGGCCACGGCGTCCGTCCCGCCCACGGCGTGGCAGGCGTTGCAGCCGGCGCTGAAGAACACCTCCTGCCCCAGGCGCAGCTCGTCGTCGGCGGGCTCCGGATGCGGACGGCGTCGCTCGGCGACCCAGCGCTCGAACTCGTCCTTCGGCAGCGCGACGACGTCGAAGGCCATGAGCGCGTGCTGGAGCCCGCAGAACTCGGCGCACTGGCCGCGGTACACGCCCGGGACCTCGGCGCGCAGCCAGAACTGGTTCGGGTGCTCCGGCAGCAGGTCCATCTTCCCGTGCAGGTTCGGCACCCAGAAGCTGTGCACGACGTCGGCCGCCCGCAGCTCGAGGCGCACGACCTCGCCGACCGGGACGTAGAGCTCGTTGGCCGTGACGATGTCGTGGTCGGGGTAGCGGACGTCCCACCACCACTGGAAGCCGGTCACGCGCACGGTGAACGCGGCCTCCGGCAGGTGCAGGGCCGTGCTCACGCGCAGCGAGTAGAAGAGCATCCCCACGAGGATCACCGTCGGGACGACGATCCCCGCCACGACGACGAAGCGCACGCCGCCGCCCGGCGCCTCGGCCCCGCGGCGGCGCAGGAGCGCCGCCGCCAGCAGGGCGAACGTGGCCAGCGTCACGGCGCCGTAGACGCCGAGCATGACCCACCACAGGCGCGCGATCCGGCCGGCCTCCTGGCTCGCCGGGTGGAGCGCCGACTGCGGGTGCTCCGCCGGGCAGCCGGCGAGGGCCAGCGCCAGGAGCGCGAGGGCGACGCCGCGAGACCTCACTTCGACGCCTCCTCGGCGGCGCCGGGTGCGGGGCGCTCGGGGCCGGCCCCGGGCGGGCGGTTGAACGGGCCGCCGGCCGGGCGCTCCGGGCGCGCCTGGCGCGGGAACGTCTGCGCGGCGTGGACGTAGTCGAGCAGGCGCTCGAGCTCGCCCTCGGTGAGCCGACCGCGGTAGCGCGGCATGGCGACGTCGTCGGGCGGCTTGAGGATGAACCGGCGGTACTCGTCGCGCGACCAGCGCCGCTCGGTACGGGCCAGGTCGACGGCGACCTGCCGCCCCTGCCCGGCGACCGCGTGGCAGGAGTTGCAGCCGAAGCGGGCGAACAGGTGGCGCCCCTCCTCCGCCTCGGGCGAGAGGACGACGCCCGCCGGCACGGGCGGCGGCGCCGGGTCGGGCCAGGCCGTCCAGGGCGAGCGCAGGCGCAGGCCCGAGAGGCCCGCGAGCGCGGCGACGACCGCGATCACGAACACCACGGCGAAGGGCCGGCGCCGCATCCCGCGCGCCGGGCTCCGGTCGACGAACGGCAGGGCGACCATCGCCACGAACAGGGCCACGGGGAAGGCGACGACGAACCAGGGCGCGACCGCCGGCGGCAGGAGCGCGATCAGCGCGCTGTACCACCAGAACCACCACTCCTCGACGGGGAACGACGGCTCGACCAGGTTCGCGTGCGGGTAGAGCGGCGCCGGCCCGACCCCGACCGCCAGCCCGACGACGAGCGCGAGGACGGTGAAGGCCATGACCCCCGACTGGAAGGCGGTGTCGGGGAAGAACGGCTCGCCGAGCGCCTCCGAGTCCTTCTGCGCCTTGTAGAGCGCCCGCTGCTCCTCGGCCGTGGCGACCGGCTCCTCGCGCTCGCGCGGCGTCGTCGTCCCCTGGAAGAGCACGAGGTACAGGTGCAGCCCGAGGAGGCCGTAGAGGAGCAGCGGCGTGAAGATCACGTGCACCGAGTAGAGGCGCGTGAGCAGCCGCGAGCCCGCCTCCTCGCCGCCCTGCACGAACACGACCAGCGCGTCGCCGATCACCGGCACGCGGTGGAACATGTGCAGCGACACGCGCACGGCGTGGATCGCCCGCTCGTCCCAGCGGAGCAGGTAGCCCGTGAAGCTCATGACGACGATGCCGAAGAAGATCAGCACCCCGACCAGCCACGTGCCCTCGCGCGGCGACTTGTAGCCCGCGACGAGGAGCTGCCGCAGGACGTGCCACACGAGCATCACGACCATGAAGCCCGCCGCCCAGTAGTGCAGGGCGCGGACGAGCCAGCCGAGCGGCTGCTCCTCGGTGATGTGACGCACGCTCAGGTAGGCCGCGTCGGGGCTCGGCGCGTAGGTCAGCGTCATGACCGCGCCGGTGGCCACGAGCACGGTGAAGAGCAGGAGCAGCGCGGCCCCGTCGCCGAAGTACCACGGCGTCTTCGGCACGCGCCGGCCGAGCGTGACCTCCCAGATCGGCGTCAGGCCGAAGCGGTCCGTCACCCAGGTCCAGGCCCTCGACAGCATCCGGTGTGTCCCTCGAGCGCCTGCCGCGGCGCGCTGGCCGCGGACGTCCACCCCCCCTTCGCGGCCTGGCTCGGACCCGCGAACTCAAAGCATGGGCGGCACGGAGCGCAGGTCGACCTCGAGCGTCCCGGCGCGCACGCGCGTCGCGTAGCGGTAGAGCGGCCGGCTGGGCGGCCCCTTCTGCGGCTGACCGTCGCTGGAGAAGATCCCGCCGTGGCACGGGCAGAGGAACCAGCCGCTGCCCGCGTCCCACATGACGGGGCAGCTCAGGTCGGTGCAGCTGCGCGAGAACACGACCACCTCGTGCGGGTCGAGGCGCGACACGTAGACGGCGCGCCGCCGGAGGCTCTCGTCCCAGTCGTCGCGCGGCACCTCGATCACGGTCGGCCGGACCTGGCCGGCGGGGAACGCGTCGAGCCGCCCGACGGGCGCCCACACGGCGCCGCGCGGCCGACGCAGGACGGGCGCCAGGATCGTGGCCACGCCGGGGATCCCGAGCAGCCCCGCCACGGCGACGCTCCCGGCGCCCAGGACCGCCTTGAAGAAGGTCCGCCGATCCATGACCTCGCCGGCCTGCGTCCCCACCGCGCGGGCTCAGGCTCCGATGCTACTCGCGCCCGCCGGGGCGCCGGAACGGGCACCCGCGCCCACCGGGCGCAAGCGGGCGCGCGGGCGCCACTTCGCGCGGCCGCGCGCGCGCGCTCGCCGGGCGCCATGCGGACGCGCGGACGGGGCTCTACAATCCCGGTGTGGGTCTCCGCTCGTCCGGTTTGATCGCCTGCGCCCTGCTCGCCAGCGGGGGCCTCGGCGTCGTCCGGGCCGGGCCCGACGACGACCTGCGTCCGCTGGGGGCCTGGGGCGGGCGGCCGGTGCCGGCGCCGCCGCTCGACCCGCAGCCGCCGCTCCTCGACGCGGCGCCGGTCGTGTCGCCGCTCGACGGGCGGCTGGCGGAGCTGGCCGCCCAGCGCCGCTGGACCGAGCTGGCCGAGCTGCTCGTGCGCGTGAGCGACGGCATCGTGCTCGACGGGTCGACGGTCCGGACGCGCGGCCCGGGGCAGCCGCTCACCAGCCCGCGCGACGAGGTGCGCCGGCGGCTCGAGGCGCTGCCGTCGCCCGCGCGCGAGGCCTACCGCGAGCTCGTCGAGCCGCGCGCCGAGGTGCTCCTGCGCGAGGGGCGCCGCTGCGATCGCCGCTCGGCGAGCGCTGGGGCGCTTCGCCGGGGCACCGCCGCGGCGGCGGCCGCGCGCTCGGCGAGCGCCAGCTCGAGCGCGGCGACCTCGCCGGCGCGGCGCTCCTGGCGGCTGGCGCTGGCCCGGCGCCCGCAGCCCGACCTCGAGGCGCGGCTCGTGGCCCTGCGCACGCTCCTCGACCCGGAGCTCGACGGGTCGCTCGCGCCGCGGCGGCCGGCGACGCCGGCGCCGTGGAGCGTCGCCTGGGCCCGCCGCGCGCCCGGCGGCGACCCGACCCTGCCGCGGCCCGCCGCCGCCGACGGGACGCACATCTACCTCACCGACCACCGCGGCGTCGTGGCCCTCGTGCGCGAGGACGGGCGCCTCGTGTGGCGCGCCCCGCTCCGCGGCGACCCGCGCGAGCAGCGGCTCGTCCTCGGCGCCGGGCAGGCGGCCGACCGCCTGCTGCTGGTGCGCCGCGACCGGCTGGTCGCGCTCGACACGGCGCGCGGCCACGTCGTGTGGCAGCGCGCCCTGGCCCTGAGCGGCGAGGGGCCGCGCCCCCCTCAGCCCGGGCAGCCGCGCGACCGGCTCCACGACGCCGTGGCCACGCCGACCGGCTTCGTGGCCCTGGCCACGGTCGACGGGCAGCGCTGCCTGCTCGGGCTGTCGCCCGACGGCGACCTGGCCTTCGAGCAGCGCCTGTGGCCGGCCCTGCGCGCCGACGACGCGCCGGCGTATCCCTACGTCGTGCGCTTCGTCCTGCGCCCGCGCGGCAGCGAGGACCCCGAGGGCGTCCCGCGCGCCCACGACGAGGTCCTGGGCGAGCTCGTCCACGATGACGGCCTGGCGCCGCCGCGGCGCGTGCTCGGCGACGGACGGCTCGCCGCGGTGGGCGACCGCGTGGCGCTCACCGTCGACGGCATCGTCGCCTGCGCGGCCGCCGCCAACGGCGCCCTCCTGTGGGCGCGCGAGCACGCGTTCGGCGTGCAGACGGCGGGCGCGCGGACGGTGCTCGTGCAGCTCGCCGCCGGTCCCTACGCCGTCGAGGCCGTGACCGCGGCCGGGCAGCTCGTGCGCCTCGACCCCCTCGACGGGTCGAGCCTCCCCCTGCCGCTCCCGCCGGCGGGGCTCTACGCGCAGGACGCGCCGGCCGGGCGCGACGAGGCGCGCCCCTACGTGCTGCACCTCTCGCCGCTCGTCCTCGGCTGGGAGCCGCCCGGCGGCGGCGGGTTCCACATCACGGCCGGCGTCCCCCCGCGGCGCGTCGTGCGCTTCGCGCAGGGGCCGCTCGGGCCCGGAGCCCTGGTCGGCGGCGTCCTGGCCCTGCCCGACCCCGAGGGCGTGGTCCTCCTCGACCTCGCGCAGGGCCACGAGCTCACCCCCGCGCCGCTCCCCTGGACGCTGGCCGCCGGGCCGGTGGCCGTCCGCGGCGGGCTGGTCCTGGCGCTCGGGCCCGAGGGGCTCGTGGTCCTCGGCGCCGACGGGCCGCGGCCCAAGACGCCCACGCTCGACGACGACCTGCCGCTCGCGCGCTGGGCCGAGCTCCTCAGCCACCCCGACTGGCGCGTGCGCCTGCGCGCCCAGGCGCGCCTCTCGGCCGAGGCGGGGACCGCCGAGGCCGGGCCGCTCCTCGAGCGCGCCGCGCGCGACGCGCCGACGCTCGACGCGCGCGACGTGGCGCGCGACCTCGTCGAGCAGGCCGGCCGCCGGCGCCTGTTCTCGGCGCTCGCGCCGACGGCCCACCCCGCGCTCCTCGACGGCGTGGCTCGCGGCGAGCACCTCGCCGAGCGGCTGGGCGAGCTGCTGGTCGAGCACGTGGCCCCGCGCGACCGCGCGCCCGACGAGCTGCGCCGCCTGGTCGTCGAGACCGAGGACCCGGCCGTGCGCCGGGCCCTGCTGCTCGTCCTCCTCAAGGTGGACGCGGCGTCGCGCGAGCGGGTCGTCGCCGCCCTGTGCGACCCCGGGCGCCCCGACGACCTGCGCGTCGGCTGCGCCCTGGCGCTCGTCGACGTCGCCGCGGCGCGCGGCCCGGTCGATCAGCTCCGGCGGGCGCTGCGCCAGGACGCCCCCGACGAGGTCGTCCTCTGGGTGCTCGCGGCCGCGCAGGGCGGCGAGCGCGCGGAGCTCGTGCTCGACCTGCTGCCCGAGCTCCAGCAGCGCTCCGTCGCCCGGGCGCCGCAGCACCGCGACGTCCCGCGGGAGGTCGCCCTCGAGGCGCTCCACGACGCCGCCCCGCGCCTGATCCAGTGACCGGCCCAGGGCGACGCCCTCGCCCCGGCCGGGCGGCATAACGGGCTTTGTGGCAGTCGCTTAGGCCTGCCCCTCGAGGCTTTGTACGAGCTTCACCGAGTCGCCCCATGCTGGCCCCACGGAGGCGACAGGACCATGCCTGGCGCGACCCTCGAGGAGACGGCGGAGCCGACCCCCACCCGCGGGGCGGGACGGGCGCCAGACCGGCCGCGCCGGGCGGCGCTCCGCTCGCAGGCGAGCGCACCGCCACCGCCACCGGACGCGGCCGCGGACGTCGACCTGCGCCAGGCGTTCGTGCAGCTCGCCGTGCGCGAGCGCTGGTTCCTGGTCCTCCTGGGCCTGGGCTTCTTCGCCGCCGGCGCGACCTACCAGGCGCCGGCGATCGCCATGTGGATCGGCTTCGCCTTCGCCGGCTACTCGGCCGTGGCCAACGACTCGATCCAGACGATCGGCACGTTCATCGCCTCGAACCGGCACCGCCCCTGGTGGGCGCTGTGGCTGTTCGTCGGCGGCCTGTTCCTCGTCACGGCCACGGTCGGGTGGCTGCTGCACGGGGGCGACGTCAGCTTCGGCCGCCTGCAGTCGAAGGGCTTCGCCGAGGCGCCGGGCTCGTTCGCCTTCCTGCAGGTCGCGGCCCCGCTGTTCCTCATGATCCTGACGCGGCTCCGCATGCCCGTCTCGACCACGTTCCTGCTCCTGAGCTCGTTCTCGACCACGTCCGACGGCGTGCGCTCGGTCCTGCTCAAGAGCCTCTCCGGCTACGTGCTGGCGATCGCCACCGCGGCCCTGGTCTGGGGCGCGCTCGGCCCGTGGCTGCACCGGCGGCTCTCGGGCAGCGCGGCCGGGCGCGGCTGGGTCGTGGCCCAGTGGACGACGTCGGGCGCGCTGTGGTCGATCTGGCTCGTGCAGGACCTGGCGAACATCGCCGTGTTCCTGCCGCGCGCGCTCTCGGGCTGGCAGTTCCTGGCCTTCGCCGGGACGATCTTCCTCGGCCTGGGCGTGCTCCTGCGCCTGGGCGGCGACAAGATCCAGCGGATCGTCGACGAGAAGTCCGACGTCGTCGACGTGCGCGCGGCCACGCTGATCGACGCCGTCTACGCGGCGGTCCTCCTCGTGTTCAGCGTCGTGAGCAAGGTGCCCATGAGCACCACCTGGGTGTTCCTGGGCCTGCTCGCCGGCCGCGAGCTGGCCATGGCCCTCCGGCGCGCCAACAGCACCGGCCGCACGCCGGGCCTGGCCCTGCGCCTCGTCGCGCGCGACGTGGGCTACGCGGTCGTGGGCCTCCTCGTGTCGCTTGCCCTCGCCGCCGCCGTGAACCCGGCCCTGGCCGCGTCGCTCGGGCTGTAGCGCTCCCGACGAGGTCCCAGGTCTCCGACATGGCCCACCAACCGAACGAAGCGGAGCCACCACGCACGAAGGACCCTTCCCAGCGGCCGGAGCATGCTCTACCCTCGTCCGCTCAGGGGAGGCTCCATGACCCGGGTTCACGTCGCCGCCGCGCTCCTGGGCGTGGCGCTCCTGGCCGCGCCGGCCGCCGCGCAGGCGAACCGCTTCGAGCCGAACCAGACGCGGCGCACGGCGCAGAAGATCGAGCCCGGGGCCTACAAGGGCCTGTTCTGCAACGAGGACGACTGGTACTTCATCGACGTCCCGCGCGGGCAGCGGCTCGAGGTGAGCATCACCTTCGACCACGCGCAGGGCGACCTCGAGCTGCTCATGCAGGACGGCCGCGGGCGCAACCTCGCCTGGTCGCGCGGCACGCGCAGCGAGGAGGTGGCCTCGTTCACGCCGACCGGGTCCATGCCGGTGTTCTTCCGCGTCTACAACGCCAACAACACCTACGACATGCACGTGGGGCTCTCGGCGACGCCGTGGAACGGCGAGGCGGCCCAGGGGATCAACTGCTGGGGCGCCGACTGGTACCCGGTGGCGATCGACGCGGGCAAGGAGCTGCGGGCCGAGCTGGCCTTCTCGCACGCGCAGGGCGACCTCGACCTGACGCTCTTCGACCTCGACGGCAACGAGCTGGCGTCGTCGACCGGGCAGGGCGACCTCGAGGCCCTGCGCTTCAGCGCCCCCGAGGCGCGCCAGGCGCTCCTGCGCGTGTGGAACCCGCACCGGGCGCGCAACGTCTACGCGCTGCGCCTGAGCGTCGGCGCGGCCGTGCCCGACGACCTGCCGCGCGTGCTGCGCCGCGACCGACCCGTCGGCAAGGGCCAGGACGTGGTCGAGCTGCTCAACGGCGACGTCCTGCGCGGCGCCGTGCTCAACGAGACCTTCCGCCTGGCGACCGCCTACAGCGACCTCGAGCTGCCGGCCGGGCGCGTGGCCGGGATCGACCTCGAGCGCAACCGCGCCGAGCTGGAGAGCATCGTCACGGTCGACAACAACCGCCTGAGCGGCTTCCTCCGCACGACCAGCCTGCGCGTGCGCCTCGACGGGCTCGAGCAGCCGGTCGAGATCCGCCGCGAGCGCGTCCTGCGCGTGATCTTCGGCTGCCGCGGGGGCGAGCGCGCCGGGCTCGAGCGCCACCAGTACGTCGTGCTCAAGAACGGCGACCACTTCAGCGCGCGCGTGATCGACCCGAGCTGGGTCCTCGACACCGGCTTCGCGCGCCTGCCGCTGCAGCTCCCGCAGCTCAAGGCGATCACCTTCGACGGCCACGGCGGCGCCAACGTGACGCGCGTGACGGAGATGAGCCTCCGCGGGCGGCTCCACGTCGAGGAGGTGGAGCTCGAGATGGACATCGCCGGCGCGGGGCCGGGCCGGCGCTTCAAGGTCCACCCGGACCGCGTCGAGGTGCTCTACTGCCAGCAGGGCTACCTGCCCGACAACGTGCAGGCGTCGGGGACGGCCTTGAGCTTCGACTTCGAGGACGGGCTCGAGCCCTGGGTGGCGCAGGGCAACTGGAACACCAACTGGGTCCACTGGCCGCGCGACGGCGTGCGGGGCGACGGCTGCCTGCGCGCGTGCGGGCCCAACGGCGGCAACTACGGCGACAACGCCAACGCCACGGTCACGAGCCCGCCGATCCCGATCGCCGGCCTGCAGGCGCCGGTCCTGCGCTTCCAGGTGCGCACGCGCCTCGAGCGCGGCCCCGACTTCTTCCTGGCCCGCGTCTCCTACGACGGCGGCGCCAGCTTCAGCGAGATCCACCGCCTCACGGGCGACAACGAGTGGACGCAGGTCGCCCTGGCCCTGACCCCCGGGTCGCGCGAGGTCGTCGTCCAGTTCGGGCTGACGAGCGACGGCAGCATCGTGAACCAGGGCGTGTGGGTCGACGCGGTCGAGGTCGTCGAGCAGGGGCAGTAGGCCACCTGTAGACGTAACCTCTTTGCTTGCAGTCCTGGCCGGAGGACTGCATCAGGTATCCCCCGATCCGCCTGATGTCTGGTTTGCCGGACAGGTGACGGGCCCGCCGGACAGGTCGGGCGCGTTAACCCTCGTGTGCCTCGTCCACTCCCTCTGGCCGAAGGGTTGCTTTCCCCGAGCCGGGCCTAGGGGAAAGGATGACGTGCATGAGGGAGCTCCGACAGGGCCGGCGCGATCGTCGCGGCGCCGCGCTGGTGCTCGTGCTGATCTTCGCGGTGGCGGCCCTGACGGTCGTGACCACCATGCTCTCGCTCACCAGCGCGAGCGCCAAGGCCGAGGCCGAGCGGCATCGCGACAAGACGCTCCACTTCGTCGCGCGGTACGGACTCGCGATGGCGGTGAACGAGGTCAACCGGAACCGGACGTCCGGTCCCTACGACCCGACCGGCAACGGCGCCGGCTGGATCCTCGTCGGGCCTGATGGCCAGCCGGGGTGGCCCGTGTTCACGAGCGGCGACCCGGCCGACCCCGACCCGACCCGCCGGCCGCGGCTGCTCGGGCGCTTCAAGACGATGATCAAGACGCCGGACCCGCTCGATCCGCAGAGGAAGGTCCTCTCGGTGGTCGCGGTCGAGCGCGGGTTCCCGGCGAGCGGGAGCAACGTGACCGACCTGCAGGCCCGGGAGCAGATAGGCAGCGGGAGGCTGCGCGTGGTCACGGCCGAGGTGGAGTTCAGCCGCGGCCGCGTCACGTTCGACCGCAACGCCCTCAGCATGCGCGGTCCCGTGACCGCGGGCGGCACGAAGGGCTTCTACGTCAACGGCGGCAGCGCCAACCAGGTCTACATCCGCGGCAACCAGGTGCCGGCGGTGAACATCTCGGACCTCGGCGCCTACACCGGTTTCATCGATCCCACCCAGATCAGCAAGTGGGGCGCGGTCACCGGCCTCGACCCGATCACCAACACCGCCGCGCTCACGCGGCCGCAGACGGTCACCAACAACGAGGTCGGCCTCCTGAACCAGGAGACGCTGACCGAGATCGCCCAGGGCATCGACGCGCGGGCGGCCCAGATCGTCGCCAGCGGGACGAACCTCACGGCGACGAGCGGCAACGTGGGCAACGGGACCTACTGGGCCAACAACCTGAACCTGACCGGCTCGCTCACGGGGTCGGGGACGCTCGTGGTCAACGGGCCGATCAACGTGCCCAACGGCACGACGCTCAACTGGACGGGCGAGATCATCGTCGCCAACGCGGCGAACGCGAAGGTCAAGGTCAAGGGGACGATGAACGTGGACGGCATCATGGCCATCCAGGGCATCGGGACCAACGGCGCGAGCATCGGGGTTCACTCGGAGAGCGGCGGCAGGATCAACGTCGGGACGGCGGCCAAGCCGGGTGCCTTCACGATCCTGGGCGACGCCAACACGACCTCACCGCTCACGTTCGACTCTGGCTCCAACGGCGCCTACGTCCAGGGGATCTTCTCGGTCATGGGCAACGACCTGAAGCTGGACTTCGGCCCCGGCGGGAAGATCGACATCCAGGGCTCGATGGCCATGGTCGCCCCCTCGGACGCGACCAAGGGCGTCGAGGTCATGTTTCGACCCGGCCAGCACGCGAACCTCAACTACGTGGAGGGGAACTTCGACGCGGCGGTCACCCGCCTGGGCCAGTTCTTCACGGTCGGCGACGGGAACTCGCCCCTCACCGTGCTCGGCTACCGGGAGCTCCCCACCCGGCACGTCCCGCTCTTCCTGATGCATGCCAACGCCAACGATGCGCCGACGAAGATCTACGACATGAACAACCCGCAGGACCTGCAGTGATGGCGCGCGACGTCGTGGTGCGCCCGCGCGGGCGCGAGGGCCTGACCCTCGTCGAGGTGGTCATCGCGGTGGGGATCCTGTCGCTGATCCTCCTGGGCACCTTCGGGGCCATGGCGACCGCCCAGCGCACCGACCTGCTCACGCGGGAGCGCATGGCCGCCGCCGAGGCCTGCTACAACGCGCTCGACACCATCCTCACCGGCGAGGTGCCCGCGGCCGGCGCGAGCGTGTCGTTCCAGTTCCCGGTGGCGTTCAAGTCGGGGCGGGACACGCTCACGCCCCTCCGCCCCGCCTTCGCCTATCCGACCGACCTGTGGACGTGGGCCAGCGTGGCGCCGCCGGCGCCGATCACGCTGGCCGGAGTCGCCGTCGCGAAGGTCGGGGTGAACGCCACCAACCCGGACGCCAACGATGCCGGCAACGTGGACCTCATGGAGGCGCGGGTCATGGTCGCCTGGCGAGCCGCCGACGGGACCGACCAGCGCTTCGAGGCGCGCGCGCGGAGGGTGCGATGAGCTCTCGGACGCGGATCATGACGACCCGGGCGAGGGCCCGCACGGCCGGCCTGTCGCTGATCGAGGTCATGGTCTCGGCGGCCATCCTGAGCCTGCTCGCCCTCGTGCTCATGTCCGCCAACGTGCCGCTGACCCGGACGGCCAACGAGGCCGGGGTCGTCTTCGACATGGACCGGGGCGCCTCCCGCTTCATGACGCAGGTGCAGCGCGAGCTGCGGCAGAGCGGCTACAACCAGGCCGCGGCCCAGTTCTCCAGCACGTTGCCGCTGATCTTCCGCCGGCGGATCGCCTTCGGCGACGTCGTGGGCGACACGCTCACGGGGAACTGCTGGAGCCCGATGGTCCGCTACCGGCTCGACGGCACCACGATCCGCCGCAGCGAGTGGACCGGCCCGGGCCTGGTCCCCACCACGGTGCGCGTCCCCGAGGCCTCCGTCCTCGAGAACGTCGCGGAGTGGGCGGTCGAGCTCATCGAAGGACCCGACTCGACGCCGGGGACCCCGATCTACGTGTCCGCCGAGGTCAGGCTGATGCTTCGCCGCCAGAACCCGAACTGGCGCGGCACGAACGCGGTGGCCGACCAGCAGTTCCTCGTCCGCCGCTACACCGAGGTGATCGAGTTCATGAACAACCGGCAGCAGCCATGAGCCCGTTGGTCGCGCTCACGCTGGGCCTCCTGGCCCAGGTGAGCTCGCCCGAGCTCGTGACGGTCCTGGAGGCGCTCGAGCGACAGGAGGAGGTCGCCGTCGCGCCCGGAGTCGGCGGCATGGCGGTCGAGGTGCTGCGGGCCCGCCCGGACATGCCAGCGCATGACCTCGAGCTCCACCTGGAGGTGGCCGTGCGGGGGCGGGCCTTCGAGCCCCTCGTCCCCCTGCTCCACCGCTGGCTGGCCGAGGACGGCCCCGCGTTCGTCCCCGCCCTGCGCGCGGCGGGGCAGCTCGATGCCAGGGCGCGGGATCGCCTGGTCACCGCGCTGGGCCCGGCGAAGGCCACCCGCTCGCTGCTGCTCGAGGCGTGCCTGGGGGAGGACGAGCCGCTGGCGCGAGGCGGCATCGCCCTCGTCGCGCAGGCGGGCTCCGCCCAGCCCGGCCCCCTGCAGAACATCCTCGCGGACCTCGTCCGTGGCGAGTACGCGGCCCGCGCGACCTTCGCGCTCGAGGTCGTGGCCGCCGCGCCGGCGTCGGAGGGGCTCTTCACCGCCCTGCTCGAGACGGCGCCGTCCGTCCCCGAGGGCCTCCACCAGGCGTGGGGGATGGCGCTCGCGGCGCAGCTCGACCAGCGCCCCGCGCTGGCGCGGGCCGCCGTCGAGCGGCTGGAGCGCGAGCCCTCGGTCCCGCTCCTCCGCGCCATGGTGGCCGCCCCGCCGGACTGCTGGGATGACGCGATCGGCCACGTGATCCGGCTCATCCAGGGGCTCTCCTCCGCCCTCGGCCAGCTCGACCCATCGGAGGTCGAGCAGCTCGTCGCGGCGATCCGCGCGGCGGGCGAGCTCCGGGCGCCAGAGCTCCTCCCGATCGTGCCGGAGCTCTGCCGTCCGTCGGCCCCCCTCCCGGTCCGGCTGGCCGCGCTCGAGGCGCTCGGCGACGTGGGCGCCCGCGACGCGTGGGTGATCGACCTGCTCCTGGCTTACATCACGGAGCCGCGGCCCGTCGGGTCGACCGCCTACACGAGCCTCCTGCGGCGGGCGGGCGTCCGGCTGCCGCACCGGCCCCTGATCTGGCAAGACTGGCGGAGCAAGACCGTCCTGCCAGAGCTGGACCCGGTCGAGCACGCGGCTCGGCTGCTGGCAGATCGGGAGAACCGATATGCGCACCGGCAGGCCACGCGCGCCCCGCGCGACTGACCCCGCTCGCCGGTCGTCGTGAGGGACGTCCGCCGCGGGACTCACCCGGGACACGGCGGCGACGAAGGTCGACGAAGGCGCGGAGGACCCGTCACGGGGGTCGCTCGCTGCCTTCCTCGTCTTTGCACCCTCCGGTGTCGCCGGCAGGTCAGAATGCGTCATGTCGAACGGTGGAGCGTCACGTCGCTCTGCCAGACGACCCGCGGCACCCCCCGTGGCCAGGGCCCCTCGGTCAGGCGAGGCTGGTGGCATGTCCGCCGCTGCTGCGGCCGCCGCCGGCCTCCTCCCGTTCGCCGTGGCGGCCCTCCTCGTCGCCCGCCACCGCCGCCACGGGCCCGCCACGCTCGCGAGCAAGGCGCTCGCCTCGGCGCTGTTCCTCGTCGTGGCCTTCGCCGAGCAGGCCGCCGATCCGACCTACGCCCGCGCGGCGCGGGCGGCGCTCGTCCTGTGCGCGCTCGGCGACGTGGCGCTGGTCGGCGAGACGCGTCGCCACCTGGCGGCCGGGATCGCGGCCTTCGGCCTCGGGCACCTGGCCTTCTGCCTGGCCTTCGCCCCGCTGGCCCGGCCGGGGCCGACCGTCCTGCTCGGGCTGCCGCTGCTCGCCGCGGCCGGCGCCGTCCTGTGGCGCGTGCGCGCCCGGCTCGGCGCGCTGGCGGTCCCGGCCGCCGTCTACGCCGTCCTGGTCACGGCGACGGCCGCGCTCGGCGTGGCCGCCTGGCTCTCGGCGCCGGGCACGCCCGGGCGCGCGCTCGTCGGCGCGGGCACGGCCCTGTTCTTCGCCTCGGACGTGGCCGTCGCGCGCCAGCGCTTCGGGACCGACGCGTTCGTCAACCGCCTGGTCGGCGTGCCGCTCTACTACGCGGCCACGCTGCTGCTCGCGCTGTCGGTCGGGCGAGCGGCCTAGAGGCCCGGTCGGAAACGCGCCAAGCAGGGGCCTCGGACGGGCCGGGCCGGGCCGACTCCGGCCGGGGGTCCCTGTGCTCGGCCGCCGATCCACCCGTAAGTCCTCGTGCTGTGAGATCGCAGCGGCCGAGCACACGGATCCCCCGGCCTCAGCGATGAGGCTAGAGGGCCGGCAGGAAGGCCGCGAAGCGGCTTTCCGGCCGGACC
>JAHBXY010000012.1 GCA_019636275.1 Planctomycetota bacterium | reverse complement strand
GCGCTCGTGTCAGTGAAGACCGGCGAGGGGCTCGAAGCCCTGCTGGCGCGCCTGCGCGCGGCGCTCGCCGGCCCGCCCCTGGCCGACGACGCGCCGGTGCTCTTCACGCCGCGGCAGCAGGGCCTGGCCGCCGGCGCCGCGCGCGCCTTCGCCCGGGGCGACCTCGCGCGCGCCCGCGCCTGCCTCGGCGCGCTGGCCGGCTGAAGCGGAGAGCGTCTGGACCGGGCGCCCGCCGTGCCGTAAGGTTCGGCGGGCGCGCATCGCGCCCGAGGGGGGTGCACGTGGCCGCGGGGCGCAGGATCCTGGACAAGAAGGCCGTCGACGCCTGCATGGACCGGCTCGCCCGGGACATCCTCAAGAAGAGCCGCAGCCTCGACGACCTGGCGATCATCGGCATCCGGCGGCGCGGCGTGCCCATCGCCGAGCGCGTGGCCGAGCGGATCAAGGAGCTCGAGGGCCAGACCCCGCGCACGGGCGCGCTCGACATCACGCTCTACCGCGACGACCTGACGCTCGTCGCCGCGCAGCCGGTCGTCTCGAAGACCGAGATCGACTACCCCGTCGAGGGCCTGCGCGTCGTGCTCTGCGACGACGTGCTGTTCACCGGGCGCACCGTGCGCGCGGCGATGGACGCGCTCCTGGCGATCGGCCGGCCGGCGCGGATCGAGCTGGCGGTGCTCGTCGACCGCGGGTTCCGCGAGCTGCCGGTCGAGGCCAACTACGTGGCCGAGCGCGTGGACACGACGCTGAACCAGGTGATCAAGGTCCACCTCGCCGAGATCGACGGCGAGGACTTCGTCGAGGTCCTCACGACGGAGGAGAAGGTCAAGTAGGTGACCGCCTCCGCCCCGGCGGCCGCCCGCGAGGACCGGCCGCACGTCGCCTGGACGCGCAAGGACCTGCTGGGCCTGCGCGAGCTGACCCGGGAGGAGCTCCTCGCGCTCCTCGACACCGCCAAGGGCTTCGCGGAGATCTCCACCCGCTCGATCCGCAAGGTGCCCACCCTGCGCGGGCGCGTGGTCGTGAACCTGTTCTTCGAGCCGTCCACGCGCACGCGGCTGTCCTTCTCGCTCGCCGCGCAGCGGCTCTCGGCCGACGTCCTCGACTTCGGCAAGGAGGGCTCGTCGACGTCGAAGGGCGAGACGCTCGTCGACACGGCGCGGAACATCGAGGCCATGGGGGTCGACCTGTTCGTCGTCCGCCACGCGGCCCCGGGCGCGGCCGCCGTGCTGGCCCGGCACCTGCAGGCGTCGGTGATCAACGCCGGCGACGGGTCGCACGAGCACCCGACGCAGGCGCTGCTCGACTGCTACACGATCCGCGAGCGGCTGGGGCGGCTCGAGGGGCTGCACGTGGCGATCGTCGGCGACATCGGCCACAGCCGCGTCGCGCGCTCGAACATCTGGGCCCTGCAGAAGCTGGGCGCGAAGGTCACCGTCGTCGGCCCGCCGACGCTCGTCCCGGCCGCGTTCACGCAGCTCGGGGTGAGCGTCTGCCACGACCTCGACGCCGTGCTCCCCGAGGTCGACGTGCTCAACATGCTGCGCATCCAGCGCGAGCGGGGCGGCGGGGGGCTGAACTTCCCCTCGGTCGAGGAGTACTCGCGCCTGTTCGGCCTGACCCAGCGCCGCCTCGAGCGGGCCAGGAAGGACGTCGTGATCATGCACCCGGGCCCGCTCAACCGCGGGGTCGAGATCGCGCCCGAGGTCGCCGACGGACCGAACAGCGTCATCCTCCAGCAGGTCTCGGCGGGGCTGGCCGTGCGCATGGCCGCGCTGTTCCTCTGCTCGCTGGCGCGGTCGAAGTCCGAGGCGGCGGAGGAGGGCGCGTGAGCGAGACGCTGCTGATCGCGCACGGGCGCGTGGTCGACCCGGCGCGCGGCGTCGACGGCGCGCTCGACGTCCTGATCGAGGACGGCAAGGTGCGCGCCGTCGCCCCGAACCTGCTGCGCGAGGGGCGCTACGACCGCGTCCTCGACGCCAGCGGCATGGTCGTCGCGCCGGGCCTCGTCGACATGCACGTCCACTTCCGCGAGCCGGGGCGCGAGGCCGACGAGACGATCGCCACGGGCTCGGCCGCCGCCGTGCGCGGCGGCTTCACCAGCGTGGCCGTCATGCCCAACACGGAGCCCGCCGTCGACGACCAGGCGGACGCCGAGTTCCAGGTGCTGCAGGGCAAGCGCGCCGGGAAGGCGCGCATCTACCCGATCGGCGCCGTGACGCGCGAGCGCAAGGGCGAGGCGCTCTCCGAGATGGACGGCCTCGTCCGCGGCGGGGCCGTGGCCTTCTCCGACGACGGCGACCCCGTCCGCTCGGCCGAGGTCATGCGCTGCGCGCTCCTCTACGCCAAGATGCTCGGGCGCGTCGTCATCCAGCACGCCGAGGACCCCGACCTGGCCAAGAACGGCGCCATGCACGCCGGGCTCGTGTCGCTCATGCTCGGCCTCTCGGGCAAGTCGGCCGCCTCCGAGGAGGTCATGGTCGCCCGCGACATCACGTTGGCGAGCATCACGGGCGGGCGGCTGCACATCGCCCACTGCTCGACCGCCGGGTCGGTGGACCTCGTGCGGCAGGCCAAGCGGCGCGGGCTCAAGGTCACCTGCGAGGCCTGCCCGCACCACTTCTCGCTCACCGACCACGCGGTGTGCAGCTTCGACCCGAACTTCAAGATGAACCCGCCGCTGCGCACGCAGCAGGACCTCGAGGCGCTGGTCGAGGGCCTCCTCGACGGCACGATCGACGCGATCGCCTCCGATCACGCGCCGCACTCGCGGGAGAAGAAGGAGGTCGAGTTCCAGGACGCGCCCAACGGCGTCATCGGCCTCGAGACCATGGTGCCGGTCTCGGTGACCAAGCTCCTGGTCGAGCGCGGCATGAAGGTCGCCCGCCTGATCGAGCTCCTCTCGACCGGGCCCGCCCGCATCCTGGGCCTCCCCGCCGGGACGCTCGCGCCGGGCGCGCCCGCCGACGTGGCGGTCCTCGACCTCGAGACGCCCTACACGATCGAGCCCCGCTTCCGCTCGCGCTCGAGCAACTGCCCCTTCGTCGGCTGGCAGGTGCGCGGCCGCGCCATGTGGACCGTCGTCGGCGGCCGCGTCGTCTACGACCGTGCCGCCGAGGACACCTGAGGTGTGCCCGACGGCTGCGGCCGCGGATGCTGGGCGGGGCGGCGCGCGCGCGGGCTAGAAGTATGCCGATACGACGTCGCCCGCGCGCGCGCCGCCTCGCCTCAGCCTCCGCGGCCTCGCCTCACGTGCTGCTCACGATCGAGGCTCGCCACCAGGCTCGCCGGCGAGACACTGAGTGGCGCGGGACCTACCGCTTGCGGCCGCGGCCCGAGCCCGGCCGCTTCGTGCCTCGCGGCGTCGCCTGGCCGAACACGTCGGCGAGCTTGCGGGCACGGAGGACCTTGCGCCCCCAGCCCTCGAGCTGGCGAGCCGAGGCGCGCGCGAGCCGCGCCTGCACGTCGGCAGGGAGGGGCCCGAACTTCTCCTCGAGTTGACCCCGAAGGAGCCTGCGGGTGCTTTCGAGACCCTTGGCGACGCCCTGATCGATCAGCTCCTGCGCCGTGCTCACGACCACCTCGCCGTTGACGGCGCCCTGGAGCTCGCTAACGCTTGCGGCCGCGGCCTGAACCCGGCCGCTTCGTCCCTCGCGGCGTTGCCTGACCGAACACGTCGGCGAGCTTCCGGGCACGGAGCACCTTGCGCCCCCAGCCCTCGAGCTGGCGAGCCGAGGCGCGCGCGAGCCGCGCCTGCACGTCGGCGGGGAGGGGGCCGAACTTCTCCTCGAGTTGACCCCGAAGGAGCCTGCGGATGCTCTCGAGACCTTGGGCGATCCCCTTGGCGACGCCCTGATCGATCAGCTCCTGCGCCGTGCTCACGACCACCTCGCCCGCCTCGGGGCCTACCGCCTCGCTGACGGCGTCGCGTCGAGACCATGGTCCCCGCAGCTCCCTTGGAGCTCCGGTGACCTCTCTCCCGCCAGCCTACCTGAGCCTGACCGTGAGCTCGTGCTGCCTGCCTTCGATCACGTCCACGTCCGCCGAGCCCTCTCCGAAGGGTTCGGTGACCTCGATCCGAGTGACTCCGGCCGGAAGGTTCCAGAAGGCGAAGGTCCCCCTCTCGCCCGACTCGACCCGCAGCGATTCGCCGGTCGAGAGGCGAGCCATGACCACGGCATGCGCTACGCCGAAGCCGGTCCCTCCGACGACCCGCCCGAGGACGACGCCGTCATGGAGCATGACGCGCAGGTCAGCCAGGCCAGCCTTCACCGGCACGCGGACGACGGGGGCGACGGTCGGCCGGTAGTCGTTCCCGCACATTCTGTCGCCGGCGAGCGGATCGACCAGGAGCGTCCCCGCGGCGGTGGTCGGCAGCCTGAACCGTCCCCCCTCCACGGTGCTCATGGTCGCCCGGTAGCGGCCGTCAGCGCTCTCGAACGTGACCTGCCGTCCCGAGATGATCGTGCCCGAGGGGACCTGCAGCTCCCATTGGTTGGTCGCGCCCGAGATCCAGCCGCCGTCTCGTCGAAGCTCGAGCTCCTGTTCGGCGGCGTCCGAGAGCGGATAGGTGGCGTGCACGCGTGCCCACCCTCGCTGCCCTTCGTCGACCTCGATCGCGTGGCCGACGTCGACCTCGATGGCCGCGCCTCCGTCGCTCGCCAACGAGAGCACGCACGAGCCAGCCTGATCGGTCACGACGCGGCCCCCTGACGCCCCGACGGCTCGCACTCGCGCGCCTTGGACCGGCCGTCCCAGATCGACCACGCGCAGCCTCACCGTCCGCGCCTGCACCGACTCGGTCGCGCCGTGCGTGGGTGGAGCGGAGGGCTGCTCGGGCCGGAGGGCGAGGGGATGCACCTCAAGCCTCCCGCGCGCCAGGTCTTGCCGGCTGAACCAGACCACGCCGGGCCTGAAGCCGCTCGAGCGAACGACCAAGGCCAGTCCCTGGTCGTACTTGACGGGCACGACCAGCCGGTATCGGCCTCGTTCGTCAACAGCCGACCTCGTGACCGTCGTGAAGTCGCTCCCAGGTGGGTCGTCCAGGAGGAGGTCCCTGCACTCCCAGGCGCTGAGCGTCGCGCTGGTGATGGGGGCCCCGCTGCGATCGGTCACATGGCCTTCGATCGTGACGTCTTCCGCCAGGGCGCGCGTCGCGCTTCCGAGGGCAGAGATCGTCAGAAGGACGGCTTCGAGGCGAGCACGACGTCGGGTCACGGCTTCCTCACGCGTACGGAGTCGCACGGGTTCCACCCCGGCACGCGCCCGACGGCCGGTTCGAGGTCGCTTGCCCGCGTTCCGACCCACAGCCTTTCAGCTCTGATCGCGGAGTAGCCATTTTCTGTGTCCGGAAGCGAAGAAGCCCGCAAGCCGTGCTGGCTCGCGGGCTTCTCTCTCATAGCGACGGGCGGACTTGAACCGCCGACCTACGGCTTATGAAGCCGCCGCTCTAACCGACTGAGCTACGTCGCCGAACGGGGCAGATCTTATCGCGGGTCCCGCGGCGGTCAACCGCTCGCCCCGCCTCGCCGCATGGTCCGCGCCAGGGCGTCGAGGACGGTGGCCTCGACGACGTGGCCGGCGACGTGGGTGAGGAAGAGCGTCACGACGAGGGAGATCGGCTCGACGCCCAGGAAGGCGCCCAGGGCGGCGGCCGCGAAGAGGAGGCCGATGCGGACGGGCCACAGGCCCATGGTGAAGCCCATGAGCGCGCCGCCCGAGCGGTCGAAGGCGAACAGGGCGCCGAAGACCCAGGTGGCGGTGATCAGGAGGCCCGTGAGCCCGCCGATCGCCACGCCCATGCCGGCGGCGGGGTGGCTCGTCGCGAAGAGCGCGGCCGAGGCCGCGCCCGAGACGCCGAGCGGGATCGCCAGCCCGATGAGGGCCCGGCGCACGATCCGCATGCGCTCCTCGCGCGGCACCTTCGGGATGTCCGGGCTCATCCGCCTCCCTTCACCCGAGCAGCGCCCGCAGGGCGCCCTCGTCCGAGCCCACGACGGCCCGACCACCCCGGAGCGTCACCGGCCGACGCAGGAGGTTGTTGTCCACCAGCGCCGCGGCGACCAGGTCCTCGCGCGACGGCGGGGTGGCCTTCCAGCCGCGGTCCTTGGCGACCGCGTGGCGGGTGTTGAGCACCTCCGCCGGCGACGACACGGCCGAGAGGATCTCCTCCACCTCGTCCCGCGTGAGCGGGGCCCTGGCGTAGTTGCGCTCGACCACGTCCGGGGCCAGGGTGCGCACGAGACCTCGCGCGCCGCGGCAGCCCGTTCACGTGCTCTTCCAGTAGAGCTTCGTCGTCACGCGCGCCCCTCCGTCTGCGCCAGCGCCGCCCGACCGGCCAGCGCCAACGCCCCCCAGCCGACCATGAACCCGAGCCCGCCCAGCGGCGTGATCATCCCGAGCGCCCGCGCGCCGGTCACGCCCATGACGACGAGGCTCCCGGTGAACAGCACGGCGCCCGCGACGAAGCCGACGCCGGCGACCGTCGCCGCGCGCGTGGGCGCGCGCGAGGCCGCCCAGGCGACGGCCAGCAGGGCGACCGCATGGTAGGCGGCGTAGCGCACGCCGACCTCGTACCAGCCCTCGACCTTCGCCGGCGCCTCGCCGATCCGCTCGGCGACGGCCGCGAAGTGCGGCCGGAGGCCGTGGGCGCCGAACGCGCCCAGCGCCACGGCCAGCAGGCCCACCAGACAGCCGGTGACCCACCACCCGCGCGCGCTCACGTCAGGTGGCCTCCTGCGCCGAGCCCGCGCCCTCGCCGGCCGGCGCCGTGGTCTTCGAGCCCTCGTCGGTCGGCGCAGGCTTCGCCGGAGCCTGGCCCTCGAGCGCTAGCGGGTCCTTGCCCTCGGCCACCAGGCGGTCCCACTCGCGCCGGCCACGCACGTAGAGGACCCCGAACGCCAGGAGCGCCGGCGGCAGGACGAGCACGCTGATGAGCTGGCTCGTCGACAGCGTCATGCCGCCGATCGAGTAGACGCCGCGCACGAGGTCGCCGCGGGTGAACTCGATCAGGAAGCGGCCGATCGGGTAGAGCACGAAGAGCATGGCGGCCAGGGCCCCGGGCGCGCGCATCAGGGGCCTCCGCAGGGCGATCAGGAGCCCCGCGATCGTCAGGCACTTGATCGTCATGAGCGGCTGGCTGGGGAGCAGCGGCACGCCCAGGTAGCCCGGCCCCACGAGGGCGTTCTCGTCGGTGAACGTGAGCGCGTACCAGGGGATGTGGTCCATGACCACGGGGTTGTGCAGCTCCCACCAGGCCGGGCCCTTGGTCGCCAGGACCTGCTGCACGTGCTCCTCGAGCAGGATCATGCGCCCGTGGTCGTCGCCCGCCATGAGGCAGCCGATGCGGCCGATCCCCAGGCCGATCATCGTGGCCGGCGCCAGCAGGTCGCACGTGCGCAGGATCGGGAAGCGGTAGTGCCGCATGCGCCAGATCGCGACGACGGTGGCGGCGATGAAGCCGCCGTACCACACGAGCCCGCCCTCCCAGATGGCCAGCACCCGCCACCAGCCGCGCTCGGCGTAGAGGTCCCAGTTGTGCAGGACGAACTGCAGGCGCGAGCCGATGAGCCCGGCGAGGAACACCTCGACCGCGAGCGAGGCGACCTCCTCCGGGTCGAGCTTCAGCCGCGGCGCCTCGCGCCGCACCCACCACAGACCCGCGAGCACGCCCAGCAGCACCATCACGCCGAAGGTGTGGATCGGGCCGATGAGGATGGGATGCACCTGGGGAGGCCTCCGGGGTCGCGCGGCGCCGCCGCGAGCACCACCATGTTAACCGCGCGCCGTCGCGCGTGAGGCCAGGGCTCAGCCGCGCGCCTCGAGCGCGGCGCCGAGAAGTCCCAGCGCTGCCAGGGCCAGGAGCGCCAGGGCGGCCCCGGCCGGCGGCGGCGCGGCCGGCGCGCCGCCCGCCTCGCGGACCTCCTCCTCGGTCATCTTCAGGCCGCTGACCTGCGCCCCGGCGGCCGCCGCGGCCTCGGGGGCGGGCGCGGCGTGCCACTCGGCCTTGTCGGCCCGCCGGCGCGCCAGGGCCTCGGCGACCGTGCGCCCGGCGGCGCGCTCGATGCGCTCGATCGCCCGGGCCAGGGCGTCGGCCGGGACGGCCTCGAGGCGCTCGGCCTCGGCCCGGACGAACTCGGTCAGCTCGGGGTGGTCGCAGGTGAGGTGGTCGCACGAGACGTCGTGGCGCTCGACGTTGCCCACGAACGCCTCGACGAGGGCCCGGCGCGTCGCGTCGTCGGGGTCCCAGCGCTCCTTGCGCACGACCTCGAGCAGGCGCGCGGCGATCGCCTGCCGCGCGTGCGGCGACTCGCGCTCGAAGAAGGCCTCGAGCCCGAGCCCGTGGCGGTCCTCGACCCACACCTCGTGGACCTCCTGCCACTTGGCCGCGCCGACCGCCTCGGGGTAGACGACCTCCCACCCCCACAGGTGCTCGACGCCCTTCCACACGTGGCGCGCGCCCGAGTAGCCCTCCTCCATGACGGCGCGCATCCAGTCGGGGCTCAGGTAGCGCGAGCGCAGCTCCTGGCCCATGAAGCGCTCGAGCGTCACGTGCTCCTCGCGCCCCGGCCGGCGCAGGTCGGTCACGTAGAAGGGCGGGCTGCGCCCGCCGTCGACGCTTCGCACACCGAGCGCGATCGACCCGCCGTAGGAGAAGTAGTCGTCGTTGTCGAGCGTGGCGTAGAGCGAGCTGGCCCGCGTGTGGACGATCGCCTCGGTCCCGCGCAGCGCCGCGCGGAACTCGGCCTCCATGGGCTCGCCCCACTGCCCGCCGCCGTAGCCGTGGCCCATGCGACGGATCCAGGTCCCGGCCACCTGCGCCTCGGTGTCCCAGCTCCCGCTGGCGCCGGCCATCGCCGCGACCTTGCTGTCGTGCTTGCCCGTTGGCTCGGCCCACACGCGCACCAGCGCTCGGGCCCGCGCCCGGTCCTCGCTCATGCCGCCGGCCACGAGGTCGGCCACGAGCGCCGTCGCGTGCGCCGCGATCGGGTTGTCGGGCTCTGGGCTGGCCGCGGCCAGGCGCACGGCCTGGTCGAACAGCTCGACGAGGACGGGGAACGTGTCGCGGTAGAGGCTCGTCGCGTGCAGCACGACGTCGACGCGCGGCCGCCCGAGCGCCTCGCGCGGCACGAGCTCCAGGCCGCTGACCCGCCCCTGCCGGTCGCGCACGCAGCGCACGCCCAGGAGCGCCAGCGCCTGCGCCTCCTGCACGCCGGCGTGGCGGATCGTCTCGACGCCCCACACCTGCAGGGCGAGGCGGCGCGGCGCCTGCCCGCGCTCGGCCGTCAGCCGCTCGACGAGCCGCCGGGCCAGGTCGGCGCCGAGCGCCTCCTGCCGCGGGCCGGGGACGGTGCGCGGGTCGAAGGCGAAGAAGTCCTTGCCCGTCGGCACCGCCGCCGGGTCGCGCAGGGGGTCGTTGCCGGGCCCGGGCGCGACGAAGCCGCCGGCGAGCCCCTTCGCCAGCGACCCGAGCTCGCTCGGGCCGCAGGCGACGAGGTTCGCGCGCGTCGTCGAGGCGACCGCCGCCCCGTGCGCCTCCTCGATGAGGGCCACGAAGCCGTCCAGGCGCTCGCCCTCGGGCGAGCGGCCGAACGTGTGCAGGCCCAGCGGGACCGTGCGCGCGCGCGTCTCCTCGAGGTGGTCCTCGAGGGCGGCCACCCGCGCCTGCGCGTCGGCCGCGAAGGCGCCGTCCTCGCCGCGGCGCCAGCCCACGTCGCCGAGGTCCACGTCGAGGCCGCGCCGGACGACCTCGGCCTCGAGCTCGGCCAGGACCTCCTCGCGCTGGCCGTCGGGGGCGGCCCGCCACTCGATCGTCCGCTCGCGCAGGGCCGCCAGCTCCGGGGCCAGGCCGCTCGTGCCGAGGGCCGGCGTCAGGTGGTCGACGACCACGGCGGCGCCCCGGCGCTTGGCGACCATCCCTTCGCCGATGTCGTCGACGATGTAGGGGTAGAGGATCGGCAGGTGGCCCGCGAGGACCTCGCCCGGGTCGTCCCCCGAGAGCCCCGACTCCTTGCCCGAGAGCCACTCGTGCGTGCCGTGCGTGCCCAGGTGGACGACGGCGTGCGCGTCGAACGTCCGCTGCAGCCACAGGTAGGCGGCCACGTACTGGTGGTGCGGCGGCAGGTCCTGCTTCTGGTAGAGCGCCGCAAGGTCCTGCGTGCGGGCGCGGTCGGGCTGCGGCAGGAGGACGACGTTGCCGCGGCGTACGACCGGCAGGAGCAGGTGCCCGTCCTTCGCCATGATCTCGGCCGCCGCCGGCGGCCCCCAGTGGTCGACGACGTCGCGCTGGAAGGCGCGCGGGAGCGCCGCGAACCACGCCTCGTAGGTGGCGAGCGGCAGGCGGACGACCTCCTCCGAGGCCAGCAGCCGGTCGAGCTCGCCCGGCGCCCAGCGGGCGACGTTGCGGCCTCTGGCGATGACCTCGTCGCCGACGGTCGCGTCGCCCTCCGCCGGACCCACGTCGAGGCCCCGCCCGCGCAGGTCGGCCAGGATCGTGGGGATGCTCCGGATCACGTTGAGGTAGCTGGCGCCGACGTTGTGCTTGCCCGGCGGGTAGTTCCAGTAGAGGAGCGCCACGCGCCGCTCATCCGGCGGCGTGGCGCGCAGCCGCGCCCAGGCGGCGGCGCGGTCGGCCAGCCGCTCGACGCGCTCGGGGATCGCCTCGTAGCGGCCGCGGCCGCCCGGCGCGAGCGCGGCCACGACGGTGTGCGGCGCGAGGCCCGAGAGCTCGGGCACGGCGAGCTGCCAGGCGACCTCGCCCGTGGTCAGCCCCTGCGTCGACGCCCGCCACGCATCGACGGTGCGCCCGTAGACCCGGATCGCGTTCAGGCAGGGCACGCCCAGGTCGGTGAGCGCCGCCGCCGCGTCGCCGTCGACGAACTTGAGGTGCAGGGCCAGGACGGCCTCGACGCGCGGGCCGGCGTCGTCGCGCAGGAGGTCGCGCACGGCGCGGCTCCCGGGCTGGGCGAAGACGACGACGGGCCGGAGCCCCCGCGCCTCGAGGGCCCGGGCGATCGCGCGCGGGATCGTGAGCGTGTCGCGCTTCACGCGGGCCGGGAACTCGAGGATCGCCACGCGCGGGCGCGCGCCGTCGTCGCCGGTCGCCGCGCGCCAGGCCTCCCACGACTCGAGGAGCCGCGCCTCGCCGTCGGCGTCCCAGGCCACGTAGCCCTGCGCCGGCGGCGTCGTCGGCGGAGCGACCTCGACCGCGTGCCCGGCCAGGCGCAGGAGGTGGCGCAGGGCCTGCTCGAGGTCGGCGCCGCTGCCGGCGTCCCAGTAGGCGTCGAGCGCCTCGTCGCGGGCGAGGCCGAGCGCGGCGAGGCGGTCCGGCGTCAGGTCGCGGCCGGCCGGGCCGAGCGCGAGCGTCCGCGGCGCCGGCGCCGCGCGGCCGCGCGCCTGCGACCAGCCCTCGAGCCACGGCGCGTGCGCCAGCGCCCAGGAGGCCTCGAGCAGCTCGACCACGACCACGTCGGCCTCGGGCGCGGCGTCGGTGACGTCGGCGTCGGCCGCCCCCGCGCGCAGGGCGGCCGTCGACGGCGCCCGCAGGGTGAGGTCGATGCGCCGGGCGACCTCCGGCGCGCGCGCCGTGAGCCGGTCGAGGGCGCGCGTCCAGGGCTCGAGGGCCGGGTCCGAGACGACGAGGACCACGCGGGCCGGGCGCGCGTCGGCGGCCGGGCGCGTGGCCGCCACGCCGAGGACGGCGGCGGTGAAGGCCAGGGCGAAGGCGGGGCCGGCGAGGCGGCTCACGCCGCGCGTCCGGAAGGGCTCACAACAGAGGAGCAGAGGAAGCAGAGGGCGCGCGGCCTCTCGCTCCGCGGCCCGGGCTCGACCCGCCGGGGAGAGCGAGGGGCAGGGGAGGAACGGGCCGAGCGCCTTCGCCGGGCCGCTCGCGCGGCGCGGGTCGCTCGCGCCGCTCGTGGTCTTCGCGCCCGCCTCCCGAACCCGTCACTCATCGCGGTCATCTCGAGCCAAGGGAAGCCAAGGGACCTGCGACCCGGGCCGCGAAGGGCCTGAGCGAGTAGCGGTGAAACCAAATCCGAGACCGCAAGCCGGGACAACATGTCCCGCGGCTCGCCGCCGCCCTGGCCCTTCGTCCCGTTCCCGGTTCCCCGGCTCCAGGTCCCGATCCCCAGTCCCCTCGCGGCCCCGCGGCCCCCCCTTCGACCCGACGCCCCCGATCGCGAGCGTCGCAGAGGGCGCCCTCTGCTCCCTCTGCTCCTCTGTTGTGAGCTTCCTCGGGTCCGCCGCCGACACGCCTCACTCGCCTTCCGGCACGTAGACGACGCTCCCGTCCGCCAGCCGGTAGGCCGTCCCCAGCCGCGTGCCCTCACCCGCGCCGACGTCCTTCGTCAGCCGGCGCACGACGGTCCGGCGCCCGTCGCGCACGACGACCTCGAGCCCGTCGGGCCGCTCGGTCGTGACGGTCACGCGCGCCTGCGGGTCGAACAGGCCGGCCAGGTGCATGGCGCTCACGAGCGCCACGAGGAAGCCGAGGGCGAAGACGACGCCCACGTCGAACAGGTTGGCGAGGCCCTCGAGCGGGTCGGCCTCACGCCCGCCGCCGAGGAGCCCGAGGCCCGCGCGCGGGCGCCTCACGCGTCCAGCGCCTCGAGCGCGTGGCGCAGCTCGGCCAGGTCGAGCCGGTACCAGCGCTCCTGCGCGGTCGTCACCACCCAGGCCAGGCCGCCGGCGAACAGGCCGAGCACCGTCGTGCCGAAGGCGAGCACCAGCGCGTCCGACAGCGCGCGCAGGTCGCCGTGCGCCAGCGCCGTGAGCCCGGGCCCGAGCGGGATGAGCGTCCCGGCCAGGCCCAGGGCCGGCGCCAGGCGGGCCCACGTGCGCGCGCGGTCGACGCGCCGGGCCAGCAGGGCCTCGGTGCGGTCGAGGACGAGCCAGGGCGACGCGGCCGGGTCGGCGCGCCGCTCGGCGCCCCAGGCGACGACGCCGCGCCGCGCGGCCATCGACGGCGGCGGGGCGGCCGGGTCGAGGAGCGCCGCGGCCTGGCCGCGGCGGCGCAGCGCCTCGACCAGGAGCTCGCCCAGGAGGAACACGGTGTGGCCGACGGCCACGAGGAGCGCCACGACGACGGGCCACAGGAGCAGCGCCGTGAGCGCCGCGACGGTGGCCTGGAGCTGGGCCGTCACCGGACCCGCCAGACGCCGGAGGTCACGCCGCGCGTCAGGTCGAGCGTGCGCCCCTCGACGTCGCGCAGCCCCGGGCCGAGCGACACCTCGACCCAGTCGCCGGCCGCGAGCGTCACCGACCCGGCGAGCGTGACGACGAGCCGGCGGGGCGCCGCGAGGCTGGCGGAGGAGGCCGCGGGCTGGCCGTTGACGCGCACGGTCAGGGCCTGCGACAGCGTCGTCGTGTTCGGGGCGAGCGCGCCCGAGGTGACGAAGGTGAAGGTGCGGTCGGTCGTGGTGATCGACCAGCCGGAGGCGGGCTCGAGGCCGATGCCGATCGTCTCTCGCCGCGCGCCCAGCGCCGACTGTGCGAGGGCCTCGTGCGTGAAGACCTCGATCGAGTCCAGGCCGCCGAGGAGCGGGCCCGAGAGGCCGCCGTCGCGGCCGCCGACGACCATGATCCGCCCGTCGCGCAGCGCGGCCACGCCCGCCGAGCGCCGGCCGGTGCGCGGGGTGAGCGCGACGACCGTCCCGGCGGCGCCGGCCGCGCCGGGGCGGAAGAGGTCGGCGACCGGGTCGGTGCCGGAGGCGCCCGGGCTGCGCCCGCCCGGCCCGATGAGCAGCGCGCCGTCCTGCGTCGGCAGGAGCCGCGTGAAGGTGCGCCCGCGCCCGACGAGGTGCGGGCCGGCGACCCCGGTGGCGGTCGGTGCGCCCTGCAAGCTGACGGTGACGACGCACGTGGCGTCCGCCTGCTGCACGAGGGCCCGGCCGTCCGCCAGCGGGCCGACCGATGGGTGGTTCCAGTCCGCGGTCGCGCCCGCCGGCGCGACGAGGACGTTCGACAGGCGCGTCACCGACGTCACCGGGTCGGCCTGCGCCGCGTCGAGGCGGAGCACCTCGACGTCCCGCGTGGGCCCGGCCGTCACGCGCCCGAACAGGGCCACGGTCGAGGCGCCGAGGAGCGCGGCCTGGCCGCCGAGGGTGGTCGCCTGCGCCGACGCCGTGACGGCGCTCATGTCGGCCGCGAGGACCTCGACGACGGTCTGCGGCTGGCTCTGGGCCGTGTTGGCGTAGCCGCCCACGACCAGCCAGCGCCCGCCCGTCAGGGGGAGCACGGCGTGCATGCTCGTGCGCAGCGCCATGGCCGGCGCCTGCACGGTCCAGACCCCCGTGGCCGGGTCCCACACCTCGATCGTCGTGTGCAGGGTGGTCGTGGTCTGGCCGCCGACGACCGCCACGCGGCCGTCGGCCAGGAGCACGGTCACGTGGCCGAACCGGGGCTGGCTCAGGGGGCCCGACGCCGTCGCGACGCCCGTCGACGGGTCGACGATCGTGGTCAGGTCGATCGCCCCGGTCGGCGCGCCCACGTTGCCGCCGCAGAGGAGCAGGCGCCCGTCCCGCAGGGTCACGACCCCGATGTTCGAGCCGACGTGCGTCGTCGAGATCCGGTCGGTCGTGGGCGCCGCGCTGCGCGTGACCGACGCGGCGGCCGCGAGGGGCGTCCCGTCCGCCGCGCGCAGGCTGGTGGCGACCTGGAGCGTGACGCTGGCGTCCAGGGCCCAGGGCAGGTCGGGGCCGAAGACCACGACCTCGGCGGCCGACTGGCTCACGTGGCCGACCTTCGTGCCGCTGGCGCCGGCGCTCTCGCTGACCGCGACCGCCGCGGCCACGGTCGACGCCAGGAGCGCCACGTCGAACGTGGCCACGAGCGGGTCGGTGGGCCCGACGCGCTGCCCCGCCCCGGGCTCGACGCCGACGAGCGTCGGGGCCGTGCCCGCGGCCGGCGACGCCGCGGTCGTGCGGCCCTTGCTGCTGCTCCCGCCGCACCCGGCGTGAAGCACTCCGATGGCGAGGAGGACGAGGCCCGTGCGGACGTGGGCGAGGTGCATTTCGGCGGACTCCCCGGCCAGGGGCGGTACTACGAACGGGCACTTCGTAACACCGACGACCCCGGCGCTCAAGCCCCGACCGATCGCCCCTGACCCGATGGGAGGGTGCGCGGCAGTTCGCCGCACCCTGACCTTTGAATCGAACCTGCTCGCGTCCTATCGTTCGTGGCGTGACGCAGCGCGCTCGGATCGTCCTCGGCTCGGTCGGCATCCTCCTCGGGTCCTGCGTCATCAGCACGGCGATCCGCGCGATCGCCGCGCGCGAGGAGACGGTCCCCCAGACGATCGAGGTCCTCTCGCGGGCCGAGCTGAGCCCCAACAAGCTCCTCGTGCGCCTGGCCCCGCCGCGGCAGGAGGCCGAGGCGCTGGCCGTCGAGTCGGTCACGCGCTACCCCTTCGGCCTGGCGGTCGTCCGCTCGGGCTGGCCTGGAACCGGCGGCCCGCCGCGCGCGCGTCCCGGGTGCGCAATGGCGCGCCTGGCGCCCGGGCGCGTCGAGCGGCGTCGTGGGTCTTCGGCACGGTCGAGGCCGAGCACGACGCGCGCGTGGCCCTCGAGGTGCCGGGCGTCGTGCGCCGCGTGCGCTACGTCCTGGGCGAGCGCGTGGCCGAGGGCGCGCCGCTGGTCGAGCTCGACGCGCGCGACGCGCAGCTCCGCCTGCGCCGCTCCGAGGCCGACCTCGTCCGCGCCCAGGCCGCGGCCGCCCGGAGCGAGGGGGGCGTGGCCCACCTCGATGCGCAGCACGCGACCGCCCTGGCGTCGCTCGAGGTGCGCGCCCGCGACCTCGAGCGGTGGACGAGCCTGGCCGCGCGCGACCTCGCCAGCCGCGACCGCGCCGACCAGGCCGACGCGCAGTGGCGCGCCGCCCTGCTCGAGGCGCAGCGCCTCGCCCAGGCCGCCGACGACGCGCGCGCCGTCGCCCGCGAGGCGGCGGCCGCCCTGG
This sequence comes from Planctomycetota bacterium, assembly GCA_019636275.1. Classification (GTDB taxonomy): domain Bacteria; phylum Planctomycetota; class J058; order J058; family J058; genus JAMLIC01. The sequence continues at coordinate 78,496 of JAHBXY010000012.1, read as the reverse complement.
ACCTGGCCCAGGCGACCCGCGACCAGGCGCAGCTCGACCTCGACCGCTGCGTCCTGCGCGCCCCGTTCGCCGGCGTCGTCGCCGAGCGCCTCGTGCAGGAGGGGCAGTGGGGCGCCGCCGGCACGGCCGCCGTGCGCCTCGTCAGCGCCGACCGCGTGCGCGTGCGCGTCCACGTGCGCGAGGAGGACGCGCCGGCCCTGCGCGCCGGGGCCGCCGCCCACGTGCTCCTCCCGGGCGTCTCGGCCGCGCCGCCCTACGGCGACGTGGCCGCGCGCCTCCCCGGGCAGGGCGACGCGGCCGGGCCCTTCCCGGGCCGCGTCGAGGGCGTGGCCGCCGCGGCCAACCCGCGCGACCGGACCTTCGCCGTGGACGTCGCCGCCGGCGCGGCCGGCGGCCTCCTGCGCCCCGGCATGTTCGCGCGGGTCGTGCTCGACCTCGGCGTCGTCGAGGAGGCCGTGCTCGTCCCCGACGGCGCCGTCGTGGCCGAGGCCGGCGCGCACCACGTGTTCCTGGCCGAGGGCGACCGCGCCCGCCGCGTGGCCGTGACGCTCGGCCCGCGCCAGGGCGAGGGCCGGCTCCTGCGCGCCGGGCTCGACGGGCCGTGCGAGGTCGTCGTCGAGGGCACCGGCCTCCTGTTCGACGGCGCGCCGCTGGCCCGGCTCGGGGACTGACCCGTGATCACCGCCCTCGTCCGGGCCGCCGTCGACAACCGCGTCGCCGTGCACCTCGCCCAGCTCCTCCTCGTCGTCAGCGGGCTCTTCGCCTACTCGACGATGACCCGCGAGATCTTCCCCGAGTTCACGCGCGAGAAGATCCGCGTCACCGCCGTCTACCCGGGCGCCGCGCCCGAGGACGTCGAGGAGCTGGTCACGGTCAAGCTCGAGGACGCCCTCGACTCGGTCGACGGGATCGAGGAGCTCGAGTCGACCACGCAGGAGGGCGTCTGCTGGGTCATTGGCAAGCTGGCGCAGGGCGCCGACATGACCCGCACGCTCCAGGAGGTCGACCGCGCCGTCGCCGCGATCCCCGACCTCCCGGCCGAGCTGCGCGACGACCCGCTGGTGCAGGAGGTCAAGACCCGCTTCCCGGTCATCACGCTCTCGATCCACGGCGACCTGGGCGAGCTGGCGCTCAAGGACCTCGTGCGCCCGATCAAGCGGCGCATGGAGGCCATCCCGGGCGTCGCCGCCGTGCAGCCCTCGGGGCTGCGCGCGCTCGAGTGGCACGTCGAGGTCTCGCCCGAGGCGGCGCTGCGCCACCGCGTGACCCTCGACGAGGTGGCCCGCGCGCTCCAGGCGCAGAACCGGACCGTCCCCGGCGGCACCCTCGAGCGCGCGCGCGACGAGGTGCTCATCCGCACGCGCGGCGACACCGAGACGACCGAGCAGATCGAGGCCGTCGTCGTCCGCGCCGACCCCGACGGCTCCGCCGTGCGCGTGGGCGACGTGGCCCGCGTCATGCCCGGCTTCGAGCGCGCGCTCACCTACGGGCGCTTCGACGGCAAGACGGCCCTGAACCTGACGGCGCTCAAGGAGCGCGACGGCGACATCCTCGAGATCTCGCGCCAGGTGCGCGAGCTGGCGCGCAAGCTCGAGCTGCCGGCCGGCGTCCGCGCCAGCGTCCACACCGACCTGTCGATCTACCTCAACGACCGCCTCGACATCATGAAGACGAACGCCCTGCAGGGCTTCGTCCTCGTCCTGGCCAGCCTGTGCCTGCTCCTCCACTGGCGCATGGCCGCGATCGTGGCCCTGGGCATCCCGGCCGCCTTCCTGTTCGCCTTCTGCTGCATGGCGCTGGTCGGGATCTCGATCAACATGATGTCCCTCTTCGCCCTCATCCTCGTCCTGGGCATGCTCGTCGACGACGCGATCGTCGTCGTCGAGAACATCCAGTCGCGGATCGAGGAGGGCGAGGCGCCCGCCCTGGCGGCCGTGAACGGCACGCGGCAGGTGGCGATCCCCGTGTTCTGCACGGTCGCCACGACGATCTCGGCCTTCATGCCCATGTTGCTGACGCCCGGCGAGATGGGCCAGTGGATGTGGCAGGTCCCCGTCGTCGTCTCGTTCTGCCTCATCGCCTCGCTCTTCGAGTGCTTCACCGTCATGCCCGTGCACGTGGTCGAGTTCGGCCCCGCGCACGCGGCCGACCCGGCGCCCTGGTTCGAGCGCATCAAGGCCTTCCACCGGCGCGCCGTCGACTGGTGCCTCGCGCGCCGCTACCGCGTGCTCTCGGGGCTCCTCGGCCTGTCGATCGTGATCGTCACCCTGGCCTCGGTGACGACCGGGTTCATCCTCTTCGACCCGTTCGAGAGCGAGACCTACTTCCTCAACTACGAGCTGCCGTCGACGGCCTCGCTCGAGGAGAGCTCCGAGCGCGCCCGCGACCTGGAGCGGTTGATCCTGGCCCTGCCCGAGGACGAGCGCGAGGCCTCGATCACCAACGTCGGCGTGTCGGCGATCAACGTCGACCAGGCCGACCGCGGCGGGCACCTGGGGCAGGTCGTGTTCACGCTCACGTCGCCGCGCGAGCGGGCGCGCGGCACCGAGGAGATCCTCGAGCACCTGCGCGAGGAGACCGCGAAGCTGCGCGGCTTCACCAAGCTCGAGTTCAAGGGCCTCCAGGCGGGCCCCGGCGGGTCGCCGATCGAGGTCGCGCTCGAGGGCGACGACTTCGCGGCCCTGCGCGAGGCGGCCGACGAGCTGGCCGGCTGGCTGCGCGGGATCGACGGCGTGCACGACGTCTTCGACGACTCGGCCCCGGGCAAGTCGGAGCTCGAGGTCGTGGTCGACCTCGAGGCGGCCGGCGCGCTCGGGCTGACGACGCAGGCGGTCGCCCAGCAGGTGCGCGACGCGTTCCAGGGCCGCGCCGCCACGAGCGTCCGGCGCCTCGACGAGGACGTGGACCTCGTCGTCCGCTACCCGCTCGACGACCGGTCGCGCCGCGCGACGCTCGAGGAACTGTGGCTGACGACGCCCGCGGGCGACCGGGTGCCGTTCCGGGCCGTGGCCTCGGCGCGCGAGGGGCGCGGCCTGGCCAAGATCGTCCGCGGCGACCGGCGGCGCGCCGTGACCGTGTTCGCCGACGTCGACACGCGGCGCGCCAACGCGATCGAGGTCACCGACCGGCTCAAGGCGACCTTCGAGGACCCCATGCGCCGCGAGCGCGCGATCGACGTGAAGGTCAAGGGCCAGCGGCGCGAGGCCGAGCAGTCGATGAACGGCATGCTCAAGGCCTTCCTCATCTCGGTGCTGCTCGTCTACCTGATCCTCGGCACGCAGTTCAAGTCGTTCGCCCAGCCCCTCCTGGTCATGGTCGCGATCCCCTTCGGGATCGACGGGATCCTGCTCGGCCACATGCTCCTCGGCCGCGACGTCTCGTTCATGTCGGTCATGGGCCTCGTCGCCACCTCCGGGATCGTCGTCAACGACAGCCTCGTGCTCGTGTCGTTGATCAACGAGCTGCGCCGCGGCGGCCGGACGGCGCTCGAGGCGGCCAGCCAGGCCAGCGTGCGGCGCCTGCGGGCGATCATCCTCACCTCGGTGACGACGATCTTCGGCCTCTTCCCGCTGGCCTTCCTGGCCACGGGGCAGGCGCGGTTCCTCAGCCCCATGGCGATCTCGATCGTCTTCGGCCTGGCGTTCTCCACGGGGCTGACGCTCGTCGTGATCCCCTGCCTCTACGTGGTGCTCGAGGACGTGAAGGCCGCCCTGGGCCTCGGCGGGGCGCACGAGGCGTGAGCGCCCCCGGCGCCCTTCGTGGCCCCCGGGCCGCGTGGTAAGACGGCAGCGCGATGCCGAACCGCCCCCAGGAGCCAGACGAGGGGTCCGACCTCGAGGAGCTCGACGACGACTCCGGTGAGGGGAACTCGTTGGCTCGTATCCGCGACCTGGCCCGCGGCCCCGACGAGCCCGGGGCCCGCGACGAGCTCCTCGCCGCGCTGCAGGAGCCGTCGGAGGTGTGGCGGCTGACGGCGCTGCAGGGGCTGGCCCGGCGCGAGGCGCCGGCCGACCTCGCCCCGCTGGCGGCGTCGCTCCTGGGCTCGGCCGCCGACCCATTCCTGCAGGCCGAGGCGCGCCTGGTGCTCGCGCGCGCCGGCGAGGGCGACGTCGTCGACCTGGCGCGCCGCGCGCTCGGCCGCCGCGGGCGCCCGAGGCTGCGCGCGCTGGCCGGTGCGCCCGGCCCTCGCCCGGCGCGTGGGCCCGGCTGGCCCCTGCGCCGCCTGAGCGCCCTGGCGTAAGCCACGCGCGGGCGGCCGACGCCCTGCTGGCGCGGGCCGCCCTGCGCGGCGTCCTGGGCGACCTTGACCGCCGTGCGCGAGGCCGCGGCCGAGGCCCCGGCGTCCCCGGCCCGGCAGACGAGGACCGGCGCGCCCCCAGGCGGCCCCAGGCGACCGCCGCGGCGCTGTGCGCCGCGCCGCCGCCCGGGCGCTGGCGCGCGACCCGGGCGCGCCGATCGAGGACGCGTGGGACGCCTGGCGCCAGCCCGGCGCCGAGCCCTACCACCGCTACCTCGGCCTCGGCGGGCGGCGCGAATACCGCGAGGACCTGGGCGCGGCCACGCGCGACGGCCCTGGCGCCAACTGGGCGCCGCTCGGCGTCGACCCCGAGGCCGAGGACCCGCCCGACGACGTCGACCCGGCGCACCCGCTCGTGCGGGCCCTGGCGATCCCGCGCGACGACGCGCTCACGCGCGCGCGCGACCTCGTGCACCACCCCGGGGTGGCCTGGCCCGTCGACCCGGTGTGGCCGGTGTGCTGCAACGACTACGCCGTGTTCCACGGCCACGCGCTCGAGCCGCTCCTGCCCCGCGGCGAGGACCTCGAGGACTGGTTCCTCGAGGCGCTCGAGCCCGACCTCCCCTTCCCGGAGGAGGGCCTCGAGGACCTGGAGGCCGAGACCTACGCGTTCCGCTGCGGGTTCTGCGGCTGGTGGTGGACGTCCTACCGCGAGTGACGGCCAGGCCCAAAGCCAATGGTGAGCGGCTGACTCTCAGGCGAGTCTTACGTTCCCGTTCCCGTTCCCGTTCCCGCACCTCCGAGGTTGTTGATCATGCGAGTGAGCATGGAGATCACGCGGAGGAGAAGGCTTCGACCAGCGCTCGTGGTCGAAGTTCATGTGGCCCCAGCAAGCGGGAACGGGAACGGGAACGGGAACGGGAACGATCGACGCAGCAGTTGACGCGTTGACCATTCGGCATTGCGGCTAAGCCTTCACCCGGTAGATCTCGACCATCGCCGGGTCGATCGCCTCGCCCAGCCACGCCGTGGCCGGCTTGCCGGCCCAGCGCTCGACGTGCAGGACGCGCTTGCCGTCCTGGCTGACAAGGCGCCAGGCCTCGTGCTCCTTGCCGAAGCCGGCCCCGCCCTCGTGGCTCAGGGCCTTGCCAGCCACCTCGACCTGGTAGGCGACGCCCTCGTGCGTGTGGGCCTTGCCGGGCGCCAGGGCGGCCAGGGCGTCGCCGCCGAGGCCCACCTGCTCGGGGGTGAGCGCGCGCAGGCGCTTGTGCTCCCACGCGCGCAGGGCGCCGCGGACGGTCTGCCACTCGATCGCCACCGGGCGGTTCTTGTAGGTGCCCTCGATGAGGTGCCACTCGTCGCGGCCGGCGACGTGGCGGTCGTAGCGCTCGACCTCGAAGTCGACGTCCTCGAAGTCGTCGCCCATGTTGCGCACGTGCAGGAGCCCGCCCTTGCGCACGTCGCGCAGCGACGCGCGCAGGACGTCGTGCTCCTTCAAGGGCAAGGCGGGCGCGGCGACGCCGCCCGCGCCGCGGCGGGCGACGGCCATGGTCGCCGCGCCGGCGACGAAGCCGATGACCCCGGCGATGACGGCGGTGATGGCGAGCTCGATGAACGCGAGGACGACCATGACGGGCTCCCGGGCGAGTGGCCTGAGGACGGACGCAGGAGCGCGAACGTCGCGGCGCAGCCCCGCTGCGCCGCGACGCGACGTCACCCGCGGTGTGACCGCGCTCACCGCTTGATCTGCGAGCGAAGCGAGCAGATCGAGCGGTGGCGCGCATCCCCGAGCGGAGGCCGCGTAGCGGCCGGAGCGAGGGCGATAGGTGCCTCACTGCGGATCGGAGCATCGAGCCGCGCGCCCGGACGTGGACATGAGAACAAGCGACGGCCGCTGTGAAACGTTACCGGCGACGGCCGCAGCCGTCGATCAGCCCTCCAGCTCGGCCTTCAGGGCGGCGAGGTCGTCGTCGACGCCGGAGCTCGAGCTCCCCAGGCCCAGGAGCGCGATCTCCTTGTCGAGGTCGCGGTCCTTGCTGCCCGAGGTCGCGCCGGCGAGCTCGTCGAAGGCCAGCGCGGCGGCCTCCTGCTTCTCGACCGTCTCCTCGAAGCGCTTGAGCGTCGAGAAGGCGTTGTCCTGGTCGCCCAGGTCGGCGATCGCCGCCGCCACCTTCTGCTGGGCCACGGCCGCGTTCTTGCGCGCGACGAGCGTGGACGAGGTGCGCTCGGCCTCGGTGATGCGCGCCTTGAGCTGCTCGATCCGCTCCTTGATCGTCTCGCTCGACTTGTGCGCCGCCTCGACCTGCGGCTTGAGCGTCGCCGCGTCGCGGTCGAACTCGGCCCGCTTGGCGAGCGCGCGCTTGGCCAGGTCCTCGCGGCCGCCCTGCAGCGCCGCCTTGGCCTTGCCCTTCCACTCGTCGGACTGGCCGATGAGCTTGTCGTACTGCCGCTGCAGGCGCGTGCCGTTGGCCATCGCGTCGGCCGAGGCGTTGACCAGCTTGCGCAGGTCGCCCTTCATGTCGGCGATCGTCTGCTTGAGCGTCGTCTCGAAGGTCGCGTCCTCGATCGAGTCCATGACCGCGTTGGCCTTGCCGCGCGCCACCCGCCCGCCACGGGAGAACCAGTCGAAAACACCCATGTCGCTCTCCCTCTCCTCAGCCCGCCAGCGCGCTCAGGAGCGTGCGCGCGCGGACGGTGTCCAGCTCGATGAACTCCAGGGCCGTCTCGATGTCGTCGCGGTCGTCGGCGCCCAGCTCGCTGAGCTTGCAGTAGTTCATGAGGACCACGCGCACCTGGTCGCCCTTGCAGCGCACCAGCTCGATGTGCGACGTCGACAGCCCGTTGTCCTGCCACAGCATGGCGAGCGCCACCTCGCGGGTGAGCTTGCTCTCGGACACGCTGACGAGGGGCACGGTGATCTCGAGGATCTCCTCCTCGACGCCGCAGATGATCTTGATCCCGCTCGAGCCGCGGATCGAGAACACGCTGCCCTTGTCGTCCACGAGCTCGTAGCCGAGCTCCTTGATGATGTTCTTCACGCCCTCGGCGCTGACCTCGGTCTGCATGGCCCCTCCTGGGCTGGCGTTGGGGCGCGGAGTGTACCAGCGACGCGGCCCGGGTGACAGTGGCTCTCGGGGCCGTCGACCCGCGGACGGTCTCCTCCGCCGTACCTCCAGCCCGCGCCCGCGCCGCCCCGCTTGGCATCCGCAGCCGCAGCCGTCGAGCACACCCTCAGCTCAGGGCTCTGAAGAGATCGGCGCTACCACGTTTCACCGCGGAGCAGCGCCTTCGATCGGAGCAGCGCCTTCGATCGGAGCAGCGCCTTCGATCGGAGCAGCGCCTTCGATCGGAGCAGCGAGCGAGGCGAGGGCGACGAGGCTGAGCCGCGGCGGCGATGCGCGCGGGCGACGACGTAACGATCTACTTCGAGCCCGCGCGCGCGCCGCCGCGGCCAGCATCGTCGCCCGCAGCCGTCGAGCACACCACTCAGTGGACGGTCTCTTCGTCGGGCAGCGTGTCGACCTCGTCGCTGTCCATGATCGAGGCCTCGGTGCTGTCCATGATGACGATCCCCTCGTCCGAGTAGAGCCGCCCGGACACGTGGCGCGCCGGGGGGAGCTCGGCCGAGTCCTCGATGAGCACGTCGGGGTCGGGGCTGTCGTCGTCGAGCGGGGCCGAGTCCTCGGGCCCGCCGGCCGGGAGGCCGCCAAGGAGGCGGGTCGTGGCCGGGACGGCGTCGGTGCTGGCGAGGTTCTGGTCGTCGTCGAGGAGCACGAACACGCCCGAGTCGCGCACCTCGCCCTCGCCGATCGACACGGCGTCGACGAACCGCTCCGTCAGCTCCTCGGCGCTGGGCTCGCGGTCGAGGTAGACGTAGCGGCGCGCCTTGTGCTCGTGCACGACGGCGAAGGCGGTCCCGTGGCGCAGGACCGCCTCGTCGCCGAGGACCGTCGGCCGGTCCTCGTGGACGAGCTGCGCGCCATCGAGCGCGCGCGCGTGCACGGAGCCGTCGTCGCGCACGGTCAGCTCGATCGAGGCGTTCGAGTCCTCGGGGAGGATGACCGACGACAGGTCCTCCTGGCTGTGGTCGAGGAGGCGGTAGCGCTCGAACGTCAGCCGGCCGTTGTCGCCGACGGCGCGGAGCTGCCGCTCGCCCATCGTGGCCTCGGCCGCGGCGATCAGGCGGCGCCGCCGGCGCACGAGCACGACGAACCACACGAGCGCGCCGACGATGATCGCGGCCGCCACGCCGCGGCGGGTCCAGCTCGGGCCGGCGTCGAGGGCCAGCGCCCGGCCGGCGGCCAGCTCGCCCTCGTCGCCCGCGCGCACGCGCAGCGTCACGGCGGCGTCGCCCAGCGCCCGCGGCCAGCGCAGCTCGAGCGGCAGCGTGGCCCGGTCGAGGATCGTCGCGCCCTCGGGGACGACGAGCTGGCTCCCCGGCGCCGCCCCCTCCAGGACCGCCGCCAGCGGCAGCGGCGCGCCGGACGGCGGCTCGAGGCGCAGGGTCAGCTCGAGGCGCACGTCGCCGCGGGTCACGTCGATGACCTGCCCCGGCGCGAGCGGCGCGGCCGGGCGCCCGTCCCAGGCGGCCGTGATCGCCTCCAGGACCAGGCTCCGGTCGACCTCGGGGCCGACGTCGATCGGCGCGGCGAGGCGCAGGGGCAGCTCGCCCTCGGCCGTGACGTCGAGGGCGCCGGCGCGCTGGGGGACGACCCGCGCCACGACCTCGCGGCCGCGGACCTCGAGCGGCACGACGCGCGAGGCGCCGCCGGCCTCGTGGACGCGCAGCGCCGTGGCGCGCCGCGGGACGAAGCCGGGCGGCAGGGCGCCCCTGAGCTCGAGCGGGCTGCTCGCCTGCGCCGGCCCGCGGGGGACGAGGACCACGTCGGCGGGCGTGACGGCCACGCGCCGCCGCGCCGTCGTCGCGCGGCCGCCGGCGTGCGCGACGACGCGCAGGACCTCGACCTCGGCGGCGCCGTCGGGCGCCCACAGGTCGACGTGCCACAGCCCGTCGCCGGCGGCCACGAACGGGCGCCGGCGTCGGCCGCGCCGGCGAGGCGGGCGGCGAGCGCGCCGCCCGGCGGCGGGCGGGCCTCGGCCGTGACGGGGACGACGCCGCCGGCGAGCCCCCAGGCGTGGAGCGCGGCCGGGAGCTCGACGCGCGGGGCGAGCACGGCGCTCGCCCCCGGCACGAGATAAAGAACACCCGGAGCGGCGTCGAGCAGCCACAGTCGGCCGCCGCCGTCGAGGCGCACGCCGCCGGGGACCTCGACCGGCGTCGGGGCGAGGACGCCCACGCGCGCCGGCCAGGGGAGCGTGAGCGGGGCTTCGGCGCGCAGGAGGACGGGCTCGCCCGCCACCGCCGCGGCGAGGCGCGCCACGACCTCGGCGTCGGAGGCCTCGGGGCGCAGCTCGATCACGGCCGCGCCCAGCCGCTCGAGCACCGGGACGGTGCGCACCGGCAGCTCGGCCCGGAGGCCGACGAGCGGCGCGCGCCGCTCCGGCAGGGCCTGGGCGAGGAGGTCGGCCGCGGCGCGGTTCACGTCGTCGCGCGCCGGGCGCGGCGCCTGCGCGCGCGCCCGCTCGAGGGCGGCGGCGGGCGCGCGGCCGTCGGCGCCCACGACGTCGAGGTCGTCGTCGGTGTAGAGGACCACGAGCCCGCGGGGGCCGGCGAGCGCGTGGGCGCGCGCGATCACCACGCCGAGGTCGGCTCCGCCGGCGTTGCGCGGGCCGGCCGAGAGCGCCGCGTCGAGGCGCCCGAGCAGGGCGGCGGGGTCGGCGCCGTCAGCGACGATAGGGCCGACCTCCACGCCGTCCGTGGTGAGGAGCGCCACGCGCTGGCCCTCCCGGGCGGCGAGCGCCAGGGCCATCGCCAGCGCGCGCGGCCCGCGGGCGGTCGGGTCGGCGTGGCGCAGGCTGGCCGAGCGGTCGAGGACGACGACGACGACCTCGGGCGCGGCGGCGCGCACGGGCGCGGCGAGCGCAATGACGAGGGCGACCGCGAGCGCGAGGCGGCTCACCGCCGCACCTCGAGCTCGACCGGGATCGTCAGCGCGTGGCCGGCCGCCACGAGCTCGAGGGCCCCGCGGTACACGCCGGCGGGCAGGTCGGAGGAGAGGAACACCTGCAGGGCGAAGCGGCGCGGCTCGCGGGAGAGGCGCTCGCCCGACCAGCCGTCGAGGGGCACGACGCGGATGTCGAGCTCCGGGTCGATCGTGGCGTCGTCGCCCGTGAGCGGGCCGGGCGCGATCGTCAGCTCGACCTCGTCGAGCGTCGGCCAGGCCACCTCGACGGGGCGCGTCACCCAGCCCCAGCCGCCCTGGACCGCCACGGCCTGCGGCGCGCGCACGGGCGGCAGGACGTCGACCTCGACCGGGACCTCGCGCGAGCGCAGCCCGCGCGGCTCCTCGGCCACGACGACCAGGGCGCCCCGGTAGCGGCCGGGCGGCGCGTCGGCGCCGGGCCGGACGACGAGGCCGTCCTCGCCGCGCTCGACCTCGAGCGCGTGCCCCGACGGGTGCACGAGGCGCAGCGGCGCCGACGAGGCCTCGGCCCGGCCGCCCGGCTCGAGGGCGACCGCGAGCGGCGTCGGGCGCGAGGCCACGCCGGCGGGCGTGGGCGGGAGGTCGACGCGCGCGGGCGTCAGGCGATGGCGGCGCACGTCGCCGCGCAGGTCGAGGCGCCAGGGCAGGGCGCCTTCGGCCTCGGCCGTGAGCGCGAGCGCCCCGTCCTCCGGGCAGGGGACCTCGAGCACGCGCGACGCGCGGGCGGGCACCTCGACGGTCACGCCGCCGCAGGTGACGCGCGCGGCGCGCGTCGCGTCGCCGCGCACGGTGAGGCGCACCGGGTCGAGCGGGTCGCCGTCCCACACGAGGCGCGTGAACGTCGTCGGGCGCACGGTCAGCTCGAGCGGGGTCGGCGGGCCTGACTCGACCGGGGTGTCCGCGGTGGCGGCGCCGTCGGCGGGCTGGACCGTGATCGCCCGGGCGCGGCGGAGCTGGAAGGTGCGCTCGCCCAGGGTGACCTCGGCCTCGACGACGACGGTGGCGGCCGCCTCCTCGCGCACCGCCGGCGCGGTGAGGCGCGCGGCCTCGCCCGGCGCGAGCGGCGTCCAGCCTCCGGCCGGCGCGCCGTCGACCTCGAGGCGCGCCCGGAGGCGCAGCCCCGGGCGGGCCTGCTCGGCCAGCGCCGGGTCGCCGATCAGGGCCACGGTCACCGGCAGGGCGCCGCCGCCCGCGACGACGGGGGGCAGGGGCAGCAGGTCGATCGAGAAGCCCGGCTCGAGCAGGAGCACGGTGTCGCGCGCGCCGGCGAGGTCGGCGCGCCAGGCGCCCGGCGCCGGCGCCTCGACCAGGGCCACCGAGAGCGGGCCGGCGGCCGGCGTGCGCACGAGGGCGCCCTCGTCGACGGGCTCGCCGTCGCGCGTGAGGGCGCCCACCTGGCCCGCGCGCTCCCAGCGGCCGACGAAGGCCAGGCGCCGCGCGTGCGGGAGCACGGTGAGCGCGTCGCCGCGCTCGGCGCGCAGGTAGCCCAGGGCCTCGACGGCCACGGTCTCGAACGCGGCCGGCAGCTCGCCCGCGTCGCGGGCGACGACGATGGCGCCGCCGGTGGAGGCGACCAGCCGGTTGAGGAACGGGGTCGACGCGCCGCGGCCCAGGGCGATGGCGAAGATCCGATACCCGCGGGCGGCGATGGCCGCGACCGCCGCGTCGACGTCGGGGCCGCTCTGCAGGCGGCGGCCGCGCGGCTGGCGGTAGGGGACGCCGTCGGTGAGGAACACGATCGGCGAGCCGCGCGGCGCCGCGCCCGCCTCGAGCACCTCGCGGGCGCGCTCGAGCGCGCGGCCCACGTCGCTCACGCCGTTGCGCTCGAGCCCGTCGAGCGCGGCGCGGGCGGCGGCGCGCGCGGCCGCGCCGCCGGCGGGGCGCAGCGGGACGACCACCTCGGGCGCCGTGGCGAAGGTCACCACGGCCACGTTGTCGCGCGCGCCGGCGAGGGCTAGCGTCAGGCCGACCCCGGCGCGCGCGGCGTCGTCGGGGTCGTTGTCGCGCATGGACGTCGAGCGGTCGAGGACGACCACCAGGCGGCGGCCGCCGGCGTCGACGCCGTCGACGAGGGGGCCGCGGGCCGCGCAGGCCGTGAGGGCCAACGCACCGATCACCGCGCTCGCCCTGCGCCGCCCGCGCGTCATGACCGCGTCACCCCACGTCTCGACGAAACCCGCGGCCAGCGGGCCACCTACGCCGCGCGGAGGCGCGTGAGGCCGGCCTGCCGCCGGGGTCCACACGGGAGCACGGGCCCCCGGGGGGCGGACAACGTAACTCGTTTGCGCGCTTGTGCGCAAGCCCGCCGTCCAAGGGCGGGTCGCCCCGGGTGAACGTCCCCCGCCGCGTCGTCGTCCCAGGGTGGGGGAACCCGCGCCCGCGGCGCCGGGTGTCCGGTGTGTGTGAGCAGGGGAGGCGGCGAGGTCGTGAGCGGCGGGCGCGAGACGCGGGGCTGGCCGGTCATCGAAGCGGTGGCCGAGGCGGCGGCCGAGGTTCATGACACCCGCTGGGCGCCCCCCGCCCGGGTGGGCCCCTACCGCGTCGTCGGTCCGCTGGGGCGCGGCGGCATGGCGGTCGTCGTCGAGGCCGAGCACGAGGTGCTCGGGCGCCGCGTGGCCCTGAAGCTCGCCCCGCCCGGGCCGGCGGCGGCGCGCCTCCTCGCGGAGGCGCGCACCGCCGCGCGCCTGCGCCACCCGGCCATCGTCGACGTCCTCGACGCCGGCGTGGCCGGCGGCCAGGCGTTCCTGGCCATGGACCTCGTCGCGGGCGAGACGCTCGAGGCGCGCCTGCGGCGGACGGGGCCGCTCGCGCCCGACGAGGCGCTCCGGCTCCTCCTGCCGGTGGTCGAGGCGCTGGCGCACGCGCACCGCGCGCGGGTGGTCCACCGCGACGTCAAGCCGGGCAACGTCCTCGTTCGCGCGGCCGACGACCAGCCCCTGCTGATCGACTTCGGCGTGGCCTGCGACCTGTTCCAGGCCGAGGCGGGGGCCGACCGCCTGCTCGGCACCGCCACCTACATGGCCCCCGAGCAGCGCCGCGGCGAGGCGATCGGGCCGGCCTGCGACGTGTGGGCGGTCGGCGTGACCCTCTACGAGTGCCTCACCGGCCGGCCGCCGTGGGTGGCGGACGATCTGGAGGCCCTGGCCCTGGCGCAGGCCACGCTGACGCCGCCGCCCCTGCGGGCGCTGGCGCCGGGGGTGAGCCCCGCGCTCGAGCGCGTCGTCCTCCGCTGCCTCGAGCCGCGGCCGGCGGCGCGCCACCCGGACGCCCAGGCCCTGCTCCTGGCCCTGCAGGGGCGTGGCCGCCGCGCGCGGTCGGCGCGCTGGGCGGCGCGCCGCGTCGCCCTGCTGGCGGCTTCTCACGCTGGCCGCGGGCGCCGCCGCCCAGGCCCCGGCGCGGCTCGTCGGCGGCGGCGTGGCGGGCGGCGGGCGCGAGGCGCCGGCCGCGCGCGCCCGGCGGGGCACGAGGCGTAGGCCGGCGGACGCGCTACTCGATCGCGACCAGCTCCATGATCGTCTTCCCGTCGACCTGCGCGCGCACGAGGCCGGGGAACGTCGGCACGTCACCGGTGGCCGGCACCCAGCTCTTCGAGTTGCCCGAGACGATGACCATGCAGTCGAACGTGATCCCCGAGATCCGCACCTGCTCCCGCGTGATCTCGACCCGCTCCGCCGCCTGCCCGGGCGGCTCCTGGAACAGCGCCGGCTCGAAGCGCCACTCCTGCGGCGTCGGCGGGCCGACCTTCTCCAGGCCCTTGCCCATGTCGAGGAGCGTGCTGATGTCGTAGCGCACCGTGAGGCCCTCGACCTCGCGCACCTGGTAGTGCATCTCCATGGGCGGCGCGCCGGGGTTCGTCAGCACGTAGCGGTAGACCTGGCCGACGCGGACGTGGGACAGGTCCGGGCGCTGAGCGCGCGCCGGCTTCCCGGTCGTCAGCTCTTCCTCTTCGATCAGCTCGACGATCGGCCGCCCGCGCTCCTCGCGCCCCACCGGCGTGGCGTGCTCCGGGATCTTGCAGTCGGGGTTCAGCGTGAACGGCGCGCGCGTCGAGTAGTAGATCACCCCGGAGTGGTTGGTGACGAAGTGGCGCGTGCCCGTGCGCCCAGGCTCCACCGGGGTGGCGGTGGCCATCCACAGGAACTCGGGCGTCGTGGGCGAGGGGAGCGCCTCGAAGCGGTAGCCCTGCTTCGTGCCCGAGCCGAGGGCCTCGTCGATGAGCCGCGCGTGCGCGAGCTGCGCGAGCGTGCCGTAGTCGAGCTCGCCGTTGCCGTCCTTGTCCCCCTCGCGGAAGACCACCTGGGCCGTGTTGATCGTCTTCAGGGCGCCGATCGCCGCCGCCTCGTTGCCGTGGAGGCGCGCCTCGCGCAGGTTCCTCAGCGCCTCGCCCGCCTGCGCGTCGCCCGGCGCGCGGGTCCAGCGCGTCGTCGTCTGGCCGGAGGTGATCACCAGCGCGTCGCCGTCGACGCGGGCGCTGAACGGGTAGCGCTCCTCGCCGCGCGTGACCCGGCCGCCGAGGACGCCCTCGCCGACCTCGCCCTCGACCTCGAGCAGCTCCTGCGCCTCCTGGTCGACGAGGACGCCCTCGAAGCGCGCCTTGCCGGTGGGGCCGAGGATCAGGGCCAGGGTCCCGCTCTCGTCGGTGAAGGCGCCCGCCCAGGCGGGGAGCGACGGGTCGCGCTTGGCGGGGGCCCGCCGCCGCGCGAAGGGGTTCCCGTCCTGGCCCGACGCCAGCGACAGCGTGAGCAGGGCGACGAGCAGCGCGGCGGTGCCGAGCGGCGTGGAGCGGTGCATGGGGGGCCTCCTGTGGGCGGCGACGCTACCCAGTCCGGAGCGTGGCAACAAGGCGTCAGCGGCCGACGAGCGCCCGGGCCCGCTTGAACAGCGACGACTCGAACGACTCGCGCCGGACGGCGACCTTCTTCCTGAGCGTCGGGTCCTTGAGCTCGGCGCGCACGCCCGAGGGCAGGTGCGGCTGGAGGTCGGAGGCGTCGAGGCGCCGGACGCGGTCGAAGCCGGCGAGCGCGCGGTAGTAGCCCTCCTGGCCCTTCACCTTGCGCACGCCGTGGACGACGGCGGCCAGCGCCTCGGCCCGCTCCGGAGCGCTCCACGGCGGCCACGAGGCCAGCGTGGCCCCCCAGTCGTCGAAGAACGGTCCCACCGGCAGGAGGAGCGCCGGGTGCGCGCGCAGGAGCCTGGTCTCGCGCAGCGGGTAGTGGCGGTGGCCCTCGCTGGCGAGGAGCTCGCGGTAGAGGGTCGCCGCGCGCGCGAACGCCCCGCCGTAGCGCCGGGGGCCCTCGTGGGCCAGGCGGCCGAAGCGCTCGCGCAGGCGCGCCCCGGCCGGCGCGCGCAGGAGCGGCTTGCCCCAGGAGGCGGAGAGGCCCTGGTCGACGTCGCCGGCGTTGTGGACGATCGATGCGGCCGCGACGAGGAGGTCGCGCTCGCGGCCGGGCGCGCGGGCGAGGCGGGCGAACGCCTCGGCCTGGCGCGCGAGCTCGGCGTCGATCGCCGCCTCGAGCTCGGCCAGGCCGTCGGCCTCGCCGGCGGCCAGGTGCCCCAGCGCGCCGCCGCAGAGGATCGACAGCCGCTCGCCGTCGTGGCCGGAGACGCGGCCGACCTCCGGGTCGACGTCGACGACGCGGGCGCTGACGCCCGTGATGTCCCAGGCGGCGGTCGCCAGCGCCACGCGGCGCTGGCGGGCCAGCTCCTCGGGGGGGCGCCGCCACCAGAGGTGCGCGCGGATCTTCGTGTCGACGTCGGTCGGCACGAAGGTGGCCACCGTGGCGAAGTGCGCGGCCACGCACAGGGCGAAGTAGTCGGTGAGCTGCTCGGGCGTCGGCTCGGCCGCGGTCTCGAGCCGGTCGGCGGCGCGCAGGATCGACCACCAGCCGAGCGGGCCCGGCGCCAGCGCGTCGAGGCGCCCGGGCGGCGTCGGCGGCGGCGCGGCGAAGGCCGGGGCCGAGCCGTCGAACAGGTAGGGCGCCGTCCCCTGCACGAGCGAGACGAGGTTCCGCGGCCCGATGAACCCGCCGAACGCGCCGGCCTGCTCGGGCGCGGTCCACGTCGCGGCGGGGGAGCCGTCGGGCTGAGGTCTCGGGCGGCGGCGCGGCACCGCCGCACTCTACCCGCTGAGGTGTGCTCGACGGCTGCGAGGGTCGTGCCTGGCCGCGGCGGCGCGCGCGCGGGCTCAGGTAGGTCGCTACGTCGTCGCCCGCGCGCCTCGCCGCCGCGGCTCAGCCTCGTCGCCCTCGCCTCACGTGCTGCTCCGGTCGAAGGCTGGTCACCAGCGAGACGTGGTAGCGCCGATCTTTCAGGGGCTCTGACCGGTGGTCTCCTGCCGCGCCGGGCGGCCGACCTCTCTCTAGAAGTCGCGTGAGCCGATGCGGTGCACGACGAGCTTGCCGCCGCCGGTGACGAGCGCGTGCTCGCCGACGAGCATGATGTTGCCGGTGAGGCCGACCGAGAGCGTGCCGCTGCGCTTGCCGGTCACGAGGTCGAACAGCGCCACCTCGTTGCCGCTCAGCGGCACGAGGACGGCGCCGTCGGCGACGCAGCCGCGGCCGGCCACCGTCCGGCCGCGCACGTCGGCGCGCCACAGGAGCTTGCCGCTCCGGGCGCCGACGCAGCGCACCTCGGCGCCGCCGCCGAGGACCACCGCGCCCTCGGCGTCGTGCTGCGAGGCGGCGACGATGAACGACAGCATGCCCGCCGCCCCGGGGACCCGCTGCCGCGCCTCCCACAGGCGCTCGCCCGTGCGCGCGTCGAGGCCGACGAACGTGGGCGAGTCGAGCGGCGCGACCACGACGACGCCGGACACGACGGAGACGGCGTTGTTCTCCCAGGTGATGTCGCGCGGCTCCGGGTAGAAGCCCTTGGGCGGGCGCACCTCGATCTGCTCGTACTCGGTGACCCACAGCGGGCGCCCGGTCGTCGCGTCGAGCGCCGCCGCGCAGCCGAACGAGCTCGAGTAGTAGACGACCCCGTCGCTCACGGCCACCGGGGCGCACAGCGGCTCGGTCGAGTGCTCGCCGAACATGGTCTGCTCGACCTGCCCGCTGACCACCCAGGTCGTCCACACGCGCTCGCCCGTGCGCGCGTCGAAGGCCGCCACGTGGCAGTTGACGAAGCCCTCGAGCGCGAAGGCCGGCGCGAACACGAGGCCCTCGACCGCCGTCGGCGGGGCGGGGAAGCTCCACCGCTCGTAGGGCGTCCCGTCGAGCGTCCGCGCGTGGTTCCACAGCCAGCGCCAGTTGGGGATGTCGAAGCCGGCCAGCTTGCGCAGCGGGATCTTGACCTTGATCGGGATGCCGCGGAACTGCTGCTCGTTGACGACGTCGTTGACCAGCGGCGCCACGAACGTCTCGCGGGTGATCGCGCCGCCGAACTGCGCCTTGGCGTTGCCGTCGGGGAAGTGGGGGCCGAGCCGCGAGATCCGCGGCCCCGGGTCGCCCGTGCGCGCGTCGAACGTGAACACCTGGTCGGCCGTGCTCACGAACACCCGCCCGCCGTGCAGGAGCGGCAGGTGGCGCGACGGCGGCACCTGCGCGGTCGGCTGGCCGGGCATGAAGCGCTCGAAGCCGCCGGCGGCGCCCTGCGACTCGAAGGTGCGCGGGGCGAAGCGCGCCGGCCCCACCGCCGGGCGCGCGTCGACGGCGGCGCGGTTCGCCGGGTCCGCGCGGACCAGGTGCAGCCAGGGCCCCGCGTCCTGCGTGCGCCCGGCGCGCCGCTCCTCGGCCTCGATCGCGCGCAGGACCAGGTCGTCGGCCCAGCCGCGCCGCTGGCCCTCCTGGAGCGCCGGCGCCAGGGCGCGCACGCGCTCGGGCTGGCCGAGGCCCACGGCGCACAGGAGCTGCTTCCTGCGCACGCGGGTCGGGTCGGGCAGCTCGTCGCGGTGGTGGGCCAGGAGCGCCTCGAGGGTGCGCGCGGCCCGCTCGAGGTCGCCGCGCTCGAGGGCCAGGTCGGCCATGGCCTCGAGGATCCGCGTCGCGTGGCCGGAGATCGGGTAGAGCTCGTAGACGCGCGCCAGGGCCACGAACGGCTCGGGAGCGCCGCGCGCCGCGTCGAACGCCGAGCCCGCGCGGAAGTCGTAGCGGGCGCGGAAGAGCTTGACGCCCGCCGGCGGCAGGGCGCGCAGCCCGGCGATCGCCTGCTCGGTGACGCCCAGGTAGCGCCGCGGCTGGCCCCGGCCCGCGGCCGGCGCCGGCGCGAGCTGGTAGCCGCCGCGCCCGCCGCCGTCCTGGTCGAGCACCGCCCGGTAGAGGTCGATCGCCGCCTCCAGCTCGCCCCGCCCGCGGGCGGCGTTCGCCGAGCGCAGCATGTCGGCGAGGTCGTCCGACAGCGGGTAGTGGAGCTGGTTGGCGGGCGCGCGCTGGTCCTGCGCGGCGGCGGGGGGCGCCGCGCCGGCGACGACGAAGATGACCGCGACGACGCACGCGCGCATGCTCGCTCCTTCCGCAGGCGGGGGCACCGACGCCATGATACGGCCCGCGCGGCGCTCGTTCAGGCCCCGCCCGCGCCGGGTAGGATCCCCCGCGTGCGCGACCTCGCCTGGCCGGCGCTCCTGCGCCCGATCCTCTTCCGCCTCGACCCCGAGCGCGCCCACCACGCCACGCTGGCGCTGGCCCGCCGCTGCCCACGGCTGCTGGGGGCCCTGGCGGGCGGGCGCCCCCCGGCGGGCCTCGCCCGTCCGCTCCTCGGCCGCACGATCCCCTCGCCGATCGGGCTCGCCGCCGGGCTCGACAAGGACGCCCTGGCCCTGCCGCTCTGGGAGCGGCTGGGGCTGGGCTTCGTCGAGGTGGGCACCGTGACCCCGCGGCCGCAGCCCGGCAACCCGCGCCCGCGCGTCCACCGCCTCCCGGCCGAGCGGGCGCTGATCAACCGCATGGGCTTCCCGAGCGACGGGGCCGAGGCGGTCGGCGCGCGCCTCGAGGCCCTGCGCGCCGCGGGCCGCTGGCCGACGATCCCCGTGGCCCTGAACCTGGGCAAGAACAAGGACACGCCCGCCGAGGAGGCGCACGTCGACTACGCGCGCGTCGCCGCCCGCCTGGCCCCGCTCGCCGACTGGCTGGTCGTCAACGTCAGCTCGCCCAACACGCCGGGGCTGCGGGCGCTGCAGGCCCGCGAGCCCCTCCTGAGGATCCTCGAGGCCACGCGCGGCGCGGCCGCCGGCAGGCCGGTGCTGCTCAAGCTCGCGCCCGACCTCGAGCCCGAGGCCCTGGCCGAGGCCGTGGACCTGGCGATCGAGGGCGGCGCGGCCGGGATCGTCGCCACCAACACGACGATCACGCGCCCCGTGGCCCATCCCGACGGCCTCCCCGAGGGCGGCCTCTCCGGGGCGCCCCTGTTCCCCCTCGCGCGGGCGCGCATCGCGGCCGCGCTGGCCGCCGCCGCCGGGCGCGTCCCGGTGATCGGCGTCGGCGGCGTCGACCGGCCCGAGCGGGCGGCCGACCTCCTGGCCATGGGCTGCGCCGCGGTGCAGGTCTACACGGGCCTGATCTACGAGGGCCCCGGGCTCGTGCGCCGCCTCAACGCCCACCTGGCGCGCCGGGCGTGACCGACAGGGCCGCGCGGAAGCCGATGTGCTCGCCCGCGGGCCTCCCAACGGCCTGGCGCTGAGCGCGCTGGGGCTGCGCGTTGTCGGGCGCCAGGGCGAAGCTGCCGCCGCGGTACTCATCCCGGTCGGGCGCGTCGGACTGCACCCACTCGGCGACGTTGCCGGTCATGTCCAGGGCGCCGAACGGGGAGCGGCCGGCGGGGAAGCTGCCCACGGGCGCGACGAACGCGAAGCCGTCGTCGAACAGCCAGGGCGGCGGCTCGAGGCCGCAGCGGGCGTAGTAGCTCACGTCACGGACGTTGGCCACCGGCGCGTCCGGCCACAGGTCGGAGCCCCAGGGGTAGGCCGGCGCGCGGCCCGACGGCCCCGGCGGGCCGCGCGCGGCCGCCTCCCACTCGGCGGCGGTCGGCAGGCGCAGGCCGGCCCACGCGCAGTAGGCCTCGCAGTCCGGAGGGAGCACGTGGGCCACCGGCTCGTCGTCGAGCGGCGTCCCGCGGGCGCTGCGCCACGTCGCCGTGCGCTCCACGTCACGCCACGTCAGGAGGCCGCGGGCCGGGTCGGCCATGAGCGTCGTCGCTCGACCCAGCTCGACCCGCGTCATGTAGCCCGTCGCCGACGCGAAGCCCGCGAACTGGCGGCGCGTCGTCTCGTGGCGCGCGATGAAGAACGGCGCCAGCGCCACGCGCTCGGGCTCGGCGGCCGCCGCGCCCTCGACCATGAGCATCCCCGGGTTGAGGAGCGTCGGGCCGAGCGCGTAGGTCCCGCCGGGGACGAACACGAAGTCCACACCCGATCGGGCGTGCCGGTAGACCCCGGGGAGGTCCGCCGGCGCGAGCCCGGGCGGCAAGGGCGGCCGCTCGGCCGGGGGGAGGGCGTCGAACCAGGCGGGCCAGCCGGCCGCGGCGGGCGGGGGCGCCTCGAGGGCGGGCGGCGCCGGGATGGGCGGGGCCGACGGCGCCGGCGGCCGGCCCGGAAGCGCGATGACGAGGGCGCCCGCCCCGACCGCCCCGATCACGGTGAGCGCCGCCGCCCCGAGCGCCGCCCGGCGCCGTGGCTCCGCCGGTGCAGGTTCGAGGGCCCGCTCCAGCGCGGCCGCGAAGGCGTCCCCGTCGGCGGGTCGACCGCCGGCGTCAGGGGCGAGCGCGCGGCGGACCAGGTCCGCCAGCGCGGGCGGCGCGCCCTGGAGCGGGGCGTAACGCCCGTTCGTGACCTTCAGCGCCTGCTCCTGCAGGTTCGCGCCGACGAAGGGCGGCGCGCCCGCCAGCAGCTCGTAGAGGCACGCGCCGAGGGCCCACACGTCGGCCGCCGGGCCGACCTCGTCGCGGCGGCCGGAGAACTGCTCGGGCGCCATGTAGAGCGGCGTGCCCAGGAGCGCGCCCGTCTGCGTGAGGCGCTCGAGGCCCTCGGCCGTGGCCAGGCCGAAGTCGGCGACCCGGACGCGCCCGTCCGCGTCGACGAGGATGTTCTCCGGCTTGAGGTCGCGGTGGACGATGCCGCGCGCATGCGCGTGACCGACCCCGCGGGCCGCGTCGCGCAGGAGCGCCACGCGGGCCGCCAGCGGCTGCCCGGCGCAGGCCGCCGCCAGCGTGCGCGCCCCCTCGACCAGCTCGAAGGCGATGTAGAGGCCGCCGCCGTGCGCCCCTGCGTCGTGGACGAGGACGATGTTCGGATGCCGGAGCGCCGCCGTGAGCTCGGCCTCGCGCTGCAGTCTGCCCGCGCGCCGCCCCTCCGCCCCCGGCGGGGCGCGCACGAGCTTCAGGGCGACCTCGCGCCCGAGCCGCCGGTCGTGCGCCCTGAAGACGGTGGCCATGCCGCCCTGGCCCAGGACGCCGCGGAGCTCGTAGCGGCCGGCGACCACGTCGGGCGCCGGCGCGCCCGCGCCCGGCGGGCGGGCGTCGGTCGTCTCGCGGGCCGCGACGGCGGCCACCGGCAGCTCGCCGGTCGGCGCCTGGGCGCGCGCGTCGCGGTCGTCGGGGCGGTCGGGAGTCACCGCGGTTCATGCTGGCGGCGCCGGGGACGGCGCACAACCGGCCGGGACGCGCCCGACCCCGCGCGGGCCGCCCCGCGGCGCCCGGGCGGCCGGCACGGCGCGTGCCTCCTCGCGGGGTGAGCCAGGAGGGCCCCATGCGCGGCAGCAGCCTGAAGGACAAGGTCGTCGTCATCACCGGCGCGTCGAGCGGGATCGGCCGCGCGTGCGCCCTGCGCTTCGCCGGCGAGGGGGCGGCGGTCGTCCTCGCCGCGCGCCGCCGCGAGGCGCTCGAGGAGGTGGCGGAGGAGGTCCGCAGCCATGGCGGGACCGCGCTGGTCGTGCCGACGGACGTGCGCGACGAGGCCGCCGTCGAGGCCCTGGCCCGCGCCGCCACCGAGCGCCTGGGCGGGCTCGACTGCTGGGTCAACGACGCCGCCGTGAGCCTCTTCGGGCGCTTCGAGGAGGCGCCGCCCGACGTGTTCCGCGCCGTGCTCGAGACGAACCTCTTCGGCTACATCCACGGCGCCCGCGCCGCGCTCCCGCGCTTCCGCGAGCAGGGCCGCGGCGTGCTCATCAACGTGAGCTCGGTCGTCGGTGTGGTCCCGCAGCCGATGACCACCGCCTACACGACCTCGAAGTTCGCTATCCGCGGCTTCACCCTGTCGCTGCGGCAGGAGCTGCGCGGCAGCGGGATCGAGGTCTGCTCGCTCCTGCCCGCGTCGATCGACACGCCGCTGTTCCAGCACGCCGCCAACTACACGGGCCTGCCGCCCCGGCCGCTCTCGCCGATCGTTCCGGTCGAGGACGTCGCCGAGGCGGTCGTGGCCCTGGCCCGGCGGCCGCGCCGTGAGGTGGTGGTCGGTCGCTCGGGGCAGGTCCTGCTCCAGCTCCACCGGCTGGCGCCCGGGCTGACGGAGGCGCTCCTGGGCCGGCAGGTGCCGCGCGAGCACTTCCAGCACGAGCGGACCGCCGCCCCGACCGAGGGCAACGTGCTGGCCCCCGTGCCCCGCTGGACCGGGGCCTCGGGCGGGTGGCGCGAGTCTGCCCGCCGGCGGCGGGCCACCCGCGCCCTCGCTGCCGCCGGCGCCGCGTTCGTCGCCTGGCGCGTCGCCCGGCGCGCCTGGGCGGCCTGACCGCGCGGAAGCGCGCGCTCCCCAGCGCAGGCTCACGATGTGGACAACGCGTCGGCGCGCCTCAAGCCCCGCGCGCGCAGGGTCCGGGGAGCCCGCGCGGCGCCCTGGTCGAGGGCACAGCCCCTGCTCACCCTCCCACGGGCGCCGCGTGCGCGGCGCCACGGTGTCCCCCGCGGTGGGGGACCGGCCGGGCGGCGGGTGACCGCCTCCCCCCTCCCTCCCACGGCGGCTCATCGCGCCGCCCGGCCGTCTTCCTCGCGTGCGCGGCCTGACCCGCCGGGGACGTCGACGTCCCCTGCGGCCCCGCCCGCCCTCCCCGCCGGCTCGGCAGGCCCCTTGCGCGCCATCGAGCGGCCCGCCCGTCCGGCGCGGGCGCGGGAGAGCGGCATGAAGGGCAAGGTCGAGGGGACGGTGGTCGTCGTCACGGGCGCGTCGAGGAGGCTCCGATGAGCCGACGGCGCGGCAAGAGCGCGATCGCCAACTTCGACTCGATGATGGGCATGCTGCGGGCGCTCGGCCGCGCCCTCCACGGCAAGGACTTCCCGGCGCTCGGGGTCTTCCCCGACCCGCTGGCGCGGCTCGTCCACCCGCTGGTCGCCGCCGTGAACCTCGTCCCGCGCGAGCCGCGCGAGCTGATCTACATCTACGGCGGCCTGGCCGAGGCCCTCCGGCCCGACCAGGTCGGGCAGGTCGACGCCGAGAAGGTCTCCCGGTTCGTGGCCCGGCAGTACCCCCGGCGCTCCTACCCGGCGGTGATGATCGGGTCGGCCAACGGGGCGGCCACGCACCTGTGCGCCGCGCTGGGGATCCCGTGGCTGCCGCAGACCTACTTCATCCCGGTGCAGTGCCCGATCCACCCCGACGAGCCGCTCGAGGGCTACGGGTGGGCGCGCCAGGTGGCGGGGCCGCTCCTCGACAACAACCCCGACCTGCAGCTCCACCACATGTTCGACCCCAACCAGGACCGGCTCATGCTGGCCAAGATGACCTACTTCCGGGTCAAGCGCCGGCGGCTGGGGGCGGCCTACGAGGAGTTCCTGCGCGAGCGGCTGCCGCGCGGCGGGACGCTCTTCGTCAACGAGTGCACCCTGCGCTGGCCGGTGCGCGTCGCGGGCGAGCGGCACCTGTTCCAGTTCGGCGCGCTCGGCGGCCTCGACCCCGAGGAGTTCTTCGAGGGCGCGCCGCGAGTCGAGCGATACCTCGAGCGCTACCGCTCGCACCGGCGCCGCTGGGTCGCGCCGGACCCCGACACGACGGCGCCCGAGTCCGAGTGGGGCTACGAGCCGAGCCTCGACGAGGACATCGAGCGGATCGCGCGCGAGCGCGGCTACCGCGTGCGGCGCATCCGCTACGAGCACCCGGAGCGCCTCAGCCCGCTCGTGGCCGACCTCTACCGGGCGTGGTACCGCGCCCGCCGGATCCCGGCCGACCGGCTCGTGATCGAGAGCTTCATCCTGCTCGAGCCGCACCTGGCGCTCGCCACCGGCGCGTGCCCCTTCTGGACGGTCTTCGGCGTCGAGCCGTCGGCGGCGTCGGCCCGGCGCTACGTCGAGCGCACGGGGCCGTGGGCGGAGATCTACGCCATGCTCTTCTCGCACGGGACCGAGTCGGCCGGGACGGCGCCGATCGAGCGCTGGCGGGAGGTCCTGGCGCAGGCCACCCGACGGGGTGAGTTCCTGGGCGTCGACCCCGAGGCCTTCCCGCGCGACTACGCCACGTTCGTGCGCTACCACACGGCCCTGCGCGCGCTGCCCGCGCGCTACCCCCAGCCGGGGCCGCTGGCGCTCTCCGAGCTGGACCGGTTCATCGCGGAGCGCGGGCACGAGTACGAGGTCGCGTGGGACGCGCCGCGCGACGCGGAGCCGCCGGCGCGGCGGCCCATGCCGAGCGGGCATCCGCCGTGGTCGCGGGCGCTGGTCGTGCGCTGAGGGAGGCGGTCAATGCTCGGCGTGCGGGGGCTCGGCGTCCTGGGGCAAGGCGTGCTGGGCCGGGTGAAGGCGCTGGCGGGCGCGCTGGCCCCCGGGCTCATCGGCGCGGTCGTCGAGGCCCCGGCGCGGGCGGCCACGGCCGCCGGCGTGGACGAGCTGGAGGAGGCCGCCAGCGACCAGTCGCTCGGGGCGGTGACCGCGGACGCGGCCGAGGGCGCGGCCGCCGGCGTCCTCGACGGGCTGGCCGACGAAGAAGGCCGGGAGGCCCTGCGCGCGGCCGTCCGCGCGGCCGCGGACGGGCTCCTCGACGCGGCGCTCGCCCGCCTGGAGGGCGCGCGGATCGACGGCGGACGGGCCGCCGCCGGCGAGCTGGCCGAGGCGGTCACGGCCGGTGTGATCCGGGCCGTGGCCGCGCATCGCGACGAGCTCTCGCAGGTCGTGGCCACGCTGGGCGAGGGGTTCGGCGCGCAGTCGGCGGCGGTCGCGCGCGCGGCCAGCGACGAGGTGGTCGACGTCGTGGTCGGCCGCCGCGACCAGCTCGCCGCCCTGGCCGCGCAGCTCGGAGAGGCCACCGCCGAGGCGTCGTCGCGGGGCGCGCTGGCCGGGACCGACGGCGCGGCGGCGGCCGTCGATCGCGGTCAGGTGCTCGGGCTGGCGCGGGACCTCGGGCGCGCGCTGACCGCCGGCGCGGCGGACGGGGTGGGCGCCGGGCGGCTCGCGCTCCCCGCCGGCGTGGGCCTCCTCCTCGGGTGGACGGCCGCGGCGACGCTGGGGCTCCTGCGGCGCCGCTGAGCGAGGTCTGGCCGCGGCGTCGCGGGCCGACTACGCTGCGGGTCGAGGGGGTCCCATGCGCAGGGTCCTGGCGGTGACGGTGGCGCTCGCGGTGGGGGCGGGCGTCCTGGGCGTGGTCCCGCCGGGGCCGGCGCCGGTCCGGGCGGACGAGGACGACGACGGCGAGGACGACGGCCCGCCGGCCGGACCGAGCGCCGCGCCGGCCGCGCCGAAGGTCGACGACGCCGCCCTGCGCGAGCGGCTCGGGCGCGTCGTCCACGTGCCCTCGTTCGGGCTCAACGACGGCGTGATCTCGCTGGCTTACCCGCTGGCGGAGCCGGTGGAGCTGCGCGCCTTCGAGCTGAACGGCTTCGACAAGGTGGACGTGCGCAACGTGCAGGGGCAGGCCCAGAGCGGCGTCGGCATGGAGCTCGGCGCCGGCTCGCGCAACGTCGGCCGCCTCCTGCACCGCCTGACGCTCCAGGGCGACGTCGACCTCGAGGTCGAGCTGTGGATCGCCCACAACACGCCGAGCGCCACGATCTGCTTCCTCCTCAACGAGAAGGTCGGCGTGCTCTGGGGCCAGCAGCTCGTGCGCCCGTCGAACATGCGCCCCTACGGCCGCTCGGCGCCGCCGGACGTCACGCTCTTCAAGGAGGAGCGCATGGTCCGCTCGCGCATCCAGGTCCGCGGCGACGAGGTGGTCGTCACCTGCCAGGGCAGCGAGTCGAGCCGCCACACCTTCGACAAGGGCGAGGCGCGCTCGGTGCGCTTCGGGATCCTCGCCCGCAACGTGCGCTTCGTGCTCCGCGGCCTCCAGCTCCGCGGGACGGTCGACGCGTCGAAGCTGTGACCTGTCGGATGGCGACAGGGCGGCGCCGGGAGATCGTCCAGGGCCCCCATGAGCCGACTCCTCCCGCACGTGGCGACCGAGTCCGACTACACGAGCTTGCGCTGGACGCAGGAGGTCTGGGCGCCGGCGCTCGAGGCGCTATGCGCGCGGCACGACCTCGACCCGGCGGCCTTCGTCCGCGCCGGCGACGGGACCCACGTCGTCTTCCTCGGGCCGGGCCTGGTGATCAAGCTGTTCGTCTCGCTGTGGGCCGACGACTTCTCCCGCGAGCGGGCCGCCGTGCGGGCGATCGACGGCCGGCTCTCCGTGCCGCGCGTCGTGGACGAGGGCGAGCTCGAGGGCTGGCCCTATCTCTTGCTGGAGCGGCTCCCCGGGGTGGCGATCAAGCAGGTGTGGGCCGAGCTCGACCTGGCCGACCAGGAGGCGCTCGCCGAGCAGGTCGGGGCCTTCGCGCGGCGCCTGCACGACGTCGCGCCCGGCGAGGGCCTCGCCCGGCCCACCTGGGAGGACTTCGTCGCCGAGCGCCGCGCGCGCTGCCTCGAGCACCACGCCCGGCACGGCGCGACCCCGGAGTGGCTGGCCAGGCTGGAGGTCTGGCTGGCCGGCCTGCCGCCCCTCGTCGGCCCCGGCCACCGGCCGTGCCTGCTGCACGCCGACCTGACGCACGATCACCTGATGGTGGCGCAGGTCGACGGCCGGTGGCGCCTCGAGGGGGTCATCGACTGGGCCGACGCGCAGGCGGGCGACCCGCTCTACGACCTCGCCGTGCTCGCCGTGTTCCTGTCCCAGGGCCGCCCCACGGTCGGTCGCGCCCTGCGCCGCGGCTAC
This sequence comes from Planctomycetota bacterium, assembly GCA_019636275.1. GTDB lineage: Bacteria > Planctomycetota > J058 > J058 > J058 > JAMLIC01. The sequence continues at coordinate 51,183 of JAHBXY010000012.1, read as the reverse complement.
GGCCTCGCCGACGACGAGGCCGCGGCGCGGCGCCTCCTGGACCACGCCCTCCTGCACCGGTTCGGGCACATCGCGGCCATCCTCCGCCGCGCCCACGGCCGGCCGGCCGGGGACCTCGACGAGCTCCGGGCCGCCCTCTGGGGCGCCTGAGCCGCGCAGGTGCTCGGGTCCCCCGCCGGACGCCGCCCGTTTAGAATCGCCTCGTGGAGTCGGCCGGAGAGCAGCAGCGGGCGCCGCGCGGCGCGCGGGTCACGGCGTGGACGCTGGCGGCGGGGTGGGCGGGGCTGATCTTCGCCGCCTCCGCCGTCCCGCGCGGCGCCGGCATCCCCCTCCCCGGCGCGGGCACCGACAAGCTCGTCCACGCCGGCGTGTTCGCCGTGCTGGGCGGCCTCGTCGCCCTGGCGCTGCGGGCCGAGGGGCTGCGCCGCTGGCGGGCGGCCGGGCTGGCCGCCGTCGCGGGCCTGGCCTACGGGGCGCTCGACGAGCTGCATCAGGCCTTCACGCCCGGGCGGTCGATGGACGGCGAGGACGTGGTCGCCGACGCCGCCGGCGCGGCGCTCGGCGCCCTCGTGGGCAGCGGCCGCGTCGCCGAGGCGGCGCTCCGCCGCTGGCCCGGGGCGAACGAGGCGCAGGGGGATCACCATCGATGACGACCGAGGGCCGCCGCCGGCGCATCCTGCTCACCAACGACGACGGCGTGCGCGCGCCCGGCCTCCGGGCGATCTACGAGCAGCTGCGCGACCTGGCCGACGTCACGGTCGTGGCGCCCGTCGACCAGCGCAGCGGCGCCTCGCACCACATCACGCTCGAGAGCCCGCTCCGGGCGCACCGCCTGGCTGACCTGCCGGGGTGGATGGTCGACTTCACGCCCGTCGACTGCGTGAAGCTGGCCCTCCGCCGCCTCCTGCCGGCCCCGCCCGACCTGGTGGTCTCCGGGATCAACCGCGGGTCGAACGCCGGCTACCTGGTCCACTACTCGGGCACGGTCAACGCCGCGACCGAGGCGGCCATGGCCGGGGTCCAGGCCGTGGCCGTGAGCCTCTGCGCCCACGACGACCCGGACTTCGGGCCGTCGGCCCGGGTGGCCCGGGCCCTCGTCGAGCGCCTCCTCGCCAGCCCGCTGCCGCCGCGGACGGTCCTCAACGTCAACGTCCCCCCCGTGCCGTGGGAGCGCCTGCGCGGGCTGCGCTGGTGCCGCCAGAGCCTGTCGGCGTTCGACGACGCCTACGAGGAGCGCGTCGACCCCCGGCGCTCCCCCTACTACTGGCTGACCGGCTCCCCCAGCCCGGTGGGCTCCGACCCCGACGACGACCTGCGCGCCCTCGAGGAGGGGTGGGTGGCCGTCACCCCCCTGACGGTGGATTGGACCCACGAGGGGCTGTTCCGGGACGGCGGCGACCTGCTCGAGGGCCTCGAAGTCGGCCCGCGGAGCCCCTGACGGACAGCCGGCAGCACCGTCGAAAATTCGACGCTCCGCGTCCGATGTCGGCCAGTTGACGGGGTTTCGGACGGCCCTATAATCCGGCCCTTCGCTCCTTCCCGCCGGCCCCCGCCGCGGGCGCAGAGCGGGAGGTCACCGTGTCCGTACCCAAGAAGAAGAAGTCCCACAGCAGGGCCCGCATGGAGCGGAACCACCAGGCGCTGAAGCCGATCTGCCTGGCCACCTGCCCCCGCTGCGGCAACGCGCGTCGCCCCCACACCGTGTGCAGCAACTGCGGCACGTACCGCGACCGCACCATCATCGACGTCGAGGCCGAGGCCGAGTAGACCGCGCCGCGCGCGTGTGTCTGCTCGACCCGCGGTGGGCTCGACCCGCGGCTGGCTGACGGTGTCCCGCCCGCCGGGGCACGTCGCCTGACGGGCCGCGCGGGACCCGTCCCCACCGAGGGCAGGAGGAGCGTCGTTGATCAGCAAGGGCGTCCGCTTCGCGGGCACGGGCTCGTACTTGCCCGAGCGCGTCGTCACCAACGACGACCTGTCGAAGACCCTCGACACGAACGACGAGTGGATCCGGACCCGCACGGGGATCTCGGAGCGGCGCTTCGCCGCCCCCGAGCAGGCGGCGAGCGACCTGGGCATCGCGGCGGCGCGGCGGGCGCTCGACGCGGCGGGCGTCGCCCCGGCCGACCTCGACCTGATCATCTGCGCCACGATGACGAACGACTACGTCATCCCGTCGACGGCGGCGCTCATCCAGCGCGCGCTCGGCGCCGAGCGCGCGGGCGGGTTCGACCTGTGCTCCGCCTGCTCGGGCTTCGTGCTCTCGCTCGGCGCGGCCTCGGGCTACATCAAGACCGGCGCGGCGAAGAACGTGCTCGTGCTCGGGGCCGAGAAGATGTCGGTCGCCATGGACATGCAGGACCGCACGACGGCGGTGATCTTCGCCGACGGGGCCGGCGCGGCGGTGCTGCAGCCCTCGCCCGAGCCGGGGTCGGACGTGCTCGCGCTGCGCCAGGGCCTCAAGGGCGACGTCGACGTGCTCTCGATCCCCGCCGGCGGCTCGCGCCGGCCGACCTCGGTCGAGACCGTGCAGAACCGCGAGCACTACATCAAGATGGCTGGCCGCGAGACGTTCAAGTTCGCGGTCAAGACCTTCTCCTCGCTGATCGAGGGGACCTGCGCCGACGCCGGCGTCACGACGTCCGACCTCAAGGTGATCGTGCCGCACCAGGTGAACCAGCGGATCATCGAGGCCGCCTGCGAGCGCAGCCAGATCGACATGTCCCGGTGCGTGATCAACATCGACCGCGTCGGCAACACGTCGGCGGCGAGCGTGGCGATCGCGCTGGACGAGGCGGTCCGCGCCGGGCGGATCGAGCGGGGCGACCTCGTGCTCCTCGTCGCCTTCGGCGCCGGACTCTCCTGGGCCTCGGCCCTCGTGCGGTGGTGAGGCTCCCATGACGCTCGCCTTCCTCTTCGCCGGTCAGGGCGCGCAGCAGGTCGGGATGGGCAAGGACCTCCACGAGGCCTACCCCGCCGCGCGCGCCATCTGGGAGCGCGCCGATGCGGCCGTCCCCGGGCTCATGCGCGTGGCCTTCGAGGGCCCCGACGAGGAGCTGCGCCGGACCGACTGGAGCCAGCCGGCGATCGTCGCCTGCTCGCTGGCCGCGCTGGCCGCGCTCGAGGCGGAGCTCGGCGGCAAGCTGCCGGCGGTCGCCTGCGCCGCGGGCCTGTCGCTCGGCGAGTACTCGGCCCTGTGCTTCGCCGGCGCGCTCTCGCTCGAGGACACGCTGCGCCTGGTGATCGCCCGCGGCAAGCTCATGCAGCGCTGCTGCGACGCGCAGGAGAGCGGCATGACCAGCCTGCTCGGCCTCGGCGCGGCCGAGCTGGCCCCGGCCGTCGAGGCCGGTCGGGCGCACGGGGCGGTCGGCGTGGCCAACGACAACGCGCCGACGCAGGTCGTCCTCTCCGGGGCGCGGGCGGCCCTCGACGCCGCCGTCGAGCAGGCCAAGGCCCTCGGGGCCAAGCGCGCGATCCCGCTCAACGTGGCCGGGGCCTACCACTCGACGCTCATGGCGCCGGCCGGCGAGGCGCTGCGCGCCGAGCTCGAGGCGGCGCAGGTGAGCGCCCCGCGCGTGCCGGTGATCTCGAACGTCACGGCCGAGGCGCACGGCGAGGCGGCCTCGATCCGCCGCCTGCTCGTCGAGCAGGTGAGCGCGACCGTGCGGTGGCGGGAGTCGATGGCCCGCATGTTCGGGCTCGGCGTTGACCGCTGCTACGAGTTCGGGCCGGGCGGCGTGCTCAAGGGCCTCGTGCGCCAGAACGACCGCAGCAAGGCCTGCAGCTCGGTCTTCACGGTCGACGACGTGCGCGCGGCCGCGCAGGAGCTGGCCGGCGCCGCGGGCGCGGCCGGGTAGCGGGGAGGGGGGCCATGAGCGGACTGCTCGAGGGGCGCAAGGCGCTCGTCACCGGCGCCTCGCGCGGGATCGGCCGCGCCGTGGCCGCGCAGCTCGCGCAGGAGGGCGCCGACCTGGCGCTCCTGGCCACCAAGGCCGACCTGCTCGAGGCCGTGGCCGAGGAGCTGCGCGGCCTGGGCCGCAAGGTCATCACCCTCCCGGTCGACCTGGCCAACGGGCCGGCCGTCGCCGAGGCCGTCGAGAAGGCCAAGGCCGAGCTGGGCGGGCTCGACATCGTCGTGAACAACGCCGGGATCACCGCCGACCAGCTCCTCCTCCGCCAGAAGGAGGAGGACTGGGTGCGCGTCCTCGACGTGAACCTGACCGGCGCGTTCCGCGTGACCAAGGCGGCCTGCCGCCACGTCATGAAATCGAAGCACGGGCGCGTGATCACGATCACGTCGGTCGTCGGCCTCACCGGCAACGCCGGGCAGGCCGCCTACGCCGCGTCGAAGGCCGGCCTCGTCGGCTTCACCAAGAGCCTCGCGCAGGAGCTCGCGAGCCGCGGCGTGACGGTCAACGCGATCGCCCCCGGCTTCATCGACACCGACATGACCGCCGCGCTCACCCCCGAGCAGCAGGCGGCCATCACGCAGAAGATCCCGATGGGCCGCATGGCGAGCCCGCTCGACATCGCCCACGCCGCCGTCTTCCTGGCCAGCGACCGCGCCGCCTACATCACCGGCGAGGTCCTGCGGGTCGACGGCGGCCTGGCCATGTGACCGCCGGGTGAGTGTTTGTTCCGTGGAGACGGAAGGTTAGAATCCAGGGCCGTTCCGAGCATCCCGCGCCCGAGGCGTGGGGTGGAGGGTGTTGTGGCAGCGTCGATTTCGGAGAAGGTGACGGACATCGTCTGCGACCAGCTCGGTGTCCCCCGCGAGAAGGTGACGCCCGAGACGTCGTTCATCAACGACCTCGGGGCCGACTCGCTCGACACCGTCGAGCTCGTCATGGAGCTCGAGGAGGAGTTCGACATCAGCATCCCCGACGAGGACGCTGAGAAGATCCAGACGGTGGGCGAGGCGATCAAGTACATCGAGGAGCACATCAACCAGTAGCCGTCGTGCGTCGCACGACCGCTGCGGCCACCCGGTCAGCCAGAGCACCCACGGTCCGCGCCCGCTCCCGGGGACTTCGTCCCGGGGGCGGCGCTCGTCCGCGGGCACGTGAGCGAGGACGATGAAGCGAAGGGTCGTCATCACGGGCGTCGGGGCGATCAGCCCCTTCGGCGTCGGCGTGCCGGCGCTGTGGGACGGGGTCAAGGCGGGCAAGAGCGCCATCGGCCCGATCACGCTCTTCGACACCAAGGACTTCCCGGTGACGTTCGCCGGCGAGGTGCGCGGGTTCGAGCCCGAGGCCTACTTCGACAAGAAGGAGGTCCGCCACCTCGACCGCGTGACGCAGTTCGCGCTGGTCGCGGCCATGGAGGCGCGCAAGGACGCCGGGCTGGACCTCGACGCGGCCGACCGGACGCGCGTCGGCGCGGTGATCGGCTCGGGGATCGGCGGCCTCGACACGACCGAGAAGCAGGTCCTCACGCTGCACGAGAAGGGGGTCCGGCGCGTGTCGCCCTTCCTCGTGCCCATGATGATGATCAACGCGCCGACGGGCCAGGTGGCCATCCACCTGGGGCTCCTCGGCCCGAACTTCTGCGTCTCGTCGGCCTGCGCGTCGGCGAACCACGCCATCGGCGTGGGGCTCATGACCGTGCGGGCGGGCGCGGCGGACGTCATGTTCGTCGGCGGCAGCGAGGCGGCCCTCACGCCCATCGGCCTGGCGGGCTTCTGCTCGGCGCGCGCGCTGTCGAAGCGCAACGACGACCCGCAGCGCGCCAGCCGGCCGTTCGACAAGGACCGCGACGGCTTCGTCTTCGGCGAGGGCTGCGGCGTCCTGTGCATCGAGGAGCGCGAGCACGCCCTGCGCCGCGGCGCGCGCATCTACGCCGAGCTGTCCGGCTTCGGCAACACCGACGACGCGTTCCACATCACCGCCCCGCACGAGCACGGCGACGGCGCCGCGCGCGCCATGCAGGTGGCGCTCGACGACGCCGGCCTGAAGCCGGCCGACATCACCTACATCAACGCGCACGGCACGTCGACGGACCTCAACGACCGCCTGGAGACCATGGCGATCAAGCGGGTGTTCGGCGACCACGCGCGCGCCGTGGCCGTGTCGTCGACGAAGTCGATGATCGGCCACCTCCTCGGCGCCGCCGGCGGCGTGGAGGCGATCGTCACGGCGCTGGCGATCCACGAGAAGATCGCCCCGCCGACGATCAACCTCGACAACCCCGACGTGGACTGCGACCTCGACTACGTGCCGCACACGGCGCGGCCGCTGGACATCCGGGCGGCGCTCTCCAACACGTTCGGCTTCGGCGGCCACAACGCCTGCGTCCTGCTGGAGAGGCACCCGGCCTCGTGACCCTCCTGCCGCGGGTGACGCGGGAGACGGGCTTCGCCGTCTGCCGGGAGCTCGAGCAGGAGGACAACAACGACTACATCATCGCCATGCTCGAGCGGCTCGAGGGGAGCAACCCCTGCGTGGCCGAGTTCGTGAGCCGGCTCGCCATCCAGCACGACGACCCCGTCGGGATCACGACGGCCGCCCTGCTCGTCTACCGCCTGCTCGAGTCGCAGGCCGAGGCGGACGACTTGCGCCGCCAGCTCGACGCGAGTAAGTAAAGGACCATGACGGGTGTCCCAGGGCGGCGAACGCGTTAGGATCACACGCGTTCGCCCGGGCTCCGCCGGGCGCGCGTGAAGGCCGGAAGCCCGCCTTTGAAGGCGAAGGTGCACGCACCGTGGGGATCAAGCTGACGCTCACGCTCTCGGGCCGGACGCTCGAGCGGTTCGAGTTCAACGAGTTCGAGCGCCTGCGCATCGGCCGCAGCGAGGACTGCGAGATCACGATCGACAACCTCGGTGTGTCGCGCTACCACGCCGAGATCGTCCGCAAGGACGGCTTCAACATCCTCCGCGACCTGCGCAGCAACAACGGGACGTTCGTCAACGGGCGCCGCGTCGACAGCCACAACCTCAACGACAACGACGAGATCTCGATCGGGAAGTTCACGCTCACCTTCCAGGGCGAGGGGGGCGCGGCCCCCACCGTCGAGCCGCCGACGGAGGCGCCGCGGGGCGCCGAGGACTTCGGCGGCATGACCATGCAGATGGACCAGGCCGCCCTCGCGGCGCTCCAGCGCGAGAAGGCCTCGCGGGTCCGCGGCTACCTGGTCATGCACGAGTCCGGCGGCAAGAAGAACGTGTTCCTCGAGAAGTCGGTGTTCGTCTTCGGCAAGTGCGAGGACGCCGACGTCAAGCTCAAGGGCTGGTTCACGCCGCGCAAGATCGCGATCATCTTCCGCGACGAGTCGGGCTTCCGCCTCATCAACGTCACGCCGAAGGGCGACCTGGTGGCGGTCAACGGCAAGCCCGTCGACGACGTCCGCCTGGGCGACAACGACGAGATCCAGGTCGGCGCGCTGAAGATGAACTTCATGCGAGGCGTGCCCGTCGCCTGATGGCGTGATCTCGGCTTTGGTGTGATCGCGGCTTTGGTGTGATCGCGGCTGCGGCCGAGGATGGCGGGCGCTGCCGTCCGTCGGGGGGGCTCGCTTCGCTCGCCACCCCGACCGCTCAGGCGTCGGGTGGCCGCCCGGGTTACCCCGGGCGGCCCCCACAGAACCGTACTTGTGCTGCTCACATACGGCTCGTCGGGACGACGGGTTGTGACCCCCGCCGCCGGCCGGTTCACGACCTCTCGGTTACCCAGGGCAGCTCGAGCTGCACCGGGGCGGCCTGGGACTGCCAGCGGGTCTTGAACGTATCCACGAGCGAGACGAGTCCCCGTTCCGCGAAGTACGCGTTGCGGAGTCCCCGCTCGACCGCGGAGTCGTGGCTCAGGGCCCACGTGGCTCTGGAGCCCGCGTAGGTCCTGATCCACGCCGTCTTCCGTTTGACCCCGAGGCGTGCGAGTCGTCGGGCGATCGTGCTCCGTCGCTTCCAATGAGTGAGGACGATCGCGCGCAACCGTCGTCGGAGGTGCGCGTCGGCCCCACGTAGCGCTCGTTCGGCGACGGGGGTGCAGACTCCGAAGTGGCCGAGCCACCCCCGGAGGTACGCGTTGACTTGCGAGATGATCGCGGACAGCGACCGTCCCTCGCGTCGCGGCGTCAGCTCCTTGAGGCGCTCCCAGAGGCGCTTCTCGCTGCGCTCTGACAGCCCCACCCCGGGAGACTGGCCCCGAGACGGGACCAGCCGGTACCCGAGGAAGTGCCGGGTGTCCGGGCGAGCCACGGCGCTCTTCGCTACGTTCACCTTCAGCCGTAGCCGGCGGTCGATAACCCGACGAGGCTCGCCATGACTCGTTGCCCTGCACGCTCGCTCCGCACGTAGACGTTGCAGTCGTCTGCGTAGCGGACGAACCGGTGCCCGCGTCGGGAGAGCTCTTCGTCGAGCTCGCTCAACACGACGTTGGAGAGCAGCGGGGAGAGCGGCCCACCCTGCGGTACGCCTTCTTCCGTGCTCACCTTCACGCCGTCCGGCATCACCACCTTGGTCGTGAGCATCCGGCCGATCAGGGAGAGCAGCCGCCGGTCACGGACTCGGAGACCGAGTCGGGCCAGAAGCCTCTGGTGGTGGACCCGGTCGAAGAACTTCTCCAGATCCAGGTCGACCACCCACTCGTACCCTGCTTCGACGTGCGCTCGCGCCTCGGCGATGGCCGTCTGGCAGCCTCGGTTCGGACGAAACCCGTGGCTCGAGTCGTGGAAGGTGGGTTCGTAGAGCGGCTCGAGTTCCGCCCTGACGGCCTCCTGCACGACCCGGTCGACCACGTTCGGGATCCCCAGACCTCGCTGTCCGCCTCCTGCCTTCGGGATCCATACCCGCCGGATGTCTCCCGGCCGGTACGTTCCGTCGAGCAGGCTCGTGCTCAGCGCCGTCAGCACCTCTGGCAGGTGGCGAGCCACCTGTTCGATCGTCTGACGGTCAGGTCCTGGGGCCCCCTTGTTCGCCGCGACCTTGTCGAACGCCAAGCCGAGGCGTCCGACGACTCCTTCCAGGCTCGCGGGATCGATCTTCCCCTGTTCGTCCTTCGCCTTCGGCGCCTCGCGCGCCTCGGACACGGACCGGTCCGTGTCTCTGGCGCCGGTGGCCCTGCGAGGTCGTCGCAGGTCTTCGGCTGTCGCGAAGGGCAGCAGGAGCTGTCGATCCGCTTCCTCGACCGGGACCGCCTTCCCTCCCCCGGTGTGCACGCCCTCGACCCCCTGCTCCCGACTCAACGGGCTCGGGTCGTCGTCCTGCGGGCTTTCGCCATGCGTGCGCCGCCGGGTTTCGACCGGCTTTCGCCGGCCTTGTGGTCTCTCGCGGTCCTCCGACTTCTGCCGGGCCATCAGCCTTCGTCTTTCGTCCTCCGGCTTACCCTCGGAAGGGAACCCGGCAGATCTCACTGGGTAAGGCCAACAGACTTCGTGAACATTCCGTCGCCAGCACGGCCAATGGCACCAACGGAAACTGGGCTGGCGTCGCCGCGAGCCGACTTGCCCGCCATGGCCGCCTTACGGCGCTTCACTCTCGTTCGGAACGCTCACGCACCTATGGCTTCCACCAGACGCACCCTCACGGGTGACAGCCTCCCTCCTGCGTTGGTTGCGCCGGGTTGAGGTTGACTGCCCGGTGCTCCGGGCGGCGCCCTTGCCTCTTCGGTGTCGGGTTCCCTCCGTCAGGGCCCCGGGTCAGGATTCGTCTACACGACTCACCTCCGGTCTGTTGGTCATGCCAGTCGCACTCGCTCGGCGGCCAGGAGGCCGCCGTCGCTCGCCTTCGCGCGGCAGCGCCTCGCCCTCCTCGACCTCGCCTGGGGCTCTCGCTGCGTTCCTCGCGGCGTGGTGTCCTCGCGCTCGCTGCGGCGCGGCTGCGCTCGGCTGCGGCGCCGCTGCGCTCGGCTGCGGCGCCGATCGACGACGGCGGCTCGACCGCGCCGTGCGTCTCCGCGGGGCGGCCCGCGGTCACGGAGGAACGAACGTGCTGCCGTGGCTCCGTCCCCGGACGGCGGGCCGTCAGAGCGGCGCGAGCGGGTCGCCCCCGTCGAGCAGCGGCGGCGGCCCGTCGGCGTCGGTGGGCGGCGTGTAGGGCTGGCGGGGCTCGCCCCCGCCGCGCCGGCCGTCCTCGCCTCCGTCGAAGGCGAAGTACGAGATGGGCGCGATCAGCATGTCCATGACGAAGCTCATGGGCAGGTCGACGAGCCAGTAGAGGTTCGTCAGCACGAGGCCCACCGGCCCGGCGACGATCGGGCGCTCGCTGCCGAGCCGGAACTCCGCCTGGGTGATGGGGAACGGCCGCGCGATGAGCGCCCGCGTGCCGCCGAAGAGCCGGGGCGCCTCCGTCAGGCTGGCGCACCCGGAGACGAGGGCCAGCAGGAGGGCCGGGGCGATGAGGCGATGCCTCCTCATGTGCGTCCTCACGCCCGCCACGTGAGCACCTCAGGTGCCGCGTGTTCCCGAGGCGACACGCGGCGCCGGTCCGCACGTAACCCTCCTCGCGGCGGCGAGGCGGGTCGCTGCTGTCCCGGTCCGGCGCGTCCCGGCGCGGGGCCGTTCACCCGCGTCGCGTGAAAGCACCCGGGCCTCTCACGACGACTCGAGGCAGAGGCAGCCGCAGAGGTGGCGCAGAGGTCGCTGAAGAAGGGCGACCGCTGAGCGGCCTGAGCGAGGCGCTCTCACAGCGGCCGTCGCTCGTGATGCTGTCCACGTCATGGAGCGGCCCATGCTCCGATCCGCAGTGAGGCACCTGTCGCCCTCGCTCCGGCCGCTTCGCGGCCTTCGCTCGGGATGCGCGCCACCGCTCGATCTGCTCGCTTCGCTCTCAGATCATGGGTGAGCGCGGTCACTGACCGGCGCGGACCTCCGCGAGGATCCTGCGGATCGCCGGGGCGTCACGGTGGTCGGGGCCCATGAGGTCGAGCATGCGCTCGAAGTCGCGGGCCGCCTGGGACCGCTCTCCGCGAGCCCGATGGACGGCGCCGCGCATGCCGACGTTCTCCGCCTCGCGCGGCCCGAGCTCCACCGCCCGCGTCGTGTCGGCCAGGGCGCCGTCGAGGTCGCCCAGGAGCAGGCGGTACTTCCCCCGCTCGCGCCAGTTGCCGGAGGACGTGGGCGCCAGGAGCACGGCCCGCTCGATGGCCGTGAGCGCGGCCCCGGCGTCATCGGCCGCGCCGTGGGCGTCGGCGAGGTTGCGCCAGGCGGCCGCGTCGCGCGGCGAGAGCTCGACGGCGCGCGAGCAGTCCTCGATGGCTCCTTGAACGTCGCCCGCCCGCATGCGGGCGAAGCCGCGGCTGGAGAGCGCCCCGCCCTCGTTCTGGGGGCCCAGGCGCACCTGGCGGTCGAAGGCGCGCCAGGCCTCCTGCACGTCGTCCGTCGTCAGGCAGAAGAGCCCCCACATGGCCCAGCTCGTGGGGTCCTCGGGCGCGACCGTCAGCGCCTCGCGCAGGTCGGCGCGGGCGCCCTCGATGTCGCCGCCTCGCAGGCGCGCCCGCCCGCGGATGCACAGGGCCGCGCCGTGGGTCGGCCTGAGCTCGAGGGCGGCGGAGGCGTCGGCGATCGCCCCGGCGGCGTCGCCGAGGTCCCAGCGCACCTGGGCCCGGTTGGTGATGATGATCGGGTCGCGCGGCTTGAGGTCGAGCGCCCGGGTGATGTCGGCGAGGGCCCCCTCGTGGTCCCCGAGGCCCTGGCGGATCAGCCCGCGGTTGTTCCAGCCCGCCGGGTTGTCCGGGTTGAGGGCCAGCGCCCGGGTGTGGTCGTCGATCGCCCCCTGGAAGTCGCGCTGCTTGGCGCGCACGCGCGCCCGCGCCCCCCAGGGCGACGAGTCGGCCGGGTCGAGCTCGATCGCGCGGCTCAGGTCCGCGAGCGCGCTGGCGACGTCGTTGCGCGCCGTTCGCACGTAGGCGCGCGCCGTGTAGGCGCGCGCGTCGAACGGGTCGAGCTCGAGGGCGCGCTCCGCGTCGGCGAGCGCCCGGTCGTGCTCGGCCTCGATGTGGGCGAGGACGAAGGCGCGGTCGCTCAGGTCGCTCGCGCGCTCGGGATCGAGCGTCAGGGCGCGGTCGAGCTCGGCGGCGGCCGACGGCCACACCTGCTCCTCGAAGTGGAGCTCCGCCCGGGTGGACCAGACCAGCGGGTCCTGCGGGTCGAGCGCGGCGGCGCGGTCGAAGTCCGCGCGCGCGCCCGGCACGTCCTCGAGGAGGAGGCGGAGCTGCCCGCGGTCGAGGTAGTCGAGCCCCGTCACCGGCTCGAGGGGCGGGAGGGCGCCCCCGAGCTCGCGCCCGAGGGCGTGGACGGCCCGGCTCAGGACCGCGCCGCCGCGCCGGTGGCGCTCGCCCATGCGCAGCACCGCGCGCGCGGCGCGCATGTCGCGCAGCCGCCCGAGCGCCGCCGCCGCCACGAGCACGCGCTCGGGGTCCTCCTCGACGTGGAGGTAGCGGCCGAGCGCGTCGGCGGCCTCGACGGCGCCGAGGAGGCCGAGGGCCTCGGCCGCGACGCTGGCGCGCAGGAGCGCCTCCTCGCCCAGCACCACGCGGTGCTCCGCCGCGAGGATCACCTCGGGCCGGCGGCCGCGCCCCTCGCGGAGGGCCAGGCGGCGACGGGCCTCGTCGATCGCGCGCGCGTGCGCCGGGGCGAGGCGGCCATCGCCGGGGGCCTCGGCCGCCGCGGCGAGCGCCGCGACCAGCGGCTCGAGCCGGGCCTGCCGCGACCGCTCCTCGGCGTCGATCGACTCGCGCACGGCCAGCAGCCTGGCGTGCGTGGCCGCCAGCATGCGCGCCGTGACCGCCCGGAGCGCCGCCACGAGCACCGGCGTGGCCTCCGGGTCGCGGTCGCGGGTCAGCTCGAACACGGCCTTCTCGCGCAGGAGGCGGCCCTCGCCCGGGCCGACGGCGCTCAGGGTGGCCTCGTGGCGGCGCCGCCGGCCGCTCCGGCTCACGAGGTCCACGCCGACCGCGACGAGCGCGATGGTGACGAGCGCGGCCGCCGCCCCGATGAGGATGGTGCGGCGATGGCGGCGCCACGAGAGCAGCAGGCGCGCCAGCGGCCGCGGCGGGCGGGCCAGGATCGGGCGGCCGTCGAGGAACCGCCGCAGGTCCTCCTCGAGCGCGCCGGCGCTGGCGTAGCGGCGGGCGGGGTCCTTCGCCAGGGCGGTGAGGCAGATCGTCGACAGGTCCTCGGCCACGGCGTCGAGCCCGCGCCGCCGACGGATCGTGGAGGGTGGGGCCGCCTGGTCGACGATGATCCGCTGCATGACGTCGTGCGCGGTCTTGCCCTGGAAGGGCGGCTGGCCGACGAGGCACTCGTAGAGCACGGCGCCGAGCCCCCACACGTCGGTCCACGGGCCGACGCGATGGACGTCGCCGCGCGCCTGCTCGGGGGCCATGTAGGCGGGCGTGCCGATGACGTCGCCCGTCGCCGAGCGCACGCCGGCCCGCGCGTCGCGGGCCAGGCCGAAGTCGGTCAGGCGCGGGCGCCCGTCCTTCTCCATGAGGACGTTCGCCGGCTTGAGGTCGCGGTGGACGATGCCCTGCTCGTGGGCGGCCTGCACGGCCGCCGCGAGGTCCGCGGCGACGCGCGCCGCCTCGCGGGGCGGCATGGCGCCGCCGTCGCGCAGCCGCTGCTGGAGCGACCCGCCCTCGACCAGCTCGAGGGCGACCACGCGCCGGCCGTCGATCACCTCGGCGCCGTAGACGACCACGATCCCGGGGTGGCGGAGGCGCGCGGCGGCGCGCGCCTCGCGCATGAAGTCGTCGAGCCCGGCCGGGTCGGTCGCCCCGAGGAGCACCTTGATGGCCACGAGCCGCTCGAGCCGGCGGTCGACGGCGCGGTAGACCACGCCCATCGCGCCCCGGCCCAGCTCGGCCAAAAGGTCATAGGGGCCGAGGCGCGTGGGGGTCACGACGGCGAGCCTGCCAGGAGCGCGCGCCCCGCGCAACGGGCGCGCGCAGCGGGGTCACGTCAGAGCAGGATGATGAACGACGCGGCGAGGAGCACGAGCCCGAGGGCCGTGCCCGCGCCGCCCAGGGCCAGGAAGGCGCCCATGAGCGGCGTGGCGTCGGCCGCGCGCGGGGTCAGGGCCGGCAGCCCGGCGCGGGCGCGCTCCTCGGCGATCGCCTGGTCCTGGGCGCCGTAGAGCATGTGGAGGTAGCCCAGGCCGCAGAGCGACGCGACCACGAACACGAGGCCCAGGACGAACATGCTCGAGATCACGACGCCGCCTCCGTCCCCCGACCGGGGCCGGAGAGTATAGGGCCCGTCGCGCAGCGCGTCACGGGTGAGGGCGCGCCGCTCAGCCGCCGTGGTCGCCCGCCAGGGCGCGGGCGCGATGCGGCTCGTCGAGGCGCGCGGCCGCGCGGCGCAGGGCCGCCGGGTCGGCCTTGCCGGCGAGCGCGGCGAGGACCTCGGCCGTCCACTCCTGACGGAGCGAGGCGGCGGCGTCGATCGCGCGCGCCGCCTGCGGGCGGGTCAGGGGGAGGCGCGCCGCCACCTCGAGCAGGAGCTGGCGCCGGTCGGTCGGCTCGAGCCCCAGGGCGGCCGTGAGCGCGTCGTCGGGGTCGACGGGCGCCAGCGGCGCGGCGACGAGCGCCAGGAGGACGGCCGCGCGGTCGGCCGAGCGCGGCAGCTCGCGCGAGGCCTCGAGCAGGACCTTGCCCTCGGACGGCCCCAGCTCCGGCCGCGCGGCGAGCGCCCGCAGCGGCGGCACGAGGGCGTCGGCCGGCTCGCCGCCCACCGGGATCGCGTCGGGGCCGGGCCCGAGGGCCATGTGGGCCCGGTGGAGCGTGACCGCGCCGACGAGCGCCTGGAGCGACGTGGGGTGCAGCCCCTCGGCCGAGGCCGCCTGCGCCAGGAGGGCGCCGCGGCTCGAGCAGCGGTGGAGCCGCGACAGCCCCGCCAGCACCGCCTCGACGTCGGGGGGGCTCGTGAGCAGCGCCGCGCGCAGCGTGGCGGCCGTCTCGGGGTCGGGGTGCTCGACGACGCGGCCGTCGGCCAGGCGCAGGGCGGCCGGCGGCTCGAGCCCGGCGAACACCCAGCGCACCTCGCGCTCGAGGTCGCGCCCCTCGCGCGGCGGCGGGTCGGACCACACGAGCCGCAGGACCTCGGCGCCCTCGGGTCCCGACACCTGGGGGTCGACGACGGCGCGGCGCGCCCGCTGCCCGTCGTGGACCCACACGTCGAAGGCCGAGGCCGGGCGGATCACGGCGGCCTCGCCCGTGCCCTCGACGACGGCGCACCCCCCGACGACCACCACCAGCAGGGCCGCGACGCCCGCCCGCATGCTCACCTCCGCTCCGATCGAGCATACGCCGCCGCCGTCCGGTACGCTGGCGACGTGACGGACGACGCGCGGCGCGACGCACGCAGGCGCTGGGAGGAGACGGGCGCGCCCGAGGACGGGCGGCGTTACCTGGCGTGCCTCGTGCGCGCCGGGGAGGCGATCGAGGCCCTGCGGGTCGGCCTGGCGGTCGGCGCCGTGCACGAGGAGCGCGCGCGCCTCGCCGCGCACGTCGGACACGCGCCCGCCCGCGCGGCCCTGCGCCTGGAGCCGCCGCCGGCCCTGCCGCTGAGCGCCTGGGCGCAGCGGCTCCACGACTGGGGGCAGGCCGCGTGCGTCCGGGCCGCCCTGGCCGCCGCGCGGCGCTGCCTCGAGCAGGCGCCGACGGCCGGCGTCAACACCTCCGGGGTCGACGAGGCGCTGGCCGCGGCCGAGGCCTGGCTCGCCTGCCCGTGTCCGCGCCACCACGCGGCGGCGGAGGCGTTCAACGCCCGTCGCGAGGCCCTCCCGGTGTGGGCCTGGGAGGCGGTCACGGCCGCCCACTGCCCCCCGCGCGCCTGCTGGCACCACGTGCGGGCGCTGACGGCGGCCGCCGAGGTCGTGGGCACCGACGGCGTGCGCGCCGCCGCCCGCGACGCCCTCGTCGCGTGGGCGCTCACGGCCCCGGACGCCTCGACGCCGCTGGAGCGCCCCTCCGTCGCCCCCGGGTGACCCCGCGCAAGCCCCGAGCGCCTGGCGGGCGGGTCACGCGCGTCCCGCGCCCCGTGGCCTGGCACGGCCCTCCCGACGGGGTGGAGCTCTGCCGACCCCGCGGCCCGGGGCGTGCTCGTTACCCCGACAGGACAACGGCCTCGGGGAGGGGCGCCACATGGGAGCGCTGGTCTTCAACGACCCGTGCCTGGTCGCGGTCTGGCCGGGCATGGGGTGCGTGGCCGAGATCGCCGGCGCGTACCTGACGCAGAAGCTCGCGGCGCGACCGTTCGCCGAGATCGGCCCCGCCCCGTACTTCGACCAGCGGCAGGCGCACGTCAAGGACGGGCTGCTCGTCCCCGTGTCGCTCCCGCGCAGCGTGTTCTACGGCTGGCGCAACCCCACGGGCGGGCGCGACGTGCTCGTGCTCCTGGGCGAGGCGCAGCCCACCACGCGTTCCTGGGCCTTCTGCCAGGAGGTCGTCAGCTTCGCCCAGGCGCTGGGCGTGCGGCGCGTGTTCACGTTCTCCGCCGTCGCCTCGCCGATCGACCCGCGCACCGACCCGCGCGTGTTCGCCTTCGCCAGCGAGCCGAAGGCCCTGGCGCAGGTGCGCCGCCTGGGCGCGGAGGTGTTCTGGGACGGCGAGGTGTCGGGGCTCAACGCGGTGCTCCTCTCGGCGGCGATCGAGCGCGGCATGGCCGGGGCGTGCCTCCTGGGAGAGTTCCCCTACTTCGCCAGCTCGATCCCGAACCCCAAGGCCGCCGCCGCGGTGCTGCGCACGTTCGCCTGCCTGGGCGAGGTGGAGCTGGACCTCGACGAGATCGACCAGGAGGCCCAGCGGCTCGAGCCCGAGCTGTGCGAGCTGCACGACCGCCTCAAGGAGGCCATGGGCGGCAGCATGCCCGGCGAGGAGCTCCTCGAGCCCGACGTCGCGCCCGCCGAGCCCGTGGCCGACCCGCCCGGCGTCGAGGCCGAGGTGCGGATCGACATCGTCGTGCCCGACCCCGACCCGCTCGGCGCCGACGCCGGCGACGAGCCCGCCGCCGCCGACGAGGTGATCGCCCCCGAGGCCATCGCGGAGGTGGAGGCGCTGTTCGACGAGGTGCAGGCGGACCGCGACCGGGCCAGCGAGCTCAAGGACCTGCTCGACCGCCACGGCCTGTTCGACCGCTACGAGGATCGGTTCCTGGACCTGTTCCGGCCGCCCGGTGGCCGAGGAGGACTGACGTGAGGCTCACGCGAGGTCGCCACGGGCTCGAGCTCGCCGCCGGCGCCGCGCTCGGCGGCCTGGCCCTGCTCGCCCGCCGCCGGCCGCTCGACCTGCGCGGCAAGGTCGTCGTGATCACCGGCGGCTCGCGCGGCCTGGGGCTCGTGCTCGCGCGCGCGTTCGCCGCCGAGGGCGCGCGCCTGGCCCTCCTGGCCCGCGACCCGGCGACGCTCGACCGCGCGGCCGCCGAGCTGCGGGCCCGCGGGGCCGAGGCGCTGCCGGTGCCCTGCGACGTGCGCGTGCGCGCGCAGGTCGAGGACGCCGTGCGCCGGGTCGTGCTCACCTTCGGCGGGCTGGACGTGCTCGTGAACAACGCCGGCGTGATCCAGGTGGGGCCGCTCGAGCACATGACCGTGGCCGACTTCGAGGACGCCCTGGCGGTGCACGTCCTCGGCCCGCTCCACACGACGCTCGCGGCGCTCCCGCACCTGCGCGCCAGCGGGGCCGGGCGGGTCGTCAACGTCACCTCGATCGGCGGCAAGGTCGCCGTGCCGCACCTCCTGCCCTACACGGCGAGCAAGTTCGGGGCGGTGGGCCTGTCCGACGGCCTGCGCGTCGAGCTGCGGCGCCACGGCATCCGCGTGACGACGGTGTGCCCGGGCCTCATGCGCACGGGCTCGGCGCGCAACGCCCTGTTCAAGGGCAAGCACCGCGCGGAGCACGCGTGGTTCGCGCTGGGCGCCGCCCTGCCGCTCGCGTCGATCGACGCCGAGCGCGCGGCCGCGCAGATCGTGCGCGCCTGCCGCCGCGGCGACGCGCGGCTGATCATCACCCCGCAGGCGAAGGTCGCCGCGCTGGTGAACGAGCTCCTGCCCGGCCTCGTCACGCGCGCCCTGTCGCTCGTCAACCGCCTCCTGCCGGGGCCGGCCGCCGGTCGGTCGACCGAGGCGCGGACGGGCCGCGAGAGCGCCTCGGCGCTGGCGCCGTCGCTCCTGACCCGCCTCGCCGACCGGGCGGCGGAGCGCAACCAGGAGCTCCTCGCCGCCCGTCAGGGCTGAAGCGCGCTCGCGTGCACCGGCGGGCGCCGCCCGCGCCAGGGCCTCGCCGCCTCGAGCTGGCCGGCGAGGCGCAGGAGCAGCCCCTCCTCGCCCGGGCGCGCGGCGAACTGCACGCCGATCGGCAGGCCCTCGGGCGACGCGTGGAGCGGCACGCTCATGGCCGGCTGGCCGCTGGCGTTGAACGGCGCCGTGAAGGCCGCGAAGGCGTAGGCCGTGGCCGCGATGCGCTCGAGGACGCCGAGCGCGCGCAGGGCGCCGGCGGCGCCGAGGCGCGTGAGGGTCACGATGAGGGCCCGCTCGGCGCCGCGCGGGGTGAGGGCGCCCACGGGCAGGGGCGGCGTGGCCAGCGTCGGCGTGAGCAGGACGTCGTGGCGGGCGAAGAACGGCGCCAGGACGCGGCCGGTGGCCTTGAGGTCGCGCACAGCCAGGGCGAAGTCGGCCGCCGAGTAGGCCTCGCCGAGGAGGCGCAGGACGTGCGTCCCGGGCTCGATGTCGCCGTGGCGCACGCGGCGGCCGAGGGTGCGCTCGGCCGCGCGCAGGTCGGCGGCGACCTCGCCGATGATCATGAGCACGAAGGCGCGCGCGAAGGCGTCGCCGTCGAGCGGGGGGTGGGCCTCCTCGACCTCGTGGCCCAGCTCGGCGCAGAGGGCGGCCGCCTCGTCGACGGCCGCGACGCAGTCCGGGTGGACGCCGGGGGCGGGCAGGAGCGGGCGCCGGGTGAAGGCGATCCGCAGGCGCCCTGGCGGCGCGCCGACCTCCTCCAGGAACGGGCGGGCGGGCGGCGGCGCCACGTAGGGGGCGCCGGGGTCCGGGCCGTGCGTGGCGTCGAGGACCGCGGCGGAGTCGCGGACCGTGCGTGTGAGCACGTGCTCGACGGCGCAGCCCTGCCAGTGCTCCACGGCCTCGGGCCCGGTCGGCGTGCGGCCGCGCGACGGCTTGAGGCCGAACAGCCCGCAGCACGAGGCCGGGATGCGGATCGACCCGCCGCCGTCGCCGCCGCTCGCCAGCGGCACGATCCCGGCCGCGACCGCCGCCGCCGAGCCGCCGCTCGAGCCGCCCGGCGTGCGCGAGAGGTCCCACGGGTTGCGGGCGGGCGCGTAGGCCTCGGGCTCCGTGACCGGCAGGATCCCCAGCTCGGGCGTGCTGCTGCGGCCGACGCAGATGAGCCCGGCGCGCCCGAAGCGGCGCACGAGCTCGGTGTCGCAGGCGGCGACGTGGCCCTGCCACAGGCGGCTGCCGCAGGTGGTGCTCTCGCCGGCGATCGCGCCCAGCAGGTCCTTGAGCAGGAACGGCACGCCGGCCAGCGGCCCCTCGAGCGGCCCCGCGGCGGCGGCGCGGGCGGCCGCCGCGCGCACGGCCACGACGGCGTTCAGGCGCGGGTTCAGCGCGTCGAGCCGCGCGAGCGCCTCGTCGACGAGCTCGCGCGCCGTGACCTCGCCCGCGCGCACGAGGGCGGCCAGGCCCAGGGCGTCGTGGTCGTCGTAGCCGGCGAGGCTCACGCGGGCCCGCCGGGCTCGAACGCGGCGCGCACGTGCGGGCGGGTGAGGACGACGCCCACGGCCGCGAGGCAGGCCAGCCAGAACAGGGCGCCGCCGATGCTGGTGGCGACGATGACGCTCTTCAGCCCGGGGCCCGCCTGCTCGACCTGCGCCGGCAGCGTGAAGGGCAAGGACACCACCGACATGCCGATGCCGTAGACCACCAGCCCGAGCGCCAGGCGGCGGCCCCACGGTCGCAGCCGCAGGAGCCCCACGCCGGCCGCGACGTGGCCCACGCTCGCCAGGGCGCCGAGGACGAAGGCGACGAGCATGAACGCGCGCCGGCCTGTCCCCGGCGGCCCGAAGGCCTGCGTCGTGACGCCCGTCCCGCCCAGCGCGACGAGGGTCCCCACGCCGACCGCCTGGCCGCAGAAGCCGACGGCGCCGTAGAGCAGGCTCAGCGCCCCCGCCACCGCCACGACGGCCGGCTTGCCCGGCGCGCCCCAGCCGACGGGGACCGCCGGCCGCGGGCCCTGGTCCTCGCCGCAGTGGGGGCACTTGGGGGTCCCCGGCGCGAGGTCCTCGGCGCAGAAGGGGCAGGTGGCCATGCACCGACTATACGCCGGCGCCCGACCGCCGCCCTGGCGGGCTGGCCCCGGCGAAGAGCCACTGAAGAGATCGGCGCTACCACGTTTCGCTGGTGACCAGCCTTCGATCGGAGCAGCACGTGAGGCGAGGGCGACGAGGCTGAGCCGCGGCGGCGAGGCGCGCGGGCGACGACGTAGCGACTTACTTCGAGCCCGCGCGCGCGCCGCCGCGGCCAGCATCGTCGCCCGCAGCCGTCGATCACACCTAGGCCTCGTCGTGCGGAGTGGCGACCCGCAGCACGAGGAGCGGCGCGGCGCAGTGGCGCAGCACCTGCTCGGCGACCGAGCCGAACCACCAGCGCGAGGCGCCGCCGCGGCCGTGGGTGGTCATCGCCACGAGGTCGCAGGCGTGCGCGGCGCGCAGGACCTCGACCGGAACGACGCCGTGGGCGGTCATCACGCTCGTCGGGATCCCGGCGGCCGCGAGGCGCGCGCGGGGGCCCTCGACCAGGGCCTCGAGCGCGCGCGGGTCGGTCGGCGGGGCGACCAGCGGCGTGGGGGCGAGGGTGTACTCGTAGGGCTCGACCGTCAGGAGCAGCACCTCGGAGCCGTAGACGCGGGCCAGGCGCTCGACGTGGGGCAGGACCTCGGCGGCGAGGTCCGAGCCGTCGAGCGGCACGAGGATGCGCCGGAAGGGCGGCCCGGCGGGGGGCTCGTCGGGCCCGGCGAGGACGTGCGGGTTGCAGAGGAGGACCGGGGCGGTCGCGTGGCGCAGGACGCGCTCGGCGGTGCTGCCGCGGACGAGGCGCGAGACGCCGCTGCGGCCGTGCGTGGCCATGGCCAGGTAGTCGGGGCGCAGGGCCCGGGCGAAGGTCAGGATCTGCTCCGCCGGGTCGCCGCGCACGAGCTTGGCCTGGCAGCGGAGGCCCTCGCGGCCCAGGCGGTCCTGCAGCCGCTGCAGGGCCGCGCCGGCCTCGTCGGCCTCGACCTCGACGTCGGCCAGCGTGCCGCGCGTGGGCACGACGCGCAGGAGCACGACGTCGGCCTCGAGGGCCTCGATCAGCGGGCGCGCCGGGCCGAGGACCTTCTCGGCCAGGGACGAGCCGTCGACGGGGATCAGGACCGATCCGGACATGGGGCTCCTACTCGCTGCAGCGGAAGAGGTCGAGGAAGCGGTCCTCGTAGCGCTTGAACAGGCCGCGCCGGTCGAGCTCGGCCTTGAGCTCGAGCGCCTTGTCGCGGTCGCCGCGGGCGGCGTCGAACAGGGCGTCGATGCGCCGGCGCTCGTCGCGCTCGAGCGCCTCGTCGTCCGGCTCGTCGTCGTCCGGCTCGTCCTCGTCCTCGAGCGCCGCCCGCGCCTCCGGGTCGTCGAGCGGCTGGACGAGCGCCTCGGCGGCGCCGGCCAGCGGGTCGGGCTGCGACCAGGGGTCGGGCGGCGGGTTCACGACCGGCGGGTCGGGCGAGCGCTGCAGCCGCTCGAGGAGCTCGAGCAGCCGGTCCTCGACGACCTCCGCCTGCTCGTCGATCTCGCTCAGGTCGAGCTCGACCTGCGAGAGCTGCATGAAGGTGCGCAGGACCGAGCTGGCGGGCTTGGGGTTGGGCACCGTGCTGGCGAAGTAGGGGAACTCGCCCAGGAGGCAGGCGCCGGGGATCCCGCGCGCCGCGCCCGCCGCCAGGAGCACGCCGTTGAGGCCGCTGATCTCGCCCTCGGTGAGCAGCTCCACGCGCAGCCCGCGCAGCTCCTCGCGCACGCTGGCGTGGGTGGCCACCCCGAACACGCGCGGGGCCGACAGCGGGTGGCTCGGCGTGGCCATGGCGGCGAAGGTCACGATGCGGCGCACCCCGAGCTCCTGCGCCGTGCCCAGGAGCTCCTCGCAGAAGGCGTAGCCCTGGCCGCCGGGCTGCGCGTCGCTGGTGAAGATCACGAGGTCGCGGCGGCCGGCTGGGTCCTTCCACGCGTAGAGGGTGCTCCGCGGCAGCTCGGCCGGCAGGACCAGGCCGTCCTTGACCTTGACCTGCTGGACGTCGAAGTAGGCGTCCGGGAGCACCTGCGCGACCGGCAGCGCGCCCAGCTTCTCCAGGAGATAGGTGCCCGCGAGCAGGGCGACCCCCCCCATGCCGGGCCAGGCGGCCACGAGCCAGGGGTCGCTCAGGTGAACGGCCATCGTCGCCTCTTGGCCCCCTCGCCGCGGCCCGACCGCACACCGCGCGCCAGTCGCCCTCGGCCCCGTCCGGCGGGGAACTTGCCCCGGTCCAGGACCACCCCGCCGTTTGCGTGGGGTAGGGAGGAGGTGAGGCGATGGCCAGGATCGAGACCTACGAGCCCACGCGCGTGGGACGCTGGATGTCCGGTGAGGTGGTCACGATCGACCCGGAGGTGAGCGTTCACGAGGCGCTCGAGGTCATGAGCGACCACCGGATCCGCCACCTCCCGGTCGTCGACGACAAGGGAGGGCTGGTGGGGATCCTCTCCAACCGCGACGCGGTGCGCTGCGCCGTGCAGGCGTCGCCGCGCAAGGGCTGGGAGCCGGCGCGCCACGTCAAGGTGCGGGAGGTGATGACGACGGGCGACCTCCACTGCGTGACGCCGAGCGCCCTCGTGCTGGACGCGGCGGAGACGATCTGCCGCGAGAAGGTGAGCGCCCTGCCGGTCGTGCAGGGCAAGAAGCTCATCGGGATCGTCAGCAGCGAGGACCTCCTCTGGGCGCTGCTCGACGAGGTCGGCCGGCGGGAGGGCGAGGAGGAGGTCTGATCGACGACGGCTGCGGGCGACGATGCTGGCCGCGGCGGGCGCGCGCGCGGGCTCGAAGTCGGTCGCGACGTCGTCGCCCGCGCGCCTCGCGCCGTGGCTCACAGCGGCCGTCGCTTGTGTTGACGTCCACGTCATGAAACGCGGCCCAGATGCTCCGATCCGCAGTGAGGCACCCGTCGCCCTCGCTCCGGCCGCTTCGCGGCCTTCGCTCGGGGATGCGCGCCACCGCTCGATCTGCTCGCTTCGCTCTCAGATCAAGCGGTGAGCGCGGTCAGTTCGTCGCCCTCGCCTCGCTTGCGGCTCCGATCGAAGGCGGTCACCAGCGGACGAGCCGTGCAGGTGCCGGCCCCCCGCTGCCGGCCCCCCGCTGCCGGTCGGTGACCGCCGGGTCCGCTAGAATCCGCCTCCCCGAGGGGGAGGTGGACCCATGCTCCGTGCGCCCGTTCGCGCGCTCGCGCTGTCGCTCGTCCTGGCCCTGGCCTGCCATGCGCAGGACGTGCCCCTGCGCGCGCCGCCGGATCGGCCGTTCGACGTGCGGCGCATCGCGCTGGACCTCGCGGTCGACCTCGAGGCGCGGACGATCGAGGGCGCGGCGATCATCGACCTGACGGCGCTGCGAGACCTGCGGACGCTCCGCCTGGACGCCGTCGACCACGAGGTCGCGGCCGTGAACCGCGTGGCCGCGCCGGCGGCGCGCGGCTCGGGCGCGGCCGCGGTCGCCCCCGGGGCGACGCCGGTCGACGCCCTGCGGTTCGTCAACGACGGGCAGGCGCTGACGATCGACCTGCCCTTGCGGCGCGGCGAGGCGGCGACCCTGCGCGTCGACTACCGCGTGCGCGACCCGAAGGACGGCCTGTACTTCTTCGGCCCGACGCCCGACGCGCCGAAGGTGCCCTGGCAGGTGTGGTCGCAGGGCGAGCCGCAGACGAACCGCTTCTGGTTCCCCTGCGTCGACCACCCCGACGAGCGGCAGGCCACGGCGATGACCGTGCGCGTCAAGCAGGGGCTGACCGTGATCAGCAACGGCGTCCTCCTGGGCAAGGAGGACGACCCGGCGGCGAAGACGAGCACCTGGCGCTACGAGCAGGAGCGCGAGCACGTGGCCTACCTCGTGACGCTCGTCGTGGGCACGTTCGACGTCGTGCGCGACGAGTGGCGGGGCAAGCCGCTGGCGTGGTACGTGCCGCCCGGCCGCAAGGGCGACGCCGACCGCTCGTTCGGGCGCACGAAGGACATGCTCGACTTCTTCTCCGAGCGCACGGGGGTCGAGTACCCCTGGCCCAAGTACGAGCAGGTCGTCGTCGAGCAGTTCGAGGCCGGCGGCATGGAGAACACGGGCGCGACGACGCTCAACGAGCGCACGCTCCACGACGCGCGGGCGCACCTCGACTACTCGTCCGAGGGCCTCGTCGCCCACGAGCTGGCGCACCAGTGGTACGGCGACCTGCTCACCTGCCGCGACTGGTCGCACATCTGGCTCAACGAGAGCTTCGCCACCTACTTCGCCAACCTGTGGACCGAGCACGCGCGCGGCCCGGACGAGTACGACCTCGAGCTGCTGGGCAACGCCGCGGGCGGGATCCCCTCGGGCAAGCACCGGCCGATCCTCGACCGGCGCTACGCCGACCCGGGCTCGATGTTCGACGGGCGGGCCTACCCCAAGGGCGCGTGCGTCCTGCACATGCTCCGCCGGCAGCTCGGCGACGACGTCTTCTGGCGCGGCGTCCAGCTCTACACCCGTCGCCACCAGGACCGGGGCGTCGAGACGCACCACCTGCGCGAGGCCTTCGAGGAGGTCAGCGGCGCCAACCTGGAGCGCTTCTTCTTCGACTGGGTGGAGCGCCCGGGCAACCCGGTGCTCGACGTGAGGCTCGAGCGCGACGCCGAGCGCGGCCTCCTTGCGCTGAAGGTCACGCAGACGCAGCCGGGCGAGGCCTACCACTTCCCGGCGGAGGTGCTCCTGCGCTTCGGCGAGCGCGAGGTGCGGCGCACGTTCGACGTGCGCGAGAAGGTCGAGCGCTTCGTGTGGCCCGAGGCCGCCGCGCCGACCTTCTTCCGCTTCGACCCGCGCGAGGCGGTGCTCCTGGCCGAGACGACGGTCCACATGGGGCGCGACCTGTGGCTGGCCCAGCTCGCCAGCGACCCGACCGCCTCGGGCCGCGTGCGCGCCGCGCGCGCCCTGGGCGAGGACCGGAGCCCGCCGGCGCGCGACGCCCTCGGGCGGGCCCTGGCCGAGGACGCCTTCTGGGGCGTGCGGGCCGAGGCGGCCCGGGCGCTGGGCGGGATCTCGGACGACGCGGCGCGCGACGCGCTGCTGGCGGGCCTGGGGCAGGCGTCGTCGCGGGTGCGGCGGGCCTGCGCCGAGGCGCTCGGCCGTCGCGGGCGCGACGAGAAGGCCGCCGAGGCGCTCGGCGCGCTGCTCGAGCGCGGCGACCCGAGCTACTACGTCGAGGCCGAGGCGGTGCGCGCCTACGCCCGGGCGGCGGTCGAGCCGCGCGCGCGGGTCGAGGCGCAGCTGGGCAAGGCGTCGCACAACGAGGTCGTGCGCATCGCGGCGCTCGAGACGCTCGCCTCGCTCGGCGACCCGTCGCTCGTGGCGCTCCTGGTCGAGGCCACGGCGCTGAAGAACGACTACGGCGTGCGGCAGGCCGCCGCCCGGGCCCTCGGGAGCGTGGCCTGCCTGCCCGGCTGCCAGGAGGCCGACCAGCGCGCGGCCGTCGACGCGCTCCGCGTCTTCCTGCGCCAGGGCAACAAGCGCGGCCGGCGGGCAGCCCTCGACGGGCTGCGCGCGCTCGGCGCCCGGGCGGTCGACGCGCTCGGCGACGTCCAGGCCTGCGCCGCCCGCGACCCGCAGCCCGGGATCCGCCGCCAGGCGCAGGAGGTGGCCGACCGGATCCGCGCCGGCGCGCCGCCCGAGCAGGAGCTCTCGCGCCTGCGCGAGGAGGTGCGCCGCCTGCTCGACGCCCGCGACCGGCTCGAGGAGCGCCTCGAGCGGCTCGAGGCGGCGCAGAAGGAGGGCAAGTAGCTCAGGGCGTCGCGACGGGCGGGGTCGGGGGCGGGGACGGGGGCGGGGTCGCCGGCGGCTCCACGGCCAGGACCGCCGCCGGGGGGCCGTCGACCACGCGCACGAGGCGCGGGAAGTGCTCGTCGTTGGTGCCGACCTCCTCGACGCCGGTCCCGAGGACGGCGCGCCCCTCGTGGAAGGCGAAGTAGATCGGCGACTCGTTGCGCAGCAGGTCGACGACGTCGGCGAGCATGCCGTGCGGCAGGTGCATGACGATCGCGCCGCCCTTCTCCTGCGCGTCGGGCGGGAGCGGGCCGTCGTGGAACTTGATCTTGCCCACCGACGACGCCGACGACGGCGGGTGGCCGCGCGGGGCGGAGTAGAGCTCCACCTTGGCCTTGAGGTCCGGCTTGTCGCTCGACGCGCCGTAGAGGACGACCCGGTAGCGGTTCACTTCAGCCATGCAGCGCGGATTCTAGCCGCCGCTCGCCCGGGGCTGCGAGCCCCGCGTCGCCCCGACCCAGCCGTCCAGGCGGGCCCACTGGTCGTGGAGCCACTCCGCGCGCCGCTCGGCGCAGGTCGGCACCTCCGCGCGGGGAACGCGCCACAGCGCCACGCGGACGCGGGCGCCGATGAGCCCGCCTGCGAGCAGGTCGGCGAGCCGAGCGGTGCCCTCGAGGCCGGTGTGCGCGAAGAACAGGACGTCGGCGTCCGACGCCTCGAGCAGCGCCAGCGGACCGCCGAGGCGCGGCGGCAGGACGTGCTCGAGGCGCCGCGCCCGCTCGACCAGGTGCGGCCGCCGCGACGCAGCCAGGCGCTCGAGCGCGGCGGCGCGCCGGGCCGGCGTGAAGCGCGTGCCCTCGGGGTAGATGAGCACGGCGTCGCCGGGCCCGAGGCCGCGGGCGAGGTCGGACACGGCGGCGACGTCGTCGTCGGTCCGGTCGGTCCGCTCGGCCCCGCGGGCGACGAAGGCGTTGGGCAGGCGCTGCCCGACGAGGTCCAGGCAGGGGTCCCACAGGAGGGGTCGCTTGAGCACGTAGCGCAGGCGGAGCCCGAGCCCGTTCGAGAGCAGCACGACCGGCAGGAGCGTGTCGGCCGCGCTCGTGTGGCGGGCGAGGACGAGGAGCGGGCCCGGGCCGACCCGGTCCAGGCCCTCGACCTCGAGCGAGACGCCGTAGGCGCGCCGGAGCGCCCGCAGCAGGGCGGCCGCCCAGGCGCCCTGCAGGCGGTAGGTCCAGGCGAGCGACCTCGCCGGCGGCACGAAGGGGCGCACGAGGCCGAGGGCCAGGGAAGAGACGATCCCCAGGGCCTCGCACACCAGGTAGGCGGCGACGACCAGGAGCGCGCGCGCCAGCGGCAGCGGCCGCCGGCGCGCGAGGTCGAAGAGGACGGCGAGCAGCAGGAGCGGCGGCAGGAGGGCGCCGACGACGAGCGCGGCCACGAGCAGGCCCGGGACGGACACGGCGCGCCGCCCCCAGCGGGCGAGCCAGGGCTCGTCGCGGCGCCGGCGGAGGACGATGGCGCGCGCGTCGTCGACGGCCTGGCTCACGGCGCCCCCGTCAGCCGCGCGCAGGCCTCGAGCAGGGCGGCGCGGTCGGCCGGGTCTTCGCGTGTCCGGCGCAGCAGGTGGGTGGGGCGCGGCCGGCGGTCGAACCAGAGCTCGCCCGTGCGCTCCGCCGCCGCGCGGGCCGCGGCCAGCCACACGACCGTGTCCGCGCCCTCCTCGGGGGTGCGCAGGATCCGCCGGGTGAGCCGCCAGAAGCGCGGCAGCGAGCTGCGGACGGCCGGCGTGTCGGCCCACCCCGGGTGCATGGCGTGGACGACGATCCCCTGGCCCCGCCAGCGCTCGGCGAGCAGCTCCGCCAGGACGACCTGCATGCGCTTGGTCTGCGCGTAGGCCGTGACGCCGTCGTACGGGCGGCGGCTCCAGTCGACGTCGTCGAGGGACAGGCGCTGCGTGTACATGCCGCCCGAGGAGACGAAGATCACGCGGCCGGGGGCGGCGCGGCGCAGCCGCTCCTCGAGGGCCAGCGTGAGCGCCCACGGCCCGGCGACGTGGGTCGCGAACGTCCGCTCGAGGCCGTCGGGCGTCACCTCGCGCGCGGCCGGGAGCACGCCCGCGTTGTGGACGAGGACGTCCACGCGCGGGTCGGGCAGGGCCGCGGCGTAGCGGCGGACGGTCGCGAGGTCGGAGACGTCGAGCAGGTCGAGGCGCAGGTCACGGTTGCCGGTCTCGGCGGCGATCGCCTCGAGCGCCTCGCGCCCGGCCGCCTCACGGCGGCAGAGCAGCCGCACGGCGGCGCCGCGCGCGGCGAGCGCCCGGGCGGTCGCCAGCCCGATCCCCGAGTTCGCGCCCGTGACGAGGCACACGGCGCCGTCGAGGCGCACGTCGAGGTCGCCGGGCACGAACGACCGCGCGTGGCGGCGAAAGCCGGTGCGGTCGAACGAGAACACGATGCTGGCGTCGAGCGCCGCGTCGAGGAGGCTCACGCGGTCACCTCCGCGGTCGCTGGCGGCCCGGCGCGCGCGAGGCCGGCCAGGGCCGGGAGAGCCAGGGCGTAGAGGGCGCCGACCGCCACCAGCCCCGCGCCGCCGCGCACCTCGAGGGCTCCGAGGGCCGCCCCGCCGCGGTAGGCCAGCGGCCCCGCGAGCGCGCCGGCGGCGGCGGCCAGGCGCAGGTCCCGCCCCAGCCAGCGCAGGGGACCCCGGAGCAGGGCGGCGAACGCGGCCCACAGGCCGAGCATCCACACAGGCGCCGGCAACGGGCCGAGCCGCGCCCCGGCCGGGAAGTCGATCCCGCCGCCGAGGACCAGCGCCGCGTCGCCCGCGGCCCCGACGAGCGCCGCCGCGAGGAGGAGCAGCGCCTCCCGGGCGCGCTCGGGCGCCGTGGCGAGGTGGGCGGCGAGGAAGGCCAGCGTCACGGACAGGCCGACGGCCGGGCGCCCGGCGGCGGCCGAGAGGGCGCACGCGAACCAGGCCGCCTGCTGGCCGGCAACCAGCAGCCAGGGGCGGAGGCGGGCCGCGGTCGGCACGGTCAGCGCGCCGCCTCGGCCGGACGACCCGGGCCGAGGAGCGCCGCGACGGCGTGGGCGCGGAAGTCGAAGATCCGCTCGAGGGTGGGGGCCACGTACCAGCGGCGGACGAGCGCGCCGAGCGGGCCGAAGCCGACGTCGTACTCGACGACGTCGCGGACGCGCGTGCCGCCGGCCACGGGCTCGAACTCATGCACGTGTCGCCAGCGCCGGTAGGGGCCGCGCTCCTGCTCGTCGACGAAGCGCACGCCCGGCTCGTAGCAGGTGATCACGGTGCGCCAGCGGACGGGCAGGACGCCCAGGCGGATCGTGTAGTCGATCCGGGCGCCCACGGCCATCACGATCGGCCGCGGCGACGCGATCCGGAAGCGCATCCACGGGGGCGTGATCCGGGCCAGGTTCTCCGGGTCCTCGAAGAAGCGGGAGACGTCGGGCACGGCGCCCGGGACGACCTGGACGCGCTCTAGGCGGTGACTGGCCACGCGTGCGGCTCCTGGCGCGCGCGGGCGACCGCCGCGAGCGCGCCGTCGATCGTCGGGTGGAGGAAGCGGTAGCCGCGCGCGAGCGCGGCCGCCGGGACGCAGCGCTGCGACGCCGTCATGACCTGCGCCAGGTCTCCCATGACGAGGCGCAGGGCGAACTCGGGCACGGCGAACGGCGCCGGCCGGCGGGCGGCGCGCGCCAGGGCGCGGGTGAACTCGCGGTTGCGCACCGGCGTGGGCGCCACGGCGTTGACCGGGCCCCGGAGCCCCTCGTCGCGGGCGGCGTGCAGGGCGAGCCCGACGACGTCGTCGAGGTGCACCCACGGGACCCACTGCCGCCCCGAGAAGGTCAGGCGGCCGCCCAGGCCGAACGAGAACAGCGGCCAGAGGCGGGCCAGCGCCCCGCCCCCCGCGCCGAGCACGATGCCGATGCGCAGGCACACGGTGCGGATGCCGAGCGCCTCGGCCGCGAGCGCCTCCTGCTCCCAGGCGCGGCACACGTCGGCCAGGAAGTCGTCGCCGGGCGCCGCGGCCTCGGTGAGCTCCTCGTCGCCGCGCGAGCCGTAGAGGCCGACCGCCGAGGCGCTGACGAGGACGCGCGGCCGCTCGCCCGGCGGCAGCGCCGCGAGCGCCTGCACGAGGTGGCGCGTGCCGAGGACCCTGCTGTCCCGGATGCGCGCCCGCCGGGCCGGCGTCCAGCTCCCCTCGGCCACGGGCTCGCCGGCGAGGTGGAACACGGCGTCGCGCCCGCGCAGGGGGTCGACCGGCGCGAGGCCGGCGCTCGGGTCCCAGGCGCGCGCCTCGACGGCGCCGCCGAGCACGGCCCGCGCTCGCCCCGGGTCGCGGCCGAGGACCGTCGGGGTCGGCAGGGCCTCGACGAGGCGCCGCCCGACGAAGCCCGTCGCGCCCGTGACCGTGGCCCTGAAACCCGTGGCGTGCGTCGTCGCGCTCGTCCCTGCTTCGCGGTTCGTCATATGTATACAGAACCTATACGCAACTGGGCGAGCGCGCAAGGGCCGAGGTCGAGGCCCGTTCCGCGGGAGGATGTCGGGCGCGCGGATCCGGTCCTGATCGTCGAGCCGGGTGCATGTCCGAGGTCACGTCGGCGGCTGTGCGCAGGCCCGAGTGCGACCTGAGAGCGCCCGCCGCGGGTCGCTCTCCGTGCGGCGGACTCATCGACGAGGGCGGCCCATCGAAGGGTCGGGGGCCCCACCTGGCGGCGACCAGCGAGGGGGGTGGGGTCGGGCGAAGACGCTCGCCCGGACCTGCTCGCCGTCCCACGCGGGTTCGGCGGCGAACGCCTCGACGTCGCCCGGCTCGTCGAGGCGCGCCCACTCGACGGTCGACCCCGCCGCGAGGTCGTGCACCAGGAGGCGCGCGCCGGCCGTGATCGCCACGCGCGCGCCGGCCCGGTCGAAGGCCGCCCCCGTGACCTCCTCGCCCGCGCCGGCCCGGAGGAGCACGCGCGACGCGGCGTCCGGGCGCGAGAGGTCGCGCACGATGACCTGCTCGGGCGTGGCCCACAGCGCGAGCCGGTCGTCGGGGGAGAACCACTCCGTGTGGACGTCGGCGTCCTCGTGGAGCATCTCGACGGTCGCCGGCGACCCCCGCCGGACGGGGTCGAGGTCGATGAGGACGAGGCCGAACAGGCGCGCCCCGTCGGGGCCGGGGAGCGGGCGGCGGTAGTTGACGAGCAGGCGCCGCTGGTCGTGGCTGAACTCGACGCCGGTGACGGAGTCCGGGAGGCCGAGCGGCCGCAGGCGGCCGTCCTCCACGTCGAGGAGCCACAGCTCGCGGTCGTCGCCGAGGAAGGCCACGACATCGGTCCCGGCGCCGTCGGCGAGCGGGTCATGCGGGGCGACGAGGTTCACGATGGGCCGGGCGACGTCGAGCGGGCGCACCTCACCGCTGCCGGCCGTGACGCGCCACACCCGCCGGTCGGTGGAGACGACGACGAGGGCGTCCGCGCGAGGCGTCCACACGAACCAGGTTGGGACCACACCGGCCGGGAGCCGCACCGGCGCCGCGGCGGCGTCCGGGCGCCGGGCGTCGATCAGCGCGACGCGCGGGCCAGGCTCGTCGCCGGCGGCCCAGTAGGCGAACCACCGGCCGTCGGGGCTCCAGGCCGGGTGGTTGGGCATGGGCTGACGGCCCGGGTCGCGGGCGAAGCCGCGCCAGGCCGTGACGGGCTCGGCCGGCAGGAGGACGTGCTCGTCCTCTTCGTGCACGATCGAGGCCAGGCGGTCGGGGGCCAGCGAGGCGGCGCTGCGCGCCCACGGCTGCTTCATGAGGACGAGCGAAAGGAGCGTCACGCGCGCCGGCGAGTCGGCCGCCGGGGGGGCGCAGACGACCACGCGCATCTCGCAGTCGGCGGGGATCGACCCGATCCGCGTGCAGGGCCGCGCCTCGCCCGCGGCGAGGCCGACGAGCAGCAGGGCCACGGCGCAAGCGACCACGCGCATGCCGCACCTCCGGGGCCAGGCTAGCGGGCGGCGCCGGGTTGCGCCGCCCGGGTGAGATGCGCAAGATGCGCCCGTGCGCTGCCACGTGCGGATCGGCCAGCTCGTCTCCCACCCATGCGCGCGCACGGCGCGCGGGCGCTGCCGCCAGTGCGACCAGCCGACCTGCGCGCGGCACCGCGCTCCGGGCGGCGACTGCGTCGTGTGCACGGGCGACCACGTGCCGCCGTCGGCGCCGGCGTCGGTGACGCTCGACGAGATGCTCTCGTTCACCGACGTCGAGGTCGCCGCGTTCGACGCGCCGGCCGGCGCGCGCACGGGCAAGCTGCGGGACATGGACAGTTGACCCTCGCGCGGCTCGTGACCGGGGACCTGCCGCCCGACTGCGCGGCACTGCTCTACGCGCCGGGCGGCGGCCTGGGGCACCTGACGCGGGCGCTCGTCGTCGCCCGGGCGCTGCCGGGCCGCGTGCACGTGTGGCACCAGGCGCCGCGGGCCCTGCCGGCGCCCGACGGCGTGCGCCAGCGCCGCCTGCCCGCGGCGTGGGGGCCCGGGAGACGGGTGGCGGCCGCCCTGCAGCAGCGGCGCGGGCGGCGCCGCTGCTCGTCGTCGACGTTCCCCGGCGGGCTCGAGGGCGAGCTCGCGCCCGACGTCCTCGGCGCCTTCCGGCGCCGCGTCCTCGTCGCCCGCCACGTGCGCCCGGGCGCCTACCCGCGCTACGAGGCGCGCGCGCGGGCCTACGACGTGCGCCTCCTGCCCTACCCGCCGGACGACTGCGAGTGGGACGGGGCGGCGCCCGGCGTCCACGTGGGTCACCTGCTGCGCGACCTGCCGCTCGACGACGACGGCCCCGTGGCGCCGCTCGTGGTCCTGGGCGACCCCGCGCGGCTGCCGGCTGGCTGGCGGGCCCGGCTGCCCGCCGGCACGCGCGTGGTGAGCGGCTGGACCCCGCGCCTGCCGCGGGCGCGCGCCTACCTGTCGGTCGGCGCCGGCTATCACGCCAGCTACGAGCTGGCGCGGCTGGGGGTCCGGCACGGGCTCGTGCCGGTCGAGCGGCGCTACGACGACCAGTTCCGCCGCGCGGCCCGCCGGGGCGCGGGGGTGCACACGCGCGCGGACCTGCTGCGGTTGATCGGGGGTGCCGCGTGATGGTCGTCAAGCACGAGAAGCTGCCCCTCGACCGCGTCGCCCGGCGGCTCGAGGAGGTCGACGAGAGCGTGCGCCGCGACGCCCACAAGGCGGCGATGCTCTTCGTGCCCCTCCTCGTCGTCTTCGCCGTGAGCTGCGTCATCGTCCCGCCGGTGGGGATGATCGGCGGCCTGTTCACCGGGGTCTTCTACTGGACCAAGCGCGGCAAGCTGGCCCGCGCCCGCGCCAAGGTGGAGTTCGCCCGCGAGCTGCACGGGCTGCTCGAGGACGAGCTCCACCCGCGCAAGGCGGTCATGCTCGACTTCGACCTGCGCCACTACGACGAGACAGTCAAGCGCGTGTGGGCGGGCCGGTCGAGCGCCGGCAACGCGAAGTACAAGTACTCCGACAAGTGGCTGCACTACCGGGCGATCCTGGCCGACGGCACGCGCGTCGAGGTCGTGCGCCAGGCCGGCGTCAAGGTCAAGAAGGGCCACGTGGTGAAGGAGAAGCGCCGCCTGCTCCTGAGCCTCACGCCCCACCCGGGCCGCTACGCCATGGAGCGCCTGAAGGACGAGCGGCTCGGCCGGCGCCTGCGCGCGCGGCTCTCGGCGGCCGTGGGCGCCTTCCACAACGACCCGGAGGAGTTCCATGCCCGGGTCGACGGGGGCGGCGGCGGGACCCTGCGCCTCAAGGTCACGCAGGAGGACGCGCCGATCCTCCCCGGCGAGGTGCTGGCGATCATGGAGGAGGTCGTGCGCTTCCTGCAGGAGCTGCGCGGCCCGGGCGCGCGGGCGGCCTGACGTGTGGCGCGCCGTCGAGCGGGTGCGGCGGCTGCCCACCGTGGGGCCGCTGCTCGAGCAGGTGGCCGCCGGCCAGGCGCCGTTCGTGGCCTCGGCCAAGCTCAAGCTGGTCGACGCCTGCAACCTGCGCTGCTTCATGTGCGACTACTGGAAGCGCACGGGCGACGACGACCTGACGACCGACGAGGTCCTGGCCGTCCTCGACGACCTGGCGGCGCTCGGCTGCGAGAAGGTGCACTTCACCGGCGGCGAGCTGTTCCTGCGCCGCGACGCGCTCGACCTGCTCGGGCGGGCCCACGCGCTCGGCATGCGCGTGAACCTGACCACGAACGGCACGGTCCTCGACGACGCGCGCCTCGACGCGCTGCTGGCCCTGCCGCCGCGGTCGATCACGTTCAGCGTCGACTCGCCGCTGGCCCCCGTGCACGACGTCGTCCGCGGCCAGGAGGGCGCCCACGCGCGCACGACGCGCACCCTCGACCGGACCCTGCGCCGCCGCGCGAAGCGCACGCGCGTGCGCCTGAACACGGTCCTCAGCGCGCGCAACCTCGAGAGCCTCCTCGGCATGCCGGAGTTCCTGCGCGAGCGCCCGGTCGACCAGTGGCTGCTCATCCCGATCGACGAGAAGCCCGGCGCCGCGAGCGGCGGGCTCGACCTCGCCGCCGTGCGCTACTGGTCGCAGCACGTCGCGCCGGCGCTCGCCGCGCAGGTGACGGTGCCGGGCTTCGACCCGTGGGTCTTCGGCCGCGACGAGGCCGCCTGGGCCGAGGCCGCCGCGGGCCGCTACGCGCTGGGCCACTACCGGACGCACCGCTGCCACGTGCCCTGGTTCCACACGCTCGTGGACGCGCGCGGCGACGTCTACCCCTGCTGCATGGGCCACCGCAGCCTGCCGCCGCTCGGCAACGTGCGCGAGCGCCCCCTGCGCGAGGTCGTGGCCGGCCCGGCCTACGTGGCCTTCCGCCGGGCCATGCTCGAGGCGCGCACCGACGTGTGCCACCGCTGCGACGACTTCCTGGCCGAGAACCGCGCCCTCGACGCGCTCCTGCCGGCGCCCTGAATGACGCGCGTCCTCCTGGCCAGCTTCGACCGCGTGCCGGCGCCCAAGGGCGCCAGCCAGCACATCCTCGCCAACCTCGAGGCGCTCGCCACGCGCCACGATGTCTCGCTCGTGACGCTGGGCGACCGCCCGCTGCCCGGCGTGCGCCACCTGCCGGTGGCCCTCGACGAGCCCAACTGGCTGCGCCGGGCGCTCCTGTTCCGCGAGCGCCTGACGCGCGTCCTGGCCGAGGAGCCGGCCGACGCCTACCACGTGCGCTCGCCCTGGGAGGGCCTGGCCGCGCCGGCGGGTCCGCCGCTGGTCTACGAGGCCAACGGCTTCATGAGCGTCGAGGCGGGCTACCACTTTCCGCGCGTGCCGGCCCTGCCGGGCCTGCGCGACAAGCTGCGCCGCCTCGAGGACGCGCTCCTCGACCGCGCGACGGTCGTCGTCACGCCGAGCGCCGTCACCGCCGCCTACGTCGAGGACCGCGGCGTCGAGGCCGCCCGCGTGCGCGTCGTCCCCAACGCCCCGGCCGTGCCGCTGGCGGCCGGCCCCGTCGAGCCCGCCGGCGAGGCCCTGCGACTGCTCTACGTCGGCACGCTGGCCGCGTGGCAGGGCGTCGACGACCTCCTGCGGGCCTTGCCGGCGGTCCGGGCGCCCTGGACGCTGACCGTGCTCACGAGCGCGCCCGAGCGGCGGCGCCGCCGCCTCCTGCGCCGCGCCGCGCGCCTGGGCCTCGGCGGCCGCGTCGACGTGCGCGAGGCGGTCGATCCGGCGGACCTGCCGGCGGTCCTGCGCGCGCACGACGTGGGCGTCGCGCCGCTGGTCCCCTGCGAGCGCAACCTCGTCCAGGGCTGCCAGCCGATCAAGCTCCTCGACTTCATGGCCTCGGGCCTGCCGGTCCTCGCCGCCGACCTGCCGGTCGTGCGCGAGGTCGTGGGCGACGACGCCCCGCTCTACGCGCGCGCCCGCCACGACGCCCTGGTCGACCTGCTCGAGCGCCTGGCCGCCGGTCCGGCCTGGCGCGCCGAGTTGGCGCGTGCCGGCCTGGCGCGCGTGCAGGCGCGCTTCTCGCGGGAGGCGCAGCGGGCGGCGCTGCTCGGGGTGTACGAGGAGGTCTTCGACGGGGGCTGAACGGCGCGAACGTTCGAAGATGGTTCACCACAGAGGAGCAGAGGAAGCAGAGTCCTCCATGTGCAGCGGCTTGGGTCGGGCGGGTCCCCTGCCTCGTCGTGCGGCCCCTGCCTTTCGCCCCTCCTTCCGCTCGTTCTGGAGTGGTTCGGACTGAAAACAAGGTGAAGGCAAGGAGGATGAGGGCGAAGGCAGGGCTCGCAGCCGGCCGGCCCTCGAACCCCGTGATCCGGGAGGTCGGGGCCGGCTCCGCCAGCATGAGTCGACGTCAGCAGCGCGGGCCGGAGCGACGCGGTCACCGCGGACGTGAGGACAAGAACCCTCTGACCCCCGTGTCCTTCGTTGACCCTCGTCGCCTCCGTGTCCCGCGCGGATCCACACGGCCGACGTTGATCACGTCGACCGGCGAGCGCTGTGACAGGGCGAGAGGGCGGGTCCGCGCGGCTCGCCCCGACCCCCGACCAGGGGCTCCAGGGACGACCCTCCGGGCAGGGAGCAGCGCGCGCGAGCGTCCATGACGCCCTCTGCTCCCTCTGCTCCTCTGTGGTGACCCTCCTCCTCCTGGGTGACGCTCAGGTCGCGGTCTCGCGCCGTCCCCCGGCGGCCAGCGCCTCGTGCAGGACGGCCACGAACGCGTCGCGCTCGGCCTCGAGCGTCGGCGCCGCCGCCCGCGCGGCCGCGCCGAGGCGGGCCGCCTCGGGCGTGCGCGCGAGGGCCAGCGCCTCGCGCCAGGCGGTCGCGTCGGCGCACAGGAGGCCGGTCTGCCCGTGGCGCACGACGTCCACGATCCCGCCCACGGGGGCTGCTGCCACCAGGCGCCCGCAGGCCATCGCCTCGAGCACGACGTTGGGCGTCCCGTCGTGGACCGACGGCTGGGCCACGAGGTCGCACAGGCCGTAGGCGGCGCGCAGCGTCTCGAGGTCGTCCGTCCAGCCGACGACCCGGGCGCCGGCGGGCAGGTCCGACCGCGCCTCGGGCCGGACCTCGCCCACGACGACCACCTGCCAGCCCGCGAGCGCCGGCCCCAGGGCGGCCAGGCGCTCGAGGCCGCGCTTGCGCTTCACCTCGCCGAAGACGCCCAGGACCGGACGGTCCGGGTCGAGGCCCCAGCGCGCTCGGAGGGCCTCGGCGCCCGGTGGATCGGGCCGGAAGGCGGCCGTGTCGACGCCGTTGGGGGTCAGCGCCGCCCGGACGCCGAGCCAGGCCTCGGCCTTGGCCTGCATCTCCCGCGAGACCGCCGTCACGCGCGTGGCCCGGTCCACGGCCCAGCGGAGCAGGGCGTTGCGCTCGCCCTGGAACACGTCGCGGTCGACGTCGTTGCCGCGCAAGGCCAGGACGGCCGGCACCCCGCGCAGGCGCGCCGCGGCCACGGCGCAGGGGCCGGCGGTCGTGCCGTAGTAGCCGAGGACCACGTCGGGCCCCCGGGCGTCGACCGCCGCCAGGAGGCGGTCGGTCCAGGCCTGGAGGTCCTCGGCGTCGGCCAGCGCGAAGCGCACCCGCTCGGGGTCGTGGCGCACGTCGCCCGGGAACAGCGCGTCGTCGGGGTGGGCGACGACGGCCTCGTGGCCGGCCGCGCGCAGCGACGCCGCCAGCCGGGCGCTGCTCCTGGCCACCCCGCCGCGGCGGGCCGGCGGGACGCACACGAGGACGCGCAGGGGCTCCGGGGTCACCTGGTCCACCCTACAGGGTGTCGACGGCGTTGGCAGCCGGCGGCCCGGGCGGTCTGCCCGCGGAGGGCCCGGCGCCCGGCCCGTCGTGTGCAGTCCGTGCGGCATGCCATCACCCACGACCCTGCAGCAGCGCTGGCGCCGGCCGGCCGCCCCGACCAGCCGGTACGCGCAGGCCTGCGCCCTCGTCCTGACCGGCCTCCTGCTCTTCGGCGGCCTGACGCTCGTGGCGCAGCACCCCGTGCTGCAGAAGCGCGGCGGGGTCGTCGCGATGAGCGTCCTGTTCGCGATGGTCCTGTTCCAGATCGACATCCTGGGCGCCTCGCAGGAGCGGCTGCGCACGCGCCTCGGACGCCGTCACAGGTCCAGCGCCCAGGGGACCACCGCCTCCCGCACGCCGACCCGCACCTGCCGCTCGCCCGCGGCCTCGCCGGCCAGGCGCACGGCGCGCAGCAGGACGTCGGTCCGCTGGTAGGACCCCCCGTGGGCCACGGCCAGGAGCGCGCCACGGGCGACCTCGACGCAGGGATGCCCGCCCGCGTCGGCCGGCGGCCGCGCGGCCGCCCGCAGCCGCGCCGTCAGGCCCTCGCGGTCCAGGTCGCCCGCCGCCAGCCAGGCCGCGAGCAGGCGGCGGGCCTCGAGCACGAAGCCGCGGGCCGACGGGACGAAGCAGCAGAACGACGTCTCGCGCCAGGCGACGTCGAGGGCGGCCGCCGCCATGCGGGCCGCGACCTCGGCCCCCTGGCTGGCCGTCCAGGTCACCCAGCGCAGGGCCTGCGGCTCGCACGCCTCGTCGAAGGGCACGCCCTCGACGCGCCGCGCGGCCTCGTCGCCGAGCGCGGCGGCGATCCACACGCGCTCGCGCGAGAGCGCGCCGGCGCGGCGCCGCTCGGCGATCAGGCGCACGGCGGCGTCGACGTCGCCCTGGCGCGCGCGGCGGGCCAGGTCGCGGGCCAGCGCGTCGCTCACGCCGTGTAGCCGCCGTCGAGGACGAGCTCGGCGCCGGTGATGAACCCGGCCTGGTCGCCCGCGAGGGACAGGATCGCGGCGGCGACCTCGTCGGGCCGGCAGAAGCGGCCCAGCGGTGTGTCCCGGGCGAGCTCGGCGTAGGCCGCCGCCTCGCCGCCCTTCTCGGCCACGAGGTCCTTGAAGAACGGCTGGCGCGCCCACATGGGCGTCTCGACGCCGCCCGGCAGGACGCAGTTGACGCGCACGCCATCGGGCGCCAGCTCGAGGGCCGCGACGCGCGAGAGCATGAGCACCGCCGCCTTGCTCGTGCAGTAGGCGCCGGCGCCGGGCTGGGCCTTCTTGCCCGACGCCGACGCGACGTTGACGACGCAGCCGCGCGCGCGCCGCAGGAGCGGCGTCGCGGCGCGCAGCCCGAGCAGGACGCCGTCGAGGTTCACGGCCAGGACGCGGCGCCAGACGGTCAGGTCGTGGTCGGCCAGCGCGCCGGCCTCGGCGACGCCGGCGTTGTTGACGAGCACGTCGAGGCGCTCGCCGGCCGCCGCGATCGCCGCGGCCCAGGCGGGCTCGCTCGTGACGTCGAGCGCCAGCCCGACGGCCCCGGGCAGCTCGGCGGCGGCCCGGGCGGCCGCGTCGCCGTCGAGGTCCGTGACGAGCACCTGCGCGCCGGCGCCGGCGAACGCGCGCGCCGTCGCCAGGCCGATCCCGGAGGCGGCGCCGGTCACGAGGACGCGCTTGCCGGCGAAGCCGCTCACTCCCGGCGCGCCCCGGCCCCGCGGGGGTCGAAGCGGCGCAGGAGCCCGGTCTTCGGCCAGGCGGTCGCGCGGTCGTAGGTGGCGTCGGTCAGGACGGCGGCGGCCAGGACGGCGTCGGCGAAGGCGGCCCCGTGCAGGCGCGCGCGCGACAGGTCGGCCTGCGTCAGGCGCGCGGCCTCGAGCCGGGCCCCCTCCAGCGCCGCCCCGACGAGGCGCGCGCCGCTCAGGTCGGCGTGGCGCAGGTCGGCGTCGCGCAGGTCGGCCCCGTCGAGGCAGGCGTGGCGCAGGTTCGCCCCGCGCAGGTCCGCCCCGCGCAGGTGGGCGCCGGCGAGGTCGGCGTGGCGCAGGTCGGCCCCGCTCAGGTCGGCCTGCGTCAGGACGGCGCGCGTCAGCGCCGCGCGCTCGGCGCTGGCCCGCGCCAGGCCCGCGCCGCCCGCGTCCGCGCCGACGAGGCTGGCCCCGGTGAGCGTGGCGCAGCCCAGGCGCGCCTTCGCCAGGCGCGCCTGGTCGAGGCGCGCCTGGGCCAGGACGGCCCGCTCGAGGTCCGCGCCGCGCAGGTCGGCGCCGCGCAGGTCGGCGCGCGTCAGGTCGGCCTCGGTCAGGGCGGCCTTGGCGAGGCTCGCCGACGCGAGCTGGGCGTCCTGCAGGTCGGTGAAGCGCAGGTCGGCCCCGTCGGCGGCGACCTCCCGCAGGTCGGCCCGCTTGAGCGAGCAGCGCTGCAGGTCGGCGCGCGCCAGGTCGGCGCCTGCCAGGCGCGCGTCGTCGAGCTCCTGCTCGGGGAGCTGCACGCCCGGCAGCTCCGCCCGGGCCAGGTCGACCGGCCGCGCCGCCAGGAGCGCCCCGAGCGTCTTGCCCGTGTCGCCGCCGCCGCGCAGGCGCACCGTGGGGAAGCGCACCAGCGCGCGCGCCGCCCCCGGCACCGGCTCGCTGGACGGCGACGCGCCCGGGAGCGAGCCCGGCGGCGCGCTCCCCGGCGCGTCTGCCCCGTCGGCGCCGCCGAACCGGGCCGTGCAGCCGAGCGTCGGGCAGCGCCGGAGCTGCGAGGCGCACTCGGCGTGCAGCCGCGTCTCGCACAGCGGGCAGAAGGCCGCCACGGCCGCGCCGATCGGGTCGTGGCAGTAGGCGCAGCGGCTCTCCGCGGGCGACCGCCGGCCACCGACCGAGACCGTCACCTGTCCGTCCACGCGCGCACCGCCCGGGGCCCGCGGCCCTGGCCCGGGGCCATTGTACGGATGCCGGCCGCCGGGCCCAACGGACTTCGACCGCGGCCGGCTCGGTCAGGGCCGGAACAGCTCGAGCACCGGCTGCCCGGCCGCGACCTCGGCCCCGTCGGCGACCAGGTAACGGCCGGCCCGCGCGCGCTCGGGCAGGCCCTCGTCGGCGCCGCGGTCGCCGTAGCGCACCTGGTAGAAGGTCTTCATCACCTCGATCAGCCCGAGCGTCTGCCCTCGCTCGAGCGTGTCGCCCTCGCGGACGTAGAGCGGCCGGTCGGGCGACGGCCGGTGGTAGAAGCGCCCGGCCTGGGGGGCGCGGACGACGAGGTCGTGCCCCGCGGCGCTGGCCGCGAGCGCCCGGTCGAGCGCCGGGACGCCGGCCTCGGCCCGCCGCAGGCGCAGGAGCGGCGCGCCGAACGCCACCTCGACCCGCAGCGGCCGCTCGCGCTCGACGGGCTGGACGAAGCCCGCCACGCCGTCGGGGACGGTCAGCCGCGCCGCGAGGCCAGGGCGGCACAGCCGTCCGAGCGGCATCCCGGGCGCGAGGAACGCGCCCGCCGGGGGCGCCCCCTCCCAGGCGCCGACGCCGGGCGACAGGAGCACGGTCTCGTCGCCGCCCTCCTCGCGCGCTCCGCAGGTGAGCGGCTCGTCGGGGACCACCGCCGGCTCGGCCAGGACGTCGAGGTCGTGGAGGCTCCAGATGCGCGGCGTCTTCACCGTGCGGTAGCCCGTCGCCTGATAGGCCATCTCCACCAGGCCCTCGAGCCAGCCGCGCAGCTCGGGCAGGGTCACGACCTCGTCGGTGTCGAGCTGCCGCGCGGCGACGTAGGGGTCCATGTCGGCCTCGATGCGGGCCTCGACCTCCTTCATGCCGGCCTCGAGCTTCGCCCGCTCCGCGGGGTCGGTCGTCTTGATCTCGAAGTCGTCGTCGAGCTTCGTCCGGTAGGTGGCGATCGCCAGCGTCCGCCCCTCCATGACCGACAGGCGCGAGATCGGCGTCGAGAGCTGCACGATCGGCGCGTAGGGGCGCCCGCTCATGGCGTAGTAGCCGGCGCCCGAGGCGCGGCGCAGGAGCACCGTGAACACGGGCGCCGTCTGCGTCGTGTTGGCGTAGATGAGCGACGAGCCCCAGCCGAGGAGGCCCAGCCGCTCGGCCTCCTCGCCGATGTCGAAGCCCGAGACGTCCTGCAGCCACACGAGCGGCACGCCGTCGGCGGCGCAGGCGCGCGCGAACTGGGCCAGCTTGGCGATCCCGTGCCGGTAGAGGATCCCGCCCGGCCGCTCGCGGTGCGGGCGGTCGGGGTCGGGCACGAGCCCCGGCTGGTTCATGGCGAACGCGCAGTAGAGGCCGTTGACGCGGCCGATGCCCGTGATCACCTCGGCGCCCAGCCGCGGCCACAGCTCCCAGAAGAGCGAGCCGTCGACGAGGCGCGCGAGCACCTGCCGCGCGTCGTAGACCTCGCGGTGGTTCGCCGGCACGACGGCGGCCAGCTCGGCCGGGGCGAAGCGCGGCGCGGCGGGCGCGGCGCCCGCGCGGTAGTAGTCGGCGGCCGAGCCGGGCAGGCGCGAGACCTCGCGGCGCAGCCAGGTGATCGCGGCCGCGTCGTCGGGCACGCGCACGTCGGCGCAGCCGCTCTGGTGGACGTGGACCTCGGGGCCGCCGATGTCGAGCGAGGTGATCGTCTCGCTCTTGGCGCCTTTGATGAGCGCCGCGCCGGCGATGACCATGTAGGCCTGCTCGGTCATGATCACGCGGTCGCTGATGATCGGCATG
The DNA here is from genome assembly GCA_019636275.1 of Planctomycetota bacterium. Classification (GTDB taxonomy): domain Bacteria; phylum Planctomycetota; class J058; order J058; family J058; genus JAMLIC01. The sequence goes on along the minus strand of JAHBXY010000012.1, from coordinate 8,746 downwards.
TAGCCGCCGCCGGCGATGCAGTCGCCGAAGACGCCGGCCAGCTGGGGCACGCCCGCGGCCGAGAGCTGCGCGTTCTTGGTGAAGATGTGCCCGGCCCCGGCCGCGCCCGGGAAGCTCTTCGACTGCTCGGGCAGGTACAGCCCCGAGCAGTCGACCAGGTAGACGACCGGCACCCGGAGGCGCAGCGCCATCTCCTGGGCGCGCTCGATCTTCTCCGGCGTGCGCGGCCACCACGAGCCCGAGGCGACCGTGTTGTCGTTGGCGATGACCATCGCCCACCGACCCTCGACGCGGGTGAAGCAGGTGACCACGCCGGCGCCGGGGCTCTTCAGCTTGCCGCCGAAGGTCTCGCCCCAGTTGACGAAGGTCCCCACCTCCAGGCGCGGGGCGCCCGGGTCGGCGAGCAGGTCGAGGCGCTCGCGCGCCGTGAGCTTGCCCTTCTGGTGGACGCGCTCGGCGTAGACGGGCCCCCAGCCGGCGGCCACCTCGGCGCGGCGCGCGCGGAGGGTCTCCTCGCGCGGGGTCATGCGCTCGAGGTGCTGCTGGCGCTCGTCGTCGCGCAGGAAGGACCCGAGCGGGTCGCCGATGGGCACGAGCGGGACGTGGGCCATCGCTAGCTCCTCCAGCCGGGGATCGCGCGCGTGTCGTAGCGGCCCTCGAGGAAGGCGGGGCTGTCGAGCACGGCCTGGAACAGCGGGCGCGTCGTCGGCACGCCCTCGACCTCGAGCGCGCCGAGCGCCGCCTGCAGGCGCGCGATGCACGTCGCCCGGTCGGGCGCGTGGGCGATGACCTTGGCCAGGAGCGAGTCGTAGAAGGGCGGCACGGCGTAGCCCGCGCGCACGTGCGTGTCGACGCGCACGCCCTCGGGCGCCGCCCAGCGCGTGAGCGTCCCGGGGGCCGGGCGGAAGCCGTCGGCCGGGTCCTCGGCGTTGAGGCGCACCTCGATCGCGTGGCCCTGCGGGCGCAGGTCGGCCTGCGTGAAGGGCAGGGGCTCGTTGGCGGCCACGCGCAGCTGCGCCTCGACGAGGTCCAGGCCGAAGCGCGCCTCGGTGATCGTGTGCTCGACCTGCAGGCGGCAGTTCATCTCCATGAAGCGGAGCGTCCCGCCCTCGTCGAGGAGCATCTCGACCGTCCCGGCGCCCTGGTAGCCGATCTGCGCGGCGAGCCGCGCGCAGCGCTCGCCGGCCGCCGCGCGGACCTCGTCGGTGAGCGCGGGCGAGGGCGACTCCTCGAGGAGCTTCTGGTGCTTGCGCTGGACCGAGCACTCGCGCTCGCCGAGGTGCACGGCGCGGCCGTAGGCGTCGGCGAGCACCTGGACCTCGATGTGGCGCCCGCCCTCGACGTAGCGCTCGAGGTAGAGCGCCGCCTCGCCGAACGCCGCCTGCGCCTCGGCCGTCGCCAGGCTGAAGGCCTCCTCGACCTCGCCCGGGGCGCGCACGACGCGCATGCCGCGCCCGCCGCCGCCGGCGTTGGCCTTGAGGATCACGGGGTAGCCCGTGCGGTCGGCCACCTCGCGCGCGTGCGCGGCCGACTCGAGGGCCCCCTCGGAGCCCGGGATCACCTCGAGGCCGGCCGCGCGCGCGGCGGCCTTGGCCGAGAGCTTGCGCCCCATGACGCGCATGGCGCCGGGCGGGGGGCCGACGAACGTCAGCCCGTGCTGGCGGCAGAGCTCGGCGAACAGCGCGTCCTCGGAGAGGAAGCCCCAGCCCGGGTGGACCGCGCTGCAGCCGGCGCGGCGCGCGGCGTGGATCAGCGCCAGCCGGTCGAGGTAGCTCCTCGCGGCCGGCGCCGGGCCGATGCAGATGGCCTCGTCGGCCTCCTGCACGTAAGGGGCGTCGCGGTCGGCCTCGGAGTGCACGACGACGACCTCGACGCCCAGGCGCCGGCAGGTGCGCAGGACGCGGGCGACGACCTCGCCCCGGTTGGCGATCAGGATGCGGCGGAACATGGGGCGAGAGTCTACCCGAGGAGCCGGCGGCCCCCGAGGCGTCAGCGGGCGCCCGCCAGCGCGTCACTCCCCTTCGCTCGAGTCCTCCAGGCGGTCGCGCAGCCCCAGGAGTTCGTCGGTGATGCGATCGTACTCCGCCTGGGCCGCCTCGAGGGCCGCGGCGTCCTCGAGGTACCCGGGGCTGCTCTCGCTCCGAAGCTTCAACCGGCGCGCACGGCGCATGACCTCGACTCGCGCCTCCTCCAGCGCACCGGACAGCTCCCGGGCCCGAGCCTCGAGCTCGCCCCGATCTCCGACGCCGGCCGGCGGCTCCGGGCGCTCGACGGCCCGGAGCGGGCGGTCGTTCAGGGCGATGGGGATCGGCCGGGCGAGCGCGGCTTCGAAGGCCTCGAGCGTGGCCACGCGGTTCTGGCTGAAGCGCGGCCGCGCCTCCTCCCAGCCCGGGCCCTCGGCGCGCGTCGCGAAGGCCACGAGCGCGTAGCGGTCGTCGCCGCGGGCGTAGTAGAGCGCGTCGTGGCGGTTGTCGACCTCGGCGAACCAGACCTTCAGCGACAGCGCCACGAGGCCCTCGCGGCCTGGCGCGAGGTCGACCCGCACCGCTGGCAGGGCGAAGCGGTCGCGGCCGACGCGCTCGAGCTCGATCAGCGTCCAGGGCTCCAGCGGCGCGCGGCCGTCGATGCGCACCTCGTCGGGCGGCGAGGCGAAGACGCTGAGCACGGCGGTGGCGACGCTGAAGTCGGCGCGTGACGGGACGAACTCCAGCGCGCGGGGTGCGAGCGCGAGCGTCGTCGCGCGCGAGGCGACGGGCGCGGCCTCGGTCGCGCCGGTGTCCGCCCGCGGGGCCGGCTCGCAGGCGACGAGGACGAGCCCGGCGAGGGTCAGCGCGACGAGGCGCACGGGGCGCGGGGTCACGGGCGACGCTTCGATGATGACGTGAGGCTCACCACTCGCCCGGGCGGCCGTCGATCGCCTCCTGGCACTGCTGGATGCGGCGGCGCGCGAGGGCCACGTTGGGGTCGCCGGTGGGGGCCAGCTCGAGGAAGCGGCGGTAGGCGGAGGCCGCCTCCTGCCAGGCCCGGCGCTGGAAGTGGCACTGCGCGCGCAGGTAGTAGAGCTCGTGGCGGCCGTAGCTGGTGGCCGGGAGCTGCTCGGCGCGGACCAGGTCGTCGAGGCAGGGGCCCAGGGCCTCGAGCGTGAAGTGGGCCTCGGCGCGGTGGAAGCTGGCGTCGCCCAGGCGTGGCGCGAGCGTCAGCGCGCGCGACAGGTCCTCGATCGCCGTCTGCGCGTAGCGGACCAGCCCGGGGTTGGCCCGCAGGGTGGCCACGCCGCGGTAGAGGTAGGCCTCCGGCACCTCGCGCCGCGCGAGCACGCGGTCGAGGTCGGCGCGGGCGAGGTCGAAGCGGCGCTCGCGCACGAGCGCGCCGGCGCGGCGCGTGAGCGCCTCGAGGTCGTCGGGGTCGAGCTCGAGCGCCCGCGAGAAGTCGTTCAGGGCCGCCGCGTGCTCGTTGCGCCGCGCGCGCAGCTGCCCGCGCAGGACGTGCGCCCGGGCGAGGCCCGGCGTGACCTCGAGCGCGCGCGTGGCGTGGCCGATCGCCGCCTCGAGCTGCCCGCGGGCGGCGGCGACCTCGGCGCGGACGAGGTGCGCGCGCCCGAGCGCCGGGTCGAGGCGCAGGGCCGCCTCGACCTCGCGCAGGGCGACGTCGAGCTCGACCGAGGGCGCGTCGAGCTCGCCCGACGGGCCGCGGCTGAGGCGCAGCTCGGCGCGCAGGGCCAGGGCGCGCGGGAGCTGCGGGTCGAGCGCCAGCGCCTCTTCGACGTCACGCCGCGCGCCGGTGAGGTCGCCCGGCCCCGCCCAGCGCGCCTCGGCGCGGAGGGTCAGGGCCAGCCCCGAGCGCGGGTCGAGGCGCGCCGCGGCGACGGCGTCGCGCTGCGCGGCGGCGGCGTCGCCCAGCGCCAGCCACACGTCGGCGCGCAGGAGCAGCGGCTCGGGGTCGTCGGGCAGGCGCTCGACGGCCGCATCGAGCGCGCGCCGCGCCGCCTCGCGGTTGCTCGCCAGCAGCTCGAGCCGTCCGCGGGCCATGCTCCCCAGGCCGCCGAGCGGGTCGAGGACGGTCACCTGCTGGAGCTCCTTGCGCGCGTCCTCGCGCTCGGCGGCCGTGCCGCCCAGGTGCATGCAGGCGAGCGCGTAGCGGGCCAGCGGCGACTCGGGCTCGCGCTCGACGGCGAGGCTCAGGTCGAGCAGCGCCGCGCGCCGCGCCTGGTCGGGCTCGGCGGTCGGCAGGCGCAGGCGCAGCCGCGCGCGCTCGACGTAGGCGCGCGCGAACGTGTCGTCGGTGACGATGGCCCGGTCGCACACGGCCAGGCGCTCCTGCGGCGTCGTCGCCGCGGCCAGCCCGGCCAGGACCTCCTCGGCGCGCTCGCGCGCCTGCGTGCGGCGCACGCGCTCGCGCAGCCGCGCCAGCGCCTCGGTCACGCGCGGGTCGGACCGCGCGCCCGAAGGCAGCGCCTCGGCCAGCTCCATGGCCTTCTCCGGCGAGAGCCCCTCGTAGGCGGCCAGGAAGTCGCGGCGCGCGGCCTCGTCGTGGCGACGGCCGAGCTCGAGGTAGACGACCAGCGGGACGGCCAGGAGCAGGCTCGCCGAGACGACCAGGACGAGCGGGACGACCGCCCGCCGGCGCGGCGGCAGGGGCGGCCCCACGCGGGAGCCGGCCGACGACGAGGCCGACGACACCGAGTCCTCGCGCAGGACGCGCGGCGGCGGGAGGAGGGGCCGCGCCGCCTCGGCGGGGGGCGCCGTCGCCGGCGCCTCGCCCGAGGGCCGCCGGGCGTCCTTCTTCTTGCGCGTCGGCCGGCGGGGCGGCGGCGCCGCCGGTGGCGGCGCGGCGTCGGCGAACGGGTCGCTCGCGAACGGGTCGGGCGCGGCGCGCGGCGCGGCGGTGCGGCGCCGGCCAGCGGATCGGCGGCGAACGGATCCCCGGCGAACGGGTCGGGCACGGCCGCGGCCCCTGCCGGCGCGGGGCCGCGCCGGCGAACAGGTCGCCGGCGAACGGGTCGGGCACGGCGGCGGCCTGCGGGCGTGCCCGCGAACGGATCGCCGGCGAACGGTCGGCCACCGGGAGCGGCGCGGCGACCGGGCGCGGCGGCATCGCCGGCGGCGGCGGGCCGGGCCGGGCCGGGCGCGGCGCCGGCGGGCGACCTCCGGGGCCGCTCTCCTCGTCGTCGCCGACGGGGCGGATCAGGTCGTCGTCGGCGGGGATGCTCCACTCGCCCGACGGGGGCGGGGGGCCGGGGCGCCGGCGCTGGGTCGGCTCGGGGGCGGGCTCCGCGGACACCGGCTACCTACCCAGCATCCCGCTGTCCTCGGGGTCGACCTCGATGGCCTCGCCGGCCAGCGCCCCGCGGATCTTCTCCAGCCGCTCGAGGACCTTCTTCATCACCTCCTGGCCGGGCGGGGCGAGCTTCTGGAACTCGAGGTAGGCCGTCTGCGCCTCGCGCCACTCCTTCTTCTGGTAGTGGCAGTGGCCGCGCAGGAGGTAGAGGTCGCGCACGTGGAACCCGCGGGTGTCGTCGCGCCGCTGCGCCTCCGCCTTCTTGAGGTCGTCGATGCACTGGTCCCACTGGTTCTGGTAGCTGAACGCCACCGCCCGGTAGAAGTAGGCGTCCGAGAACTGGGCCTTGAGCTCGATCGCCCGCGACAGGTCGTCGATCGCCGGCTGGTACTGCCGCGGCCGCGACTTGAGGTGGATCAGCCCGCGGTGGAAGAACGCCTCGGCGAGCTCCGGGTCCGACGAGATGGCGTTGTCGAGGTAAGCGCGCGCGTTGTCGAACTCGAGCCGGGTGATGAGCACCGCCGCCTTGTTGGTGAGGGCGCGCGGGTTGCCCGGATCGAGGCGCAGCACCTCGTCGAAGTCCTGCACGGCCTGCTCGTCGCCGTCGCGCGCGCGCAGGCGGCCGCGCACGAGGTAGACGAGCGGCATGTGCCGGCCGTACTCGACGCCCTTGGCGGCGTGCGTGAGGGACTCGCGCGGGTTGCGCCGCCCCGAGGCGATCTCGGCCAGCGCCACGTGCGCCAGCGCCTGCTCGGGGTCGGCGAGGACCGCGCGGCTGGCGTCGCGGTGCGCCTGCTCCATCTCGTCGTCCGTGGAGAGCACGTCGCCGATCCGGTCGCGCTCGAGCCGCGCGTAGGCGCGCATGGCCAGGGCCCGCCCGTTGGCGGGGTCGAGCTTGAGCGCCTGGTCGAGGTCCGAGAGCGCGCCCGTGCGGTCGCCCGAGCGGTTGGTCGCGTCGCGCGTGGCGAAGTAGCGCGCCTCGGCCTGCAGGGTGAGCGCCAGCGACGAGGTCGGCTCCATGCGCACGGCCGCCGACGCGTCGGTGAGCGCCGCCGGATACTCGCGGCGCCGCAGGCGCGCCTCGGCGCGGGCCAGGTAGGCCTCGACGAGCTTCGGGTCGGCGGCGATCGCGCGGTTGTAGTGCTCGATCGCCTTCTCGAGGTCGCGCTTGAGCGCCTCGATCATGCCCTGCGCCAGCGTGGCCAGCGGGCTGCCGGCGTCCTGGGAGGTGACGTTCTGCAGGCTGCTCTGCGCGCGCTGCCGGGCGTCGGGGTCGTTGGCCAGCAGCATGTAGAGCTGCGCCTTGGCCAGGTAGGCCGGCGCCGAGGTCGGCTCGACGCTCAGGGCCTGGTCGATGTCGATCATGGCCTGCCCGACGAGGTCGACCGTCTTCACCTGCGTGCCCTTCTCCAGGGCGGCCTTGCGCAGGAGGGTCAGGCGCACGCGCCCGCGCGCCACGTGCGCCAGCGCGTAGGTCGAGTCGGCGGCCAGGGCGCGGTCGCAGATCGCCAGGCGCTCGTCGGGCGAGGCGGCGCTGGCGAGGCGCGCCAGCTCCTTCTCGGCGGCCGCCCGCGCGTCGAGGCGGTCGACCGCCTCCTGCAGCTTCTTCAGCTCGGCCGCGACCTCCGGGTCCTCGAGGAGGCGGGCGGGCAGCGTCTCGCGCCGCTTCAGGCTCACGGCCGGCGGCTCGGCGCCGACGGCCGCCAGGAACTCGCGCTTGGCGTTACGCAGCTCCATGCGCTGCGCGAACATCCACATGCCGAAGATCAGCCCGATGACGACCGCGCCGGCCGCGCCGGCGACCACCGCCATGGGCGGGCCGGAGCGCGCGGCCGCGGGGGCCGCCGCGCGGCGGCCGGCCTTCGACTTCGCCTTCGGCCGGGCCCCGCCGAGGCTCGTGCTCTGGATGTTGGTGTCACCGCCGCCCTCGGCCCCCTCGTCGGCGTCGTCCTCCGCGTCGTCCTCGCCGAGGTCGGGCGCGAGCTGGAGCGGGGGCGGGAGCTGCACCGGCTGCGCCGGCGGGAGGAGGGCCGAGCCGGCGTCGGTCCCGAAGCCGCGGTGCCGGTGCGTGCCGCCGGGGCCGGCGTGCGTGCCGCGCGGGCCGGTCTCGGCCGTCCAGCGCGACTCGCCGGCCGTCGCGCCCGGGCCGCGCGCGTTGGCCATGCGGGCCGCCAGCCCGCCGCCGTCCGCCCGCGGGCGGTCGACGATCGTCTCGGACTCGACGAAGCGCGGCGCCGCGCCCTGCGGCGACGAGTCGACGGGGAGGAAGTCGTCGAGGGCGCCCGGGTCGACCGGCGGGCCGAGCGCGCCGCCCTGCGCGGCGAAGGGGCTGAACATGGCCGAGCCGACCGGCGGCGCCTTGGGCGGGAAGTCGGGCCGCTCCTGCGGGTCGAGCTCGACGGTCTTGAAGCCGAAGCGCGGCTCGGCCCCGGACGCCGGCGCGCCCCAGCCGCCGCCCGCCGGGGCCAGCGGCGAAGGACCGTCGAGGGTCACGGCCTCGGAGTCGTGGCGCCGCGGGTAGGCGCCGCTGCTCTTCACGGGCGATCCGACCTGCGCCCCCGCCGGCGGACCCGAGGAGGGCGCGCCCGCGCCGCCCTCGACGAAGCGCGCGTAGGCGGCGCGCAGGACCTCCTTGTCGCACATGCCGTGCTTCGCAAGCACCTGCGAGAGGTTCACCTGCGGGAACTGCTCGCGGTAGCCGGTCAGGAGCTTGTAGGCCTCGCGCGCCTGATCGGCCGTGATCGCGCCCTCGCCCATGAGGAAGCGCGCGAACGCCACCTCGCGGTCGTCGCTGCCGGCGGGGCCCCCGGCGGGGAAGGTCCCCGTCGCGCGGCGCGCGGCCGGCGCCTGGCCGCTCGGGAGCGCCGACCCGTGCGAGGACGACGCGTGCGTCTGTCCCGGGCCGAGCGTCAGCGCGCGCAGCGCCTCGGGCGTCGCGTAGCGGCGCGAGACGATCACCTGCGCGAGCGTGCAGGGGGTCTGGCTCTGGCTCTGGAGCTGCTGGCACTCCGAGACCTGCGCGGGGGTCAGCAGGCGTCGCTGGACCACGAGCTCGGCGACCCGCTCATCCTGGACCGTGGGCATGGCCCCGAGTATTGCTCCGCCGGGGGACCATCGCAACAACGGGGCCCGCCTGCGGGGGGGAGGGGGGTAGGATCGGCGGCATGCCGCTCGTCCGCCCCGCCCTGCGCGGCGTCCTGGCGCTGCGCGCGCGGGTGCTGCGCCGGCGCTTCGGCTCGCCGCTCGAGGTCGTCGCCCTGCTCGTCGCCTGCGCCGTCGCCTGGCGCGCGGGCGCCCACGTCGGCGCCCGCGGGGCGGCCTGGCTCGACCCGCTCCTGGGCGCGGTCCTGCTCCTGGGCGCGGCGGCGGCGCGGAGCCTCCTCTACGCCGCGCGCGAGCTGGCCCTGCTCCTGCCGGCCGGGCTGACCCCGCGCGAGCTGGCGGCGGTGCGGGGCGCCGAGCTGGCCGT
>JAHBXY010000119.1 GCA_019636275.1 Planctomycetota bacterium | reverse complement strand
CTGGCGCCGGGGCGGCCGGACCTGCTGGTCGAGCGGGCGCGGGTGCGAAAGGACCAGGGCGACGCCGCCGGGGCGATCGACGACCTGGAGGCCGTGCTGCGGCTCACGCCGGCGCCGCGCGAGGCCCTCCTGGCGCGCGAGCGCCTGGACGAGCTGCGCGCGCCGCCGTGCGACAAGCCCGCCGGCGCGCAGGGCCCTTGAGCCGGCCGGATCGGCGAGGATCGCGGCATGCCGGGTGACCTGTTCCGCCGCCTGTTCGACCTCGCCTGCGAGCGCGACCTGGGCCACGTGCTGGCGCGCACGCTCGACCTCGTGCTCGAGGAGAGCGCGGCCGAGCGCGGCTTCGTCGTGTCGCTCGAGGGCGGCGCGCTCGAGGTGCGCACCGCGCGCGGCCTCGACGGCGCCGAGGTGACCGGCCCCGACATGAGCCCGTCGCGCACGGTCGTGCGCGAGGCGGTGCAGCAGCGCCGGCCCGTGCGCGTGGCCCGCGCCCTCGAGACGCGCGAGCTCGCCCAGCAGGCCAGCGTCTCGCGCGGGCGCCTGCAGTCGATCCTGGCCGTCCCCGTCGTCGACGGCGAGGGCGACGGCGCCGAGGTCGTGGCCGTCGTGTGCGTCGACAGCACCCGCAAGGACGCCTTCGACGCGGCGACGGAGGCCGCCCTGCACGAGCTGTCGCAGCCGCTCGGCCGGGCCCTGCGCCACGTCGCCCGCGTGTCGCGCCTCGAGCGGCAGGCGCGCGCGCTCGCCGAGCGCCTGTCGACGGGCGAGGACGACGGGGTGCTCGGGTCGAGCCCCGTGTTCGTGGCCGCGCTGCGCGCCGTGCGCCGGGCGGCCACGGCCGACGTGCCGGTGCTGCTCCTGGGCGAGACGGGCACGGGCAAGGAGGTGCTCGCGCGCGAGGTCCACCGGCGCAGCGGCCGTCGCGACGGGCCGTTCGTGGCCGTGAACTGCGCCGCGCTCCCGGCGGAGCTCCTCGAGGCGGAGCTCTTCGGCCACACCGCCGGCGCCTTCACCGGCGCGACCCGCGCGCGGGCGGGGCGCTTCGCCTCGGCCGAGGGGGGCACGCTGTTCCTCGACGAGGTGGGCGAGATGGGCGCCACGGCGCAGGCGCGCTTCCTGCGCGCGCTCGAGTCGGGCGAGCTGCAGCGCGTCGGCGACGACCGGCCGGTGCGCGTCGACGTGCGCGTCGTCGCGGCCACCAACCGCGACCTCCTCGCCCCGGCGTCGGGCTTCCGCTCGGACCTCTACTACCGCCTGGCCGTGGTCGCCGTGCGCCTGCCGCCGCTGCGCGAGCGGCCGGAGGACGTGCCGCTCCTGGCCGAGGCGTTCTGCCTCGAGGCGGCGCTGGAGCTCGGGCGCCGCGTCGAGGGGATCTCGCCCGCCGCGCGCGACCTGCTCCTGCGCCACCCCTGGCAGGGCAACGTGCGCGAGCTGAAGAACGCGATCCGCCACGCGACGCTCTTCTGCAAGGGCGCGCAGCTCGAGCCCGACGACCTGCCCGAGCAGGTGCGCGCCAGCGCCGGCGTCAGCGCCAGCGCGGGGCGGCCGCTCGTCGCCGCCGCCCCGCGGACGCTCGACGAGCTGCAGGAGGCCAAGCGCGCGGCCGGGCTGGCGCTCGAGCGGGCCTTCGCCGCGCGCCTCCTCGAGGAGGCCGGCGGCAACGTCGCGCAGGCGGCGCGCCTGGCCGGGCTCTCGCGCCCGGCCTTCTACGACCTGCTCTCGCGCGCCGAGCTCGACCCGGCCGCGTTCCGGCGGGGCTAGTGTGATCGACGGCTGCGGCCGCGGATGCCGGGCGAGGGGGGGCGCGCGCGGGTCGTCGGTGTGGCCCGCCTCCGCGAGCTCCGTCCCGCGGCTGCGGTGCTGCAGCCCAGTCGGACCCTACCGCTCGCGGCCGTCCGCAGCCGCGGGCCTCCCGCTCGCTCCGGCGGCCCACCGTGGATCCGGCGATCGATATCGGCCGCGCGCGCACCCCCCTCGCCTCGGCCTCCGCGCCCTCGCCTCGCTCGTGGTTCCATTCCACTCGGGTTCGAGCGTGTCGATCACAAGTCTGCCCGTTTGAAGACAAGGCCTGGTTCTACCGGCACAGTAGAACCAAGCGGGGCCGTTACCGCTTCAAGGCCGCGGCGACCCGCTCCAGCCACTCCGCCGGGATGCAGCTCGTCGGGCGGCAGAAGCCCAGCGCGCCGCCGTCCTCGTAGAGCTTGTGCGTGGGGACGCCGACGTAGTGGTACTCGCCCTTGGCGTCCTGCCAGTAGGCCGAGCCGCCCGAGTTGCCGGAGTTGATCGTGGCGTCCGTCTTCATCCAGGTCCGGCGCTGGCCGTCGGTGTTGAAGCCGGCGACGACGCCGCGGCTGATCGAGATGCTCGAGCGCGACTCCTCGCCGCCGAGCGCCGGGTAGCCGGCGATCACCAGGACGTCGCCCAGGCGCACGCGCGCCGCCTCGCCGACCGGCACCCACGGGAGCGCCAGGTCGGGCGCCAGCGGCCGGTCGAAGACGTCGCGCTCGAGCTGCAGCAGGGCGAGGTCGAGCCGCTGGTCGTGCGCGACGACGCGCGCCACGAACACCTGCTCGGGCGGCTCGTCCCAGGCGTCGGGGAAGCTGACGAGGACCTCCTCGGTCTGCAGCTTCCCCTCGTGCTCGAGCACGTGGTAGTTCGTGACGATCAGCCCCGACGGGGTGAGGCACGTCCCCGAGCCGGCGCCGCGCTCGCTCTCCACCTGCACCGTCGCCTGCAGCACGCGCTCGAGCGCGCTGGCGTCGGCCCGCGGGTAGGGGGGCAGGCGCAGGTCGTCCTCGCCGAGCGGCGGCGGCTCGTCGAGGGTCACGAGGAGCGTGAAGCGGATGTGCGCGTCGGCCGCCACGAGGCTGGCGACGTCCAGGTAGTAGGTGCCCGGGGCGAGCGGGGGCGACGAGGCGGCGTCGACGACGAGCCGCTCGTTGAGCCGCGACGAGACCGCCCGCCAGTCGTAGCCGGACGCGTCGTCGTAGTCGGTGACGACCTGGCCGCGGCGCATGAACAGGTCGATGTCGCGGGTCGCGCCGAGCACCGCGACGTGCACGCGCCGCGCGCCCGGCGGCACCTCGAAGGAGAAGCGCGCGGCCTTCTGCTCCTCGCGCCGGAGCGCCACGGCGTGGCGCTGGCCGAAGGTCACCGCCAGCACCGGGCCGGGCGTGGCCGGGATCGGCGCCGGGCGCGGAGCGTCGAAGCGCACGGCGACCTCGAAGCTCGCCACCCGCTCGCCGGGCGCGGCCCGGGCCACGTCGAGGTAGTACTTCCCCGCCCGCAGCGGCGGCGACGACGCGGCGTCGACGTAGAGCTGCTCGTCGGCGCGCGCCCCGTTGGCCCGGTGGTCGGGGTCGACGCGGTAGTTGTTGATCGGGCGGCCGTGCCGCAGGTAGAGGTCCACGTCGCGGTCCGCCCCGATCGCCGTGACCAGGAGGCTCCGCGCCCCCTTGGGCACGATGACCGTGTAGGTGCGGAAGTCGGCCCCCTCGGGCGGGAACTCGACCGAGAACAGCGCGTCGCGGCGCACCTCGCCGTCGACGCCCGACTCGCTCGAGGGCTCGGGGCGCGCGCCCGTGGCCTCCGGGCCGTCGAAGCCGCGCGTGAACGTGGCGGCGAAGGTGACGGTCACGGGGCCCTCGACGGCGCGGGCGACGTCGATGTAGTAGACGCCGCTGCGCAGGCGCGGCGCGGCGTCGCGGCGCAGGACGAGGGTCTCGTCGGCCTCGGGCCCGTTGGACCGGGCGTCGGCCTCGTCCCAGGTGCTCATGGGCTCGGCGTGGCGCACGTACACGTCGCAGTCGCCGCGCGCCCCGCGCAGGGTGAGCTCGACCTGCGCCACGTCCGGCGTCACCTCCATGATGAAGGTCCGGTAGGCCTCGCCGTGGAGGACGACCTGCGCGCTGAAGTCCTGGCCGAAGGTCGTCGGCTGCTGCAGGTCGAGCGGCGGCGGCCCGGGCGCCGCCGGCGGCGCCGGCATGGGCGCCGCGCCCGGCCCCGCGCCGGTCGTCGTGATCGTGGCCTTGAGCGTGAACGAGGTCGGGATCCCCTCGTCCCCGTCGCCGTGCACGACGTCGATCCAGTAGGTGCCGGCGCGCAGCGGGGGCGCGCCGCCGGCGGTGAGGACGACGCGCTCGCGGCGGGCCGGCGAGTCGCCCTTCGCCGTGGCCTCGTCGGCCCAGCTCTCGATGATCGGGCCGCCCTCCTTGAGGAACAGGTCGATGTCCTGCTGCCCCGAGGCGACGACCTCGAGGCGCCGCGCGCCCTCGGGGACGACGATCGTGAACGTGCGGTAGGGGCGGCCCTCGTGCGGGAGGGCGCCCTTGACCTCGCGGCCGCTCTCGAGGGGGGTGTCCTCCTCCTGCGCGCGGGCGAGGGGGGCGGCGAAGGCCAGGGCGACGAGCGCCGCGGCGAGCCGGGCGTGCGAGGTGTTCATCTCGCTCGATGGCACCACGCGGCTGCACGCGTCACAAGGGCGCGCCGGCCGTGGCGGCGGCCGGGTGACGCCGAAGTCACGCCTCGGGCGCGCGATGGGGCCCCGACGACGGCCGCTGCCCGGGCGTCGCCGAGCGGGGCAGGGTGAAGAAGAAGCGGCTCCCCTGGCCCGGGTGCGACTCGACCCAGATCCGTCCCCCCATGCGCTCGACGAGGACCTTGGCCATGGCCAGGCCGATGCCCAGGCCGCCGTACTCGATGTGGATCGCCTCGCTGATCTGGTGGAACGCGTCGAAGACCGAGCGCAGGTGCTCGGCGCCGATGCCGATCCCGCTGTCGCGCACCTCGCAGGTCACGTCCTCGTCGCCGAGGAGGACGGTGAGGCCGACCTCGCCGGCCGAGGTGAACTTGACCGCGTTCGAGAGGAGCTGGTCGAGGACCTGCCGCACGCGGCGGCGGTCGGCCCACACGGTCACGGCGCCGTCCTCGGGGGCGGAGAAGGCGGTGCGCAGGCCCTTGTCGGCGGCGCGCGGCTGGAGGAGGGCCAGGCGCTCCTGCGCGACCTCGACCAGGTTCACGCGCTCGAAGTCGAGGTTGACGGCGCCCGACTCGAGCTTGGCGATCTCCAGGATCGACTCGACCATGTCGAGGAGCTTGCGCCCCGACTGCTCGATCGTCACCGCGCCGTCGGCGAGGTGCGGCTGGTCGGCGGCGACCAGCTCCTCGCGCAGGAGCTCGGCGAAGCCGAGGATCGCCGTGAGCGGCGTCTTGAGCTCGTGCGACAGCCGGGCGATGAAGCTGCGCTTGACGTTGTTGGCCGCCTGCAGGTCCTCGACCAGGCGGGCGTTGCGCACGAGCGCCCCGACGTGGCGGGCGACGACCTCGAACAGGCGCCGGGCGTTGGCGTCGAGCGGCGTGCGCGACATGAGGCCGAGGACGCCGGGCGTCGGGTCGCCGACGTCGAGCGGGAAGCCGTCGAAGCGCAGCGGCTGCGCGCCGGCGCCCGGGAGCTCGGCCTGGCCGGGGGCGTTCTTGAGGGCCACGTCGGCCGCCGGCGTCCCGCGCAGGAGCGGGACGCGCTGCTCGCGCGGCCCGGCCGGCGCGGCGCCCTGGGGCGCCTCGTCGAGCGGGGCGCCGCGCGCCGAGGCGACGAGGTGCAGGCACTGATCCCGCGGGCAGCGGTCGCTCCAGGGGCAGGTGTCGCAGCGGTCCGGGGGGCCCGGGTACCACACCTTGACCTGCTCGACCTCGCGCCGCCCGGCGAGGTGCTCGGCGGCCAGCCCGCCGATCGCCGTGGGGGAGCTCTCGGACGACAGGCGCAGGTGCAGCTCGTTGACCCACGCGCCGCGCATGAGCTCGTTGGTGTAGGCCTCGAGCAGGTCGCGGTACTTCTGCCGGCGCGCCGCCAGGCGGGCGACGAGGTCGCTGCGCTGCGCCTCGCCGGTCGAGGCGGCGCCGTCGTCCGACCCGAGCTCGTGGGCCAGCCGCTCGAGGACCAGGCCCTCGGTGGGGAAGGCCAGGGCCGGGAGCTGGTCGAGCGCGAACCAGCCGGCGAGGTCGACGTCGCCGCCGGCGACGGGCTCGGCCGCGTTGACCGGCCGCACGCGGAACCAGGTGCCGACGGTCGGGTCGTCGGGGTCGTGCAGGCTCGAGTGGACGTCGTAGGCGGCCTCGACCTCGACCTCGAGCCCGGCCTGCTCCGAGAAGGCGCGGACGACCGCCTCGCGGGCGTCCTCGCCCCAGTGGACGACGCGCCCGGGGAGGCAGTAGAGGCCGGGGCCGGTCGCGGCGGTCGGGCGGCGCCGCACGAGGAGCACCCGCTCGCCGCGCACGAGCAGGCCGCCGACCGAGGCCGACGAGCGGGGGTCGGTCCGGGCGCCGCACTCGGGGCAGACCGCCGCCTGGGAGCGCGGGATCTCGCGCCCCAGCGGGCAGCCGCAGGTCGGGCAGAAGCGCACCTGCATGGTGGAAAGACTCTACCAGGGGGCGGCGGCGCCGCCCGGGCGGTCGCGCCGCCGGGCCGTGCGGACGGTCGGGGTGGATGACAGAATGCGCCCCGCGGCCCGGCAGGCGGCGGGTCGGGGGGAGGGCGTCGTGGGCATCCTCGGCGAGCGGCGGCAGCGGGTCCTGGTGGTCGAGGACGAGCCGCCCATCCTCAACGGGATCAAGGACACCCTCGAGCTCGAGGACTACGACGTCATCACGGCGACCGACGGGCAGGAGGGCCTGCGCCTGGCGCTGTCGGCCGACCCCGACCTCGTGCTCCTCGACGTCATGATGCCGAAGATGTCGGGGATCGACGTCCTGCGGAAGCTGCGCGAGAACCGCATCCGCGGGGCGATCATCCTCCTCACCGCCAAGAGCGGCGAGGAGGACAAGGTCCGCGGCCTGAAGCTCGGCGCCGACGACTACGTGACGAAGCCCTTCTCCGTGGTCGAGCTCCTGGCGCGCGTGCAGGCGGTCCTGCGCCGCACCGAGCCGCCGAAGGACGACCTCAACGACGTCCGCTTCCACGACATCAAGATCGACTTCGAGAAGCTCGAGGCCTTCAAGGCCGACAAGAAGCTCGACCTGACGCCGCGCGAGTTCAAGATCCTGCGCCTGTTCGTGGAGAACCCGCGGCGCGTCGTCTCGCGCAACGAGCTCCTCGACAAGGTGTGGGGCTACGACGTCTTCCCGACCACGCGCACCGTCGACAACCACATCGTCAAGCTGCGCAAGGCGGTCGAGGACCAGCCCAGCGACCCGAAGATCATCTCGTCGGTCCGCGGCGTGGGCTACAAGTTCAACGCCGACGTGTTCCTGGGCGACGGGCGGCCGTTCCCGACCAACCCTCCCCAGGCCTCCTAGTGTGATCGACGGCTGCGGCCGCGGATGCCGGGCGACGGGGGGCGCGCGCGGGTCGTCGGTGTGGCCCGCCTCCGCGAGCTCCGTCCCACGGCTGCGGTGCTGCAGCCCAGGTGGACCCTATCGCTCGCGGCCGTCCGCAGCCGCGGGCCTCCCGCTCGCTCCGGCGGCCCACCGGGGATCCGGCGACCTACTTCAAGCCCGCGCGCGCGCCGCCGCGGCCAGCATCGGCGCCCGCAGCCGTCGAGCACACCACTCAGTCCCCGCCCAGGGCCAGCGCCAGCGAGGTGGCGAGCTGGCGCGCGACGCGCCCCTGCGCCTCGTCGGGGAGCGGGGCGGGCAGCGGCGGCGAGGTCTCGTCGCTGGCCGCGGCGAGCATGTCGACCACCTCGATCCCCAGGGCGGTCGCCGAGCGGCGCAGGCGCTCCTGCGGCGCCAGGAGCTCGACCTCGTCGGGGGCGGCCGTCGCCTGGCGCAGGGCGTAGCGGAAGAGCTCGAGGTCGAGCTGCACCTCGTCCGGCGTGAGCAGGAGGACGAGGCGCGCCTCGGGCGCCGCGGCGCGCAGGCGGGACAGCGCCACCTCGAGCGCCGCCCAGGGGTCGTCGGTCGCGCCGGGGTGGTGGCGGTAGGCGGGGAGGCGCGCGCCGGCGCGCCGGACCTCGTGCGTCCACGCGATCGAGCGCCCCTGCGCGGCCATGAACATGGCCGCCGGGAGCCGCTTGAGGCAGCGGTAGAGGTGGGACTGGTTGCGCAGCTCCCGCAGCCAGCCGCCGCGGTGGTGCTGGCGCGCGGAGGGCTGGGTCAGGTGCGCCACGGTCGTCGCGGCGTTCCGCACCGGCATCTCGACGACGAGGGCGTCGGCGGCCGGCGCCTCGGCCTCGAGCCAGGCGACGACCGCGTCGACGTCGCTCGAGGGCGGTCCGGCGGCGAGCACGTCGACGTCGGGGCCGAGCGAGGTCGACAGCGTCTCGGCCACCTGCGCGGCGGCGTCGGGGCCGAGCTGCGCCAGGCCGCCGACGAGCAGCACGCGCTGGCCGTCTCCCTGCGGCGCGGGCGCGGGCGTCGCGGGCGCCGGCGCGGCGGTCGCCGGCAGGTCGCGTCCGCGCAGGAGCGCCTCGACGCGCCCCGGGCCCGTCGCCCGCAGCCCCAGCTCGAGCCCGATCGCCAGGAGCAGCGCCGCCGCCGCCGCCGCCCCGACCGTCCGGGGGCGAACGGACCGCAGCGCCTCGAGCGCCCGGCGCAGCGGGTGGGGGCGAGCCGCCGCCGGGCTGCCGGCGAGCGCCGGGACCAGCAGCAGGCCGGCGACGAGGGCGTGGCCGAGCAGCTCGAGGCACTCCTCGGCCGGGACGTGCCACACGCGCTCGCCGGGGAGGAGGCGCCGCCACCAGCGCTGGTCGATCGTCTGCGAGAGCGCGTAGCTGGACATCGCGAGCGTGAAGACGGTCGTCGCCGCCCGCGTGCCCAGGTAGTCGGCGAGGGCCGGGTAGCGGCGCCAGGCGATGATGAGCAGGAGCGCCAGCCCCACGTAGACGCCCTTGCCGGTGCCGGCGAAGTGGATCTCGCGGCACAGGAGCACGGTGATGAGCGCCGTCGACCAGGCGAAGTAGGGGTGCCGGTCGGCGATCCAGCAGCCCAGGCCGACCACGGCCGCGACGCCGAGGCCGATCACGGCCAGCGCCTCGAGCGGGTCCTTGTCGGGCGCCAGGCCCGCCATGGCCAGCAGGGCGAAGCCCAGCCAGGCCACGAAGGGCAGGGCGAGGAGCCGCCACTCCAGGCGGCCGAGCGCCTCCCGGATCAGCGTGGGCAGGGGCGGCGCGGGTGGACGATGCATCGGAGTCGCTCCTTCCGTGGCCGGCCGGCGGGCCGCCGCGAGCGAGAGGGGCAGGTTGTGGCAGAGGTCGAAGACGGTGTGCTCGAGCAGCGCGCCGCGCTCGCCCCACACCGGCACGCGCCGGGCGAGGGCGGTCGACCAGCGGGTCACGAGCACCCGCGCGAGGACCGGGGCGCGCGCCGCCATCTGCAGCGGGACGCCGAGGTGGCCCACGTAGTGCCACCACGACAGCGCGGCGGCGAGGCCGTAGCCCCGCGGGTCGCGCGCGCGGAGCATGAACCAGGTGACGTACGCGCCGCGGAAGAGCGACCCGGGCGACAGGGGCAGGACGTGGAAGGCGGCCAGCGCGGCGAGCGCGACCGCGGCGCCCTCGGCCCAGCCGCGGCCCGCGGCGACGAAGCCCACGCCGAGCGCCAGCGGCAGCGCGACCGACAGCGCGCGGCTGACGACCACGGCGCAGGCGGACACGGCCAGCAGGTGCAGGTCGCCGTCGAGGCGCGGGTCGGCGGCCTCGACCCGGGCTCGCGCGGCGTCGTCGTCGCTCAGCGAGCCGTCGGCGCGCGCGGCCTCGACCGTCTCGAGCAGCCAGCGCCGGCGCAGGTCGGGCTGGCGGTAGAGGCGCACGGGGAAGGCGACCGCCTCGCGCAGGCGCGCCCACAGGCGTCGCGGCTCGACGAGGTGCCGGTGCCAGGCGGCCGGCAGCGCGCCGAGGGAGACGCGCTCGGCGGCGAAGCGGAGCGGCCGGTCGGCCAGGGCCACCGCGCGCGCGGGCGCGACGCGCTCGTCGTCGACCCAGCGGGCGAGCGCGCGCAGGCGCGAGGCCCGCAGGGCGGCGAGCAGGTAGCGCGGGGAGGCGACCACGCGCGCGGCGTGCGCCCGGAAGGCGGCGTGGCCGAGGAGCCGCAGGAGGAGCGGGCCCAGGAGCGGCACCCACCAGGCCCAGGTCGCCAGGTGGAAGCGGAGCGGGCGCGCCGCCAGGCGCTCGGCGGCGGGGGCGTCGACGAGGCCGCGCGCCTGCCACATGGCGGCCGTCGCGCGCCGCACGGGCGCGGGGAAGGTCAGCCGGGTCGCCGCGCGCAGCGGATGGTTGAGGACGTCGGGCAGGGCCGCCCGGTAGGCGGCGTCGGCGGCCCGCAGCTCGTCCAGGGCGGGCAGCAGGTCGGTGAAGTCGTCGCGGCGCGCGGCGACGTAGCCCTCGAGCCGGTCGAGGTCGGCCCGGTCGAACTGCGCCAGCCGGCCGCGGAAGAGGCCGCGCAGGCAGAGGCGCACGTCGACGGGGCTCATGGGCAACCAGGCGAGGAGCGACAGGCCGGCGCGGAGGTCGATCGCGGTGAGCTCGCCCGCGCCGTCGAGGCGCCGGAGGACGTTCGGCTGGCTCTTCCACGAGCCCCACTCGTACTGGCGGGCCAGCTCGACCGCGCCCATGTCGTGCAGGAGCGCGACGAGCCGGGCCATGAAGCGCCGCTTCTCGACCAGCTCCGTGTCGGGGCCGTCGCCGCGCAGGCGCGCGCGCCGCGACAGGAGGCGCGCGTCGGGCTCGAGGCGCCACGGGCGGCCCTCGACCCACTCGTTGAGGTCGCCGTGGCAGCCGAGCGCCGCGTCGTGCACGCTGGCGTGCGCCGCCACGACGTGCCGCTCGCTGCCCCACGCCAGGGCGGCGGCGCGCCGCAGGAGCGCCTGCCAGAGCACGCCCACGCGCGCCGCCTCGGCCTGCCACGCCGGCGCGAACGGCGCCTGGAAGGCCGCCCGGAACAGCAGGTCGCGGAAGGCCTCGCGCCCGGCCGAGGGCGGGCGCAGGAGCTTGAGCGCGTAGCGCCCGCCCGGCGTCAGGCCCTCGAGCCCCTGCGCCGCGAGCAGCTCCACCCGGTAGACCTGCCCCGCGAAGCCGCCGCCCACGGCGCGCTCGACCCGGAGCGTGACCCGCCCCGGCCGCGCCGGGCAGACGCCGGTCGCGGGCAGGTCGAGCACGTCGCCGGGCGCGTGGCGCCGCGGGGCGGGGGCCCAGGCGAGCGGCTCGCGCGCGGCGCGCTCGAGGAGCGCGCGCGCGGCGTCCGCCGGCGACGGGCCGGGGGTGTCCGGGTCGAAGGTCATCCCACGTCCGGGCGACCTGGCCTGCCCTCACGCCGCCGCCGTGGTCCGTGCGACTCTACGCGGCGCGTCACGGAACCTCAACCTTCTCGTCACCTTTGACGGTCGCGCGACACGCGGGCGCAACGCCAGTCACCTCTGGCGCCCCTGGCGACGCTCACCGTCAGCAGGGGGCGACGGGCGCGCCGATCGTCACCCTGGCGGCCGTCGCCGGGCGCGTCCGCGCGGGTCCGCTCCTCTTCGGGGCCGTGGCGTCGGTCCGGACCATCCGGCGCGGACAGGCCGCCGCTCGCGGCCACGGATCCGGAGAGCCCCGACGGCCTGCGCCGGGGCACGCTCCGCTGGAGGCGCGCGGCGGGTGAGGGCTCAGGCGCCGAGCGCGTCGGCGAGCGCGCGGAGGAGCGCGGCGCCGTCGCCCCGGAACGCGCTCCCGTGCATCGTGGCCAGCGTGGTGGGGCTCGTGCTCGCCAGCCGCTCGAGCACGGCCCGCGTGCTCGGCGCGTGGGCGAAGTAGTCCAGGCCGGCCCGCATCTGCTCGCTCGGGCCGAGGATGTCGCCCTCGGTCACGGCCGGCAGGCGCGCGCCGGGCTGCGTGAACAGGTCGCCGCACAGGAGCGTGCCGGTGGTCCGCTCGTGGAGGAAGCCGCAGTCCCAGCCGTGCGGCACGTGCGGCGCGTCGAGCCAGGCGACCTCGTGGCGGCCGAGCGCGAGGACCTCGCCGTCGGCCAGCGCGCGCGGCGGTCGGTCGGCGAGGTCCGCGATCGACACCATGGCGGCCACGCGGCTGCAGATCGGCGCGGCCGCCGGCGCCGCCGCCAGGAGGTCGTTCAGCGCGCCGCACTCGTCGGCCTCGACGTGCGACAGGCCGACCCAGCGCAGGCGCCCGATCGGGAGCACGCGGCCGATCGCCGCGCGCACGGCCGGGAACAGCCGCCGCGGGCCGGTGTGGAACAGGAGCGGGTCATCGTCGGCGATGAGGACCTGGTTGAAGCTGAAGCCGCCGGGGACGTCCGCGACCGGGGTGCTGATGCGGTAGATCCCCTCGGCGACCTCGTCGACCGTCGTGTCGTGGCTCGCCATGTCGCCCTCCGGTGTCATCGTAGCGCCCGGCGGCGCCGGCGGCCGGCGCGCGCAGGTTAGGCTCTGCGCATGGGTGAGCGGGTGGCGGTCACGGGCGCGGCGGGTCACCTGGGCCGCGCCGTCGTCGCGCGCCTGCTGGACCTCGCCGACCGGGGCGATGTCCGGGGCGAGGTCGACGAGGTCGTGGCGCTCGACCGGGCGCCGTCGCCGCTGCGCCACCCGCGCCTCCGGACCGTCGTCGCCGACGTGCGCGACCCGGCGCTCGGGGAGCACCTCGGCGGCTGCCGGGCCGTCGTCCACCTGGCCTTCGTCGTCGAGGCCGGCTCGCGCGACCCGGCCGAGGTGCAGGCGATCAACGTCGGCGGCACGCAGGCGGTCGTCCGCGCCGCCATCGAGGCCGGCGCCGAGCAGGTGGTCTACGCCTCGAGCATCGGCGCCTACGGCTTCCACGCCGACAACGCCGGGCGCGTCCTCGACGAGCGGGCGCCGATCCGCGGCAACGAGGACTTCTACTACACGCGCACCAAGGCCGAGGTCGAGCGCTGGCTCGACGAGGTCGAGGCCGCGCACCCGGCGCTCGTCGTCACGCGGCTGCGCCCGTCGCTCTTCGTCGACCCCGGGTCGGGGCGCGCGGGCGTCCTGCGCGGGCCGGTGCTCCTGCGTATCGGCGCGGGCGACGCGGCCATGCACGTCACGCATCAGGACGACGTCGCCGACGCGGTGGTCCTCGCGCTGCGCCGCAGGGCCCGCGGCGCCTTCAACCTGGCGACCGAGGAGCCGCTGCCGCTGGCGGCCTTCGGCGCGGCGGTCGGCCGGCGGACCGTGCGCGTGCCCGGGGCGGCGCTGCGCGCGCTCGAGGCCGCCTACGCGCTCGGCCTGGGCGCCGTGGACCCGGCGTGGCTCACGCGGACGACGGCGCACCCGATCGTGGTCACGAGCGAGCGCGCGCGCCGCGAGCTCGGCTGGCGGCCGCGCTGGCCCACGACCGGGGCCGTCCTGCGGGCGGTCGCGGGCCGGCCGACGGCGTGCGCCAGCCCGGCGACGCGCCTAATCCTCGGCGGGGCGGCGCTGGCGTCGCGGCTCCCGGGCGGGCTCGGCATGGGCGCGCACGTGGAGAACGAGTCGCGCTCGATCAGCGGCGCCCTGAACCTCGTCTTCACCGGACCCGCGCCGAGTGAGTGGCACCTGCAGCTCGACGGCGGCGCCGCGCGCGTCCGTCCCGGCCTGGCGCCGGACGCGCGGGCGCACGTGCGCATGGCGGACGACGTGTTCCACGCGCTCCTCGCCGGGCGGCTCGCCTGGACGACGGCGCAGATGACCGGGCGCGTGCGCTTCCACGGGCCGGGCGAGTTCGCGTTCATCCCGGGGCTGATCGTCGAGCGCTTCCGCGCGCTCGGCCGGGCCGAGGGGCTGAAGGGCGCGCCCGGACGGGCGCTGAGGCGCCTCGTCGCCCGGCGCGCCGGGGTCTCCGGGGTCTCCGGGGTCGAGGAGCCGCGATGAAGTTCTCCCTCTTCTACGAGATGCAGCTCGCCGACCCGACCCCCGAGACGGAGGCGCGGCTGTTCCACGAGTGCGCCGAGCAGGTGGTCCTCGCCGACCGGCTGGGCTACCACGCCGCGTGGGAGGTCGAGCACCACGGGCTCTACGAGTACTCGCACTCGTCGGCGCCCGAGGTGTTCCTGGCCTTCGTCGCCGGGCGCACGGAGCGGATCAAGCTGGGCCACGGCGTGACGCTCACGCCCGGGCGCTACAACCACCCGATCCGCATCGCCGAGCGCGTGGCCACGCTGGACATCCTCTCGCACGGCCGCGTGCTCTGGGGCTCGGGGAAGAGCTCGTCGGCGACCGAGCACGGCGCCTTCCAGGTCGACCCGGCGACGCTGCACGACCAGTGGCTCGAGGCGCTGGAGATGATCCCGCGCATGTGGCGCGAGCCGGTGTTCTCCTGGAAGGGCCGCTTCTACGACGTGCCGCCGACGCAGGTCGTGCCGAAGCCGGTCCAGCGGCCGCACCCGCCGATCTTCGCCGCCTGCTCCAAGCCCGACTCGGCCGTCGCCGTCGGCCGGCTCGGGGTCGGCGCGCTCAACTTCGCCCTCGGCGACGCCTCGAGCCTCGCCGACAAGGTCGCCGCCTACCGGCGGGCGGCCGCGGCGGCCCGGCCGACGGCCTACGAGAAGACCGAGCACTTCGCCTGCACGCCGGTGTCGATCTGCCTGCCGGACGACCGCGAGGCGGCCCGCCACGGCTTCCGCGGGGCGACGTTCTTCCAGGAGGCCCTGGCCACCTACTACTTCTCGGGCCAGCGGCCGACCGGCCGGCTGCCGATCCCGCGCGAGTCGCTCGGCGACGACGAGCTGGAGGCGGCGATGTCCTTCCGCGGCGCGCCCGAGGCGCCGGCGCTGAACGTGATCGGCGACCCGGCCCGCTGCCGCGAGGCGGTCGCCCGCTTCGTCGAGGCCGGCGTCGACGAGCTGATCCTCGTCATGCAGTGCGGCACCGTCCCGCACGACATCGTGCTCCGCTCGATCCGCACCTTCGGCGAGGAGGTCCTGCCTCACTTCGCCTGACGGCTCGCCGGCAGCGGGCGCCCGAGGCGGCGCGCGAGGGCCGAGCGGTTCGTCAGCAGGTCGGCCAGGGTCGTGCGGTCGAGGACCTCGAGGAAGGCCGCGCGCGCGTCGTGCAGGACGTGCTCGAGGCGGCAGGCCCCGGTGATCGGGCAGGCGCTGGCCCGGCGGTCGAAGCACTCGAGCAGGTCGAGGGTGGGCTCCGTCCTGCGGACGACGTCGCCCACCCGGAGCGCGTCCGGCGCGACGGCCAGCTCGAGCCCGCCCGCGCGGCCGCGCCGCGCGCGCACGAAGCCGTCGCGCACGAGCGCCTTGGCCACCTTCGCCACGTGGTGGACCGAGATCGCGTAGGCCTGGGCGACCTCCGGCGCGGGCACCGGGCGGTCGGGGTGGAGGCCCAGGTAGAGCAGCGTGCGCAGGGCGTAGTCGGTGTAGACCGTGAGCTGCACGGACGCATCGTAGGGCGGCCAAAGGGGTAGCGCAAGGACCGGATTTCGGCTTGCCGACCCGGCCGGGCGTGGACTAGAAATAGGTCCCGCCGAGACCGGTATTGCACCCCGAGGAGGAAACCGTGGCCCTGAACCCCGAGCTGCTTCGTTCGAGCCTGGCGCTGGTCGTCGAGCGCGAGCCCGTCATCACGCGCCGCTTCTACGAGGTCCTGTTCGAGCGCTTCCCGCAGGTGGAGCCGCTGTTCGGGAAGAACGCCCCGCAGCAGCAGCAGAAGATGCTCCAGGAGGCGATCGTCGCGGTCGTCGACCACCTCGAGGACGCCGACTGGCTGGCGACGACGCTCGGCGCCATGGGGCGGACGCACGTCGACTACGGCGTGACGGCGGAGATGTACCCCTGGGTGGGCGAGGCGCTCCTGGCCACGCTGGCGGAGATCGCGGGCGAGGCGTGGACGCCCGAGGTCGAGGCGGCCTGGACCGAGGCCTATCAGGCGATCGCGGCGCTGATGCTGGGCGGAGCGGCGAAGGTGCCCGCCGGCGCGTGAGCCGCGGTAGGCTGCGCGTCGAGGAGGGGGCCATGCGCAAGGTGAAGGTCGACTGGCGCGAGCTCGAGGAGGCCTTCGAGCTGGGCCAGCGCGGCCAGTCCACCTACCTCGACGCGCGCACGGGCAAGGTCCTCGCCTGGACCGACGAGGCGACGGACACGGTCGAGCTCGAGGGGCTCGTCGACGAGGTCGCGGCCGATCCGGCCCGCTACATCGAGGTGACCCTGCCGACGGACTCCGACGCGTGGGAGCAGATGATGGCGTTCGCGCGCGGCGTCGAGGACGCCGCCGCGCGCGAGCGCCTCGAGGCCGCGCTCGCCGGGCCTGACCGGGTCTTCCGTCGCTTCAAGGACGCCCTCCTCTCGCTGCCGGCGCTCCGCGCCCGCTGGTTCGAGGCCGAGGCCGCCTCGCGGCGCCAGGCGATCCTCGCCTGGCTCGACGCCGCAGGGCTCGAGCCGGAGTCTCCGCCGCCCTGGTGAGCGATCCCCGCCGTGGGCGCTGGGCGCTGCGCGCTCATCGCACCCCGTCGCGGCGGGTCGCGGGCAACGACCCGCCCGGCTCCGAGGAGCCGCGGAGCCACTTGCCAGCCAACGGCCCGCCCGGCTCCGAGGAGCCGCGGAGCCACTTGCCGGGCAAGGCCCCGCGCGGCTCCGAGGAGCCGCGGAGCCACTTGCCGGGCAAGGCCCCGCGCGGCTCCGAGGAAGCCGCGGAGCCTCCTGCCAGCCAACGGCCCGCCCGGCTCCGAGGAGCCGCGGAGCCACTTGCCGGGCAAGGCCCCGCGCGGCTCCGAGGAGCCGCGGAGCCTCCTGCCAGCCAACGGCCCGCCCGGCTCCGAGGAGCCGCGGAGCCACTTGCCGGGCAAGGCCCCGCGCGGCTCCGAGGAGCCGCGGAGCCACTTGCCAGCCAACGGCCCGCCCGGCTCCGAGGAGCCGCGGAGCCTCTGCCAGCCAATGGCCCGCCCGGCTCCGAGAGCCGCAGAGCCACTTGCCGGGCAAGGCCCCGCGCGGCTCCGAGGAGCCGCGGAGCCTCCTGCCAGCCAACGGCCCGCCCGGCTCCGAGGAGCCGCGGAGCCACTTGCCAGCCAACGGCCCGCCCGGCTCCGAGGAGCCGCCGAGCCTCCTGCCAGCCAATGGCCCGCCCGGCTCCGAGAGCCGCAGAGCCACTTGCCGGGCAAGGCCCCGCGCGGCTCCGAGGAGCCGCGGAGCCTCCTGCCAGCCAATGGCCCGCCCGGCTCCGAGAGCCGCGGAGCCACTTGCCGGGCAAGGCCCCGCGCGGCTCCGGGGAGCCGCGGAGCCGCCAGGACGCCTTCCGGCCGAGGGCCCGCCCGGCTCCGAGGAGCCGAGGAGCCCCGCGCTCTGCCGGCCAACGGCCCGCGCGGCCAGGCCCGCGCCCCCGCGACTCGAGGAGCCCGAAGCCGCCGCGGTCCAACCGCTTCGTGAGCGCGCCGCGCGGGCAAGAGCGGCCCGACAGGGAGCGCCGGCCGCACGCTAATCTGGGACGCCGCTCCCCCGGCACGACGACTTGCGCCGGCCCGCGGCGTGCACCGGCGGCGCGCATGCGCCTCGAGTTCGACCGCGGCACCCTGCTCCTCCGCGACCTCCCGCCCGAGGTCGACGCCGGCGCGCTGCCGGGCGTCCTGTGGGACCCGCGCGTCGGCGCCTTCCGCGCGCCGGCGCACCGCCGCGGCGACCTGCTCGCCGCCCTCGGCGCGCCCGACCCGCCGCCGCCGCCGGTCGGCGGCTGGCGGCCGGTCCCCCTGCGGCCCTACCAGGCGGCGGCGCTGACGGCGTGGGAGGGCGCGGGGCGGCGCGGCGTCGTCGTCCTGCCCACGGGGGCCGGCAAGACGCGCGTGGCGGTCGCCGCCATGGCGGCCGTCGACCGGCCGACGCTCGTGCTCGTGCCCACGCGCGTGCTCCTCGGCCAGTGGCTCGCCGAGCTGCGCCGGGCGCGCGCGGGCGAGGTCGGCGTGCTCGGCGATGGCGCGCGCGACGTGCGCCCGGTGACCGTGGCCACGTTCGAGAGCGCCTGGCGCCACATGAGCCGCCTCGGCGACCGCTTCGCCCTGCTCGTCATCGACGAGGCCCATCACTTCGGCCGCGGCCTCCGCGACGAGGCGCTGGAGATGTCCACGGCGCCCTGGCGCCTCGGGCTGACGGCCACGCCCCCGGCCGACGCGGCCCCGCGGGCGCGGCTGGAGGCGCTGCTGGGCCCGGTCGTGTTCGCGCTGTCCGTGACCGACCTCGCCGGCCGCTGGCTGGCGCCGTTCGAGGTGGTGACGCTGACGCTGCCGCTCGACGAGGCCGAGCGGGCCGAGTACGAGGCCCTGCGCCGGACGTTCCTGGCCGTCGCGCGCCCGTTCTTCCGCGCCCGCCCCGACGCCGCCTGGACCGACCTCCTGCGCGCGGCGCGCGAGAGCGACGCCGGGCGGCGCGCGATCGTCGCCTGGCGCCGGTCGCGGGCGCTGCTCTCCTACACGCGCGGCAAGGCCGCGGCCCTGGGCCGGCTCCTGGCGCGCCACCGCGCCGCGCGCGTGCTCGTGTTCACGGCCGACAACGCGGCGGCCTACGCCGTCGCGCGCGAGCACCTCGTCATGCCGATCACCTGCGACGTCGGCCGCGCCGAGCGCGCCGACGCCCTGCGGCGCTTCGCCGCGGGCGAGCTGCGGGCGCTGGTCTCGGCGCGCGTCCTCAACGAGGGCCTCGACGTCCCCGACGCCGACGTGGGCGTCGTCGTCGGCGCGACGCAGGGCGAGCGCGAGCACGTCCAGCGCGTGGGCCGGCTCCTGCGGCCGGGCCCCGGCAAGCGGGCGCTGGTCTACGAGCTGGTCACGCCCGACACGGCCGAGGTCCACCAGCTCGCCCGGAGGAGGGCCGCCCTTGCTCCCCACCCGCCTGCTCCGCTACGACCTGCGCGATGACGAGGTCGTCCCGCGCTTCCTCTCGCCCGCGGACCACCCCTGGCTGCGGGCGCTGCTCGACGCCGCGGCGGCCCTCGCCGGCCGCCCGCGCCGCGCCCTGCGCGCCCGCCTCCGCGAGCCGCTCGCCGGCGACCCGCACCCCGACCGCCTGGCCATGGCGGCCCACGTCGTCGACGCGCTCTGCCAGGGACGGACGCGCCCGCCCGTGCCGCCGCGCAAGGCCCGGGCGGCCGTGTTCGGCCTGGCCGCCCGAGGCGGCGCGCGCGCCGACGTCCTCGCGGCGGCGGCGACGGCGCTCGGCGCGACCGCGGCGCAGGTCGAGGCCAGCCTCCTCGTCGACCTCGCCGACGAGGCGCCGCTCGGCCCCCCGCCGCCCGACCTCGACCCCGGCGCGCTCGCCCAGCGCGTGAACCTGGCCCTGGTCCAGGGCCTCCTCGCCCGCGCGACGCGCGTGACCGTGCGCGCCCTCGGCGGCGCGCGCGCCGTCGTGCGCCTGGCCAAGCTCCAGGGGCTGATCTGCACGGTTCGCCGCGACGGGGAGGGCGTCGTCCTCGAGGCCTCGGGCCCGCTGGCGCTCTTCCGCCGCACGCGCGTCTACGGGCGGGCGCTCGGCGCCCTCGTCCTCCCGGTCGGCTGGTGCGACCGCTTCGAGCTCACGGCGCCGTGCGCCCTCCCCGAGGGCGAGCGCGTCCTGCGCCTCACGCCGCGCGCCCCGCTCCTGCGCGGCGAGGCCCCCCGCCGCTTCGACAGCGCCGTCGAGGCCGCGCTGGCCCGCGACCTGGCCCGGCTCGCGCCGGACTGGGACGTGGTGCGCGAGCCCGAGCCGGTGGCGGTCGGCGACGGCCTGATCTTCCCCGACCTGGCCCTCGTCCACCGCCTCGATCCGGGCCGCCGCGCCCT
Source organism: Planctomycetota bacterium (assembly GCA_019636275.1). Taxonomy (GTDB): domain Bacteria; phylum Planctomycetota; class J058; order J058; family J058; genus JAMLIC01. Next base: position 9,031 of record JAHBXY010000119.1, on the reverse strand, counting down.
GATCGAGGTCGTAGGCTTCTGGACGCCCGACTACCTGGCGCGCAAGCTCGAGGCCCTGCGCCGCGCCGGCCTCCCGGGGCTGATCCTGTGCGTCGACGCCGCCCGCGCCTGCGGGCCCGACGACCTCCCGCCCGGCGCGCGCGTCGTGCGCTACCGGCGCCGCGTGCCCGCGGCCGAGGTGCTGGCCCTGGCGCTCGAGGCCGCGACGTGAGCGTGTCGCCGCCGGCGACTTCCCGTAAGATCGCCCCCTCGCGACCATGCAGGAGCTCTGGAAGGCCTTCCGGCTGTGGCCGATCTACTGGCGGCTCGGCGCGCAGGACGTGCGGCTCCGCTTCCGCCGGTCGTCGCTGGGCGCGGCCTGGATCTTCCTGCACATGGGGCTCTCCGTGGCCACGATCGGCGTGGTCTTCGGCGGCCTCTTCGGGCAGCCCCTGCGCGACTTCCTCCCCTCCCTCGCGGCGGGCCTGATCGTCTGGACCTTCCTCGTCAGCGCCGTCACCGAGGGCGGGGCCGCGTTCCTCCACGCCGAGGGCTACATCAAGCAGATCGGCCTGCCGATCTACGTCTACTGCCTGCGCACCGTCGTCGCGGTGACCCTGAACCTGCTCCTCACGCTGCCGGTGTTCGTCGTCGTCGCCGCCGTCTCGGGGCTCGTCCCCGGCCCCGGCCTCCTATGGTTCGTGCCGGGGCTGGCGCTCCTCGTCGGCTTCGCCGCCGCCTGCAGCCTGCTCCTCTCGTTCCTCGTCGTGCGCTTCCGCGAGCTGGCGCAGGTCATCCCGGCCGCCATGCAGCTCGCCTTCTACGCCACGCCGGTGCTCTACCCGCCCGAGTTCCTGGCCGACCGCGGGCTGGGCTGGATCGCCCGCCTCAACCCGCTCCACCACCTGCTGCAGGTCGCGCGCGAGCCGCTCGTCCGCTCGCGGCCGGCCGACCTCGACAGCTACCTGGTGGCGCTCGGCCTCCTCGCCGCCCTGCTCCTCCTGGCCGCCCTGACCGCGTGGCGCCTTCGGCGCCGGATCGTCTACTTCCTGTGATCGACCTGCGCGACGTCTCGGTGACCTTCGACGTGCGCGCGCCGCTGCCCGCGGCGCGGCGCCGGCCGTGGCGCCGCCACGAGGTGCGGCAGGTCAGGGCGCTCGACGGCGTCAGCCTGCGCATCGCCCCCGGCGAGCGCGTGGGCGTCGTCGGCCGCAACGGCGCCGGCAAGTCGACGCTCCTCAAGGTGATCGCCGGGATCTACGCGCCGGGCGCCGGCGACGTGCGCGTCGACGGGCGCGTCTGCCCGCTGTTCGAGTTCGCCACCGGCTTCGAGATGGAGGCCGACGGCTGGGCGAACATCCGCACCCGCGCCCTGCTCCTCGGGATGGACCGCCGCGAGGTCGAGGCGAAGCTGCCCGAGATCGCCGCCTTCAGCGGCCTGGGCGAGTTCCTGGACCTGCCCGTGCGCCACTACTCGACCGGCATGTTCCTGCGCCTGGCCTTCTCCACGACCACCGCCGTCGACCCCGACGTGCTCCTCGTCGACGAGGTCATGGCCGCCGGCGACCTGGGCTTCGTCGAGCAGGCCAGGGCGCGCATGGACAGCATGATCGAACGGGCTAACATCGTCGTCTTCGTGTCGCACGCGCTCGACCTCCTCGGGGGGCTCTGCCCGCGGACGCTGTGGATCGACGGGGGCCGGCTGCGAGCGGACGGCCCTACGCCCGAGGTGCTCGAGAGCTACCGGCGCGAGGTGCTCGGGTCGGCTTGAGTCAGCTTGAGTCAGCTTGAGTCGTGGGGGGGGCGCCTTGGAGAGCTACATCCCGGTCCTCAAGCCGTCGTTCGGCGAGGAGGAGGTCGAGGCCGTCGCCGAGGTCCTGCGCAGCGGCTGGGCCGGGCTCGGCCCGCGCACGAAGGCCTTCGAGGACGAGTTCGCCGCCTACGTCGGCGCCGCCCACGCCGTCGGCCTGAACTCCGGGACGGCGGCCCTGCACCTCGCGCTCCTCGCCGCCGGCGTCGGCCCGGGCGACGAGGTGATCGTCACGCCGATCACGTTCGTCTCGACCGTCCACGCGGTCGAGTACGTGGGCGCGACGCCCGTGTTCGCCGACGTCGACCCGCGCACCCTCAACATCGACCCGGTCGACGTCGCCGCGAAGGTGACCCCCCGCACGCGCGCCGTCATCTGCGTGCACTACGGCGGCAACCCGTGCGACCTCGACCGCCTGGGCGCGCTCTGCCGGCGCCACGACCTGACGCTGATCGAGGACGCCGCCCACGCCTGCGGCGCGACCTACGACGGCCAGCGGATCGGGAGCATCTCGCGCCTCACCTGCTTCAGCTTCCACGCGGTGAAGAACCTGGCCATGGGCGAGGGCGGCGCGATCACCTGCCACGACCCCGCCCTCGACGCCCACCTGCGGAAGCTCCGCTGGCTGGGCATCAGCAAGGACACGTTCCAGCGCACGGTCGAGCACCAGGTCTACGCCTGGCAGTACTGGGTCGAGCACCTGGGCTTCAAGTACCACCTCAGCGACGTCGCCGCGGCGATCGGCCGGGTGCAGCTCAGGAAGCTCCCGGCCAACAACGAGCGCCGCGCGCGCCTGGCCGCGCGCTACACGGCGGCCTTCGCCGACCTCGAGCCGATCGAGACGCCGACCGTGACCGAGAGCGCAGAGAGCGCCTGGCACCTCTACCCGATCAAGCTGCCCGACCTGGCCGCCCGCGACGCGCTGATCGCCTGGCTCAAGGAGCGGGGCGTGGCGCCCGGGGTGCACTACTACCCGATCCACCTGCATCCCTACTATGCGCCGCGCCACGCCGGCGCGGCCCCGGTGGCGGCGCACATCTGGGAGCGCGTGCTCAGCCTGCCGCTGTTCCCCGACCTCACCGAGGCCGAGCAGGAGCAGGTGGTCGGCGCGGTGCGCGGGTTCGTCCTGCGGGGGACGGGGTGAAGCCGGCGCTGCCGCCCCTCGAGGGCGCGCGCGTGACGCTGCGACCGCTGACCCGGGACGACCTGCCGCTGACGCGCGCCTGGCGCAACCGCGACGACGTGCGCGTCTGGTTCCTCCACCCCGAGCCGCTCACCGAGGAGGGGCACGCGGCGTGGTTCGCGGCCTACGAGGCGCGCGCCGACGACCACGTGCTCGTGATCGTCGAGCGGGCCACCGGGCGCCGGGTCGGCCAGGTCGCGCTCTACCGCATCGACCCCAAGGCCGCGACGGCGGAGTACGGCCGGCTGCTCCTGGGCGAGCCCGACGTCCGCGGCAAGGGCCTGGCCCTCGAGGCCACGAACCTCGTCCTGGACCTGGCCTTCGGCACGTTCGGGCTGAAGGAGGTGCGCCTCGAGGTGCTGCGCGACAACGCCCGCGCGCGCGCGCTCTACCGCAGCCTGGGCTTCGTCGAGCGCGGCGAAGACGAGCGCTGCGTGCGCATGTCGCTGACGCGGCGCGCGCCCCCGGTCGCGGCGCCGCCGCGGCCGCGGCCGGCCGCCAGGCCGCGCGTCGTCGCCGTGGTGCCGGGGTTCATCCCGAGCGTGTGGCTGTGCATCGTCCGCCCGCTCGGGGCCCTGCACCGGGCGGGGGCGATCGACCTGCACCTCACGACCGAGTGGCTCGCGCGGCCGCGCGACCTGCGCGACGCGGACCTCCTCGTCCTGTGCCGCAACGCGGAGCCCTCGGGCCTGTGGCTCCTGCGCGAGGCGCGCCGGCGCGGCGTCCGCGTGATCTACGACGTCGACGACAACTTCTTCGACATCGCGCCCACGAGCGCGGTCGGCCGCTACTACCGCGCGCCGGCGCGGCAGGCGGCGCACGCCAGCTTCCTGCGCGCGGCCGACCTGGTGCGCACCTACTCGCGGCCCGTCGAGGCGCACGCACGCGACTGCAACCCGCGGGTGCGGCGCGTCCTGGCCCCGGCCTACCTGCCGCGGCGGGCGGCGGCGGCCCGCGGCGGCGGGCGTCCGCGCATCGTCTACGCGACCAGCCGCACGGCCGAGGACCCGCTCGCCGCGGTCTTCGCGCCGGCCCTGCGCCGGGTGCTCGACGAGGTGGGCGAGGGCGTCGAGGTGACCTTCTGGGGCAACCGGCCGGCCGGGCTGCGCGACCGACCCAACGTGCGGGTGCGCGCCTTCGAGCCCGACTACGACGCGTTCCTGGAGGCGTTCGGGGGCGCGGGCTTCGACATCGGCCTGGCGCCCCTCCACGACGACGTGTTCCACCGCTCGAAGACGAACAACAAGTACCGCGAGTACGGCGCCTGCCGCGTCGCCGGCATCTACTCGGCCGTGGACGTCTACACCGACTGCGTCGAGCACGAGCGCACGGGCCTGCTCGTCCCCAACACGACCGAGGCCTGGGCCGCGGCGATCCTGCGCCTCGTCCGCGACCCCGGCCTTCGCGGCCGGATCCAGGACGAGGCCGAGCGGCACGTGAGGGCCGAGTACGCGCCCGAGCGCTACGCGGCGGGCTGGCTGGAGGACATCCGCGAGGTGCTCGACCGGCCGGAGGCCGACCCGGGCCAGGAGCCGCCGTGGATCGCCGAGCTCCCCGACGAGCGGGTGTCGCTCGGGGCGGCGCTCGTCCAGCACCTGCGGGCTCGCGCCCGGGACGAGGCCGCCCGCCTCCGCGTGGTGCGCGACCGCGCGGCCCGGCGCGCGACGGAGCTCCGGACGCTGGCGGCCCTCCGCCTGCGCCTCTTCACCGACAGGCCGAGGTAACGCGCCAGCCAGGCCGCGCGTGGCCCGGGCAGGGCGGGTCACACGTGTCTCGACGCCGGCATGGCTGACCCTGGGCGGCCCGGCGCCGCAGGCCGGGGCCCCGGTCCGCGGCGTGCTATTGCGGGCTGCCGATGACGAGCCCCCGCGTACTGGTCGTCGAGGACGACCCCGACCTCCGAGACGCGCTGTGCGGCGTGCTCGCCGCCGAGCCGTTCGAGCCCGTCCCGGTGAAGAGCGCCGACGAGGCGCTCGACTACCTGGTGTTCCAGCAGGCGCCCGCCGCCGTGATCCTGGACCTGCGGCTCCCGGGCGAGCTCAACGGGTGGGACCTGCTGCAGTGGATGCGCCGCGACTCCGACCTCAAGGGTGTGCCCGTGGTCGTCGTCTCCGGCGCGCCCCTCGAGCGCGTCGAGCTGACCCTCGACCACGCGCCGCGCGCCTGCCTGCTCAAGCCCTTCGACCCGGCCGCGCTCCTGGCCCACGTGCGCGACGCCGTGGCCGGGCCGTGGTGATCAGCCCGGCAGCGAGGCGAAGTGCGGGAAGCGCTGGTCGGCCTCGGCCAGTCCCCCGAGGGTGACGAAGTCGGCCACCTGCCCCATGGCCTCCCACACGCGCGCCACGCCGGGCAGCTCGTGCGCGCGCCGCGCGGCGTCGGCCGAGACCCACTCGAACACCTCGACCACCGTCCCGTCCTTCGCGCGGCCGGCGAGCGTCCCGCGCGCGGTGATCAGCTCGGCCTCGCGCAGGGCGGGGACGTGGCGGGCGACGAGCGCGTCGAGCTCGCGCTCCTTGCCGGGGTGGGGGCGGTACAGGGCGATGACCATCTCTGGACTCATGGTGTCACTCCTCGGTCCTTCGAGCCGTCCTCGAACCAGGAGAGCCAGCGCCCCGCCACGCCGCGCAGCCGCGCGACGTCGAGCTCGTAGCGCCGCTCGCGGCCCTGCTTGCTCACGCGCACCAGGCCGGCGTCGACGAGCACCTTGAGGTGCCGCGTCGTCGTCGGCCACGAGCACGAGAACCGGCGCGCGATGTCGCCGGCGCTCATCGCGCCGCCGCGCGCCCACAGGACGACGAGCACGTGCCGGCGGCTGGCGTGCGCCAGCGCGCCGAACACGCGCTCGAGGTCGTCGAGCTCCGCGAGGCCGCGGGGGGTGCTGGGTGGGGTCGTGGCTGCTCCTGTCGAGGACAGAATAATTAGCCAATACGCTAAACGTCGTCAAGCCCCTTCTCCAGGGCCGTGCCGCTGCTGAGGTTGGGGAGGTAACCTGCTCGCCCGTGAGCGACGCCTTGACGATCGAGCCCCTCGAGGTCGACGTGCAGCACGCGCCGCGGCTGTGCCTCGCCATGGCGCGCTGCGGGGTGCCGCTGGTCGAGGTCGTGCGCGTCTCGAACCCCGGCCCCGCGCCGCTCGACGGCTTGGCTCTGCGCCTCGAGCTCCGGGGCGCGCCGAGCGACGAAGCGCGCGCGGCGCTGCCGCCGCTCCTCCCCGGCGGCGACGTCGTCCTCGATCGCGTCGACGTGCGGCCGGCCGCCGGCTGGCTCGAGGGGCTCGGGGAGCGGGTCGCCCTCGCGCTCGCCTGGACCGTCGAGCGCGAGGGCGACCCGCTCGCCGCCGGAGAGGCGCCCGTGACGGCCCTGCCCTGGCGCGAGTGGCCAGGCGAGGCCGCGCCGCCGGAGCTCCTGGCGGCGTTCGTCCTGCCGGACCACCCGGCGGTCGCCCGCCTGGCCGAGGACGCCCGCGCCCGGCTGACCGACCCGGCCGACGACGCCCCGCCTCGCGCCCGGGCGCGCGCCGTCGTGCGCGCCGCCTGCGAGGCGCTCGCCGCGCTCGCCCCGACCGTCGAGCCGCCCCCGCCCGACCTGGCGCGCGAGGGCGCGGTCGTGCGCCTCCCGGACGAGGTCGTGGCCGCCCGCCGGGGCACGAGCCTCGACCTGGCCCTGCTCCTGGCCGCGTGCCTCGAGCGCCTCGGCCTGCCGCCGCTCGTCGTCGTCCTCGACGACCGCGCGCTCGCCGGCGCCTGGCTGCACGACGACCCGGTCGGCCTCCTCGGCGGCGTGGCCGAGGACGCGGCGCGCCTGCGCACCCTGCGCGCGCTCGAGCAGGTGGTCGTCGTCGACGCGCCCGCCCCTGCGGCGGGCGCGTCGTTCGACGAGGCCCTGGCCCGGGGCGACGCGGCCCTGGCCGACGACGCGCGCTTCCGCTTCGCCCTCGACGTCCAGGCCCTGCGCGACCCGCGCCACGGCTACCCGCCGCTGCCGCTGCCCGAGATCGCCCCGCCGATCGCGGCGGCCGCGGCCCTCGACGCCGCCGTCGTCGCTGCCTCGGCGCCAACGGCGCCCGTCGGCCGCTTCCGCCGCTGGCAGGACCGCCTCCTCGACCTGACGCGCCGCAACCGCCTCCTCTCGTTCTCGCTCGGCGGCCGCGGCGCCCTGGCCCTCGAGGTCCCCGACCTGGCCGCGTTCGAGGACCGCCTGGCCCGCGGCGAGGCGTTCGACCTCGTGCCGCGCCCGGCCGGCGCCGCCCGCCCGGCCGACGTCGACCCGGCCGCCGTGCAGGCCGCCCGACGCGCCGACCTGGCGCGCGGCCGCCTGCACGTGGGCCTCCTCGCCGACGACCTCCTCGCCCGCGGCCGCCACCTGCTGCGCGAGGCGCGCACCGGCCAGGAGGAGGGCGGGGTCACGACGCTCTACGTGGCGGTGGGCCTGCTGCGCTGGGTCGACGAGGAGGGCGCGCCGCGCCTCGCCCCGCTGGTCCTCTACCCCGCCGCCCTCGAGCTCGACCGCCGCCTGGGCGCCCTGCGCCTGCGCCGCCTCGTCGACGAGGACCCGCTCGGCAACGTGACCCTGCGCGAGAAGGTGCGGCAGGACCACGGGCTCGACCTGTCGGTGCTCGACGCGCCGCCCACGGACGAGCACGGCCTCGACGTGCCGGCCCTCCTGGGCGCCGTGCGCGAGGCGATCCGCCAGCGCCCCGGCTGGGAGGTGCTCGACGAGGCGCACCTGGGCCTGTTCACGTTCAGGAAGTTCCTCATGTGGCGCGACCTGGCCGAGCACCAGGCGGCGCTCCTCTCGAGCGACGCCGTGCGGCGGATCGCCGCCGTCGACGGGCCCGCGGCGCTCGCCGCGGCCGCCGGGGCCGAGGTCGACGCGGCGACGCTGCCGCTGGTCGTCGACGGCGACGCCACGCAGTCGGCCGCCGTGGCGTCGGCGCTCGGGGGCCGCAGCTTCGTGCTCCAGGGGCCGCCGGGCACGGGAAAGTCGCAGACGATCACGAACCTGATCGCCGCCGCGCTGGCCGCCGGCAAGACGGTCCTGTTCGTGTCGGAGAAGATGGCCGCCCTCGAGGTCGTCCACCGGCGCCTCGAGGCCGTGGGCCTGGGCGACTTCTGCCTCGAGCTCCACAGCCACAAGGCGAGCAAGAAGGACGTCCTGCGCTCGCTCGGGCGCGCGCTCGAGCGCGCCGAGCGGCAGGGGGCCGTCCCCTGGGAGGAGCGCGGCCGGGCCCTGGCCGCCCTGCGCGCCGACCTCGACGCCTACGCGCGCGCCCTGCACGCGCCGCGGCCGTCCGGCTTCAGCTTCCACGAGGCGCGCGCCCGCCTGCTCGCCCTGACGGACGCGCCGACGCTCGAGCTCGACCGCACGCCCGACGCGCCCGGGCGCGCCCTGGCGGCGCGCGCGCACGCGCTCGGGGCCGCGGACCTCGAGGCCATGCGCGCCGCCGTGGCGTCGCTGGCCGAGCGCGCCCGCGCGCACGGCCGCCCCGGCGAGCACCCCCTGCGCGAGTGCGGCCTCGTCGAGTGGTCGGAGGCGCGCCAGCGCGCGCTGGGCGAGGCCCTCGACGACGCCCTCGCGGCGGCCGAGCGCGTCGACGCGGCCGCCGCGCCGCTCCTCGATCGTCTGGGCGGTGCCCCGGCGTCGGTCGGCGCCCCGGCGTCAGGCGGCGCCCCGGCGTCGACCGACGCGCTCGTGGCCCTGACGGCGCTCTGCGCGACCCTCGCCGGCGGCGCGCCGCCGGCGGCGCTCCTGCGCGACGACGCCCCGGCCCGGGCCGTGGCCACCGAGGCCGAGCGCCACGCGCAGGCGCTCGAGGCCCAGGCCGCCCGGCGCGCCGACCTGGCCCGGCGCTGGCGCGACGACCTGCTCGCGGCCGACCTCGCGCCGCTCGCCGCGCGCTTCGAGCGCTGGAAGGGCTCCTGGGGCTGGGTCCGCTGGCTGTTCCTCGGCGGGGCCCGGCGCGCCCTGCGGCCGCTGGCCGCGGGCGACCTCCCCGACGACGCGCAGGTGGCGCGCGACCTCGCGCTCGCGCTCGAGGTCCGGCGCGAGGACGCCCGCCTC
>JAHBXY010000118.1 GCA_019636275.1 Planctomycetota bacterium | reverse complement strand
GGGGGCGGAGGAGGCGGCGCCTTGCCGGCCGGCGCGCCCGGCCCGAGGGGCACCGGGCCCGACTCGTCGAGGCGCTTGCGGCGCAGCGTCTGCCGGGCGGCGATCTTGCTGAAGTCGTCGCCGAGCAGGTCGTCGTCGAGGTCGGCGACCTTGGGGACCTGCAGGAGCCCCGTGAGGCTCCCCGCCTCCTCGGCGGCGTCGGGGTCCTCGAAGGAGACGTCGAGCTCGGCCAGCAGGTCGTCGACCTTCGGCCCGCTCCGCGCGGGCGGCGTCGGTGGCGCGGGCGGCGGCGCAGGCGCAGGCACGCGGGCCGCCGGGGCCGCCGGCGCCGCGCCGGCCGGCGCGAGCACGTCCCCTTCGAGGTCGAGCGTCGGCTCGTCCGCCAGCGGATTGAACTCCGTGACCTCGGGCACGGCCCCGGTCGCCGTCGCCGCGGTGGTCGCCGCCGCCGCGGCAGGTGCCGCCTCGCCGCCGCCCAGGGCCGGGAGGCTCCCGGACTGGGTCAGGGCCGAGGCCAGCACCTTCTCCAGGACCGCGAGCATCTCGCGCGCGTCGGCGAAGCGCTCCCCCGGAGTCGGGTGCGTGGCGCGCTCGACCACCCGCGCCAGCGGGGCGGCGACGCCCTCGCCGAAGACCCGCGCGATCAGCGCCCCGAGCGCGTAGGTGTCGGTGACCGTCGTGGGCTCCACGTCGCCCGCCCGCTCCTCGGGCGGCAGGAACTCGAGCGCCGCCGCGCCGTCGTCGCCCATGTAGTTGACCAGGCGCGCGCCGCCCAGCCGCGCGGCGACCGGACGCAGGCCGAAGTCGGCCAGGACGACGTTCGTCCCGTCGACGAGCACGTTCGACGGCTTGAGCCACCCGTGGACCCGCCCGCGGCCATGCGCCTCCGACAGCACGCGCGCCACGCCCAGGACGAGCTCGCGCGCCGGGCCCGGACGCAGCGGCCCCTGCGCCAGCAGGTGCGCCAGCGTGCGCTCGCTCATGGGCCCGGCCACGACCCAGGCCTGCCCGTCGTCCTCGAACAGCACGCGCTCGAAGCCGCGCACCGCCGCGACCCGGTCGAGGTTCACGCGCGTCTCGCCGTAGCGCGTGCGCAGGAGCCAGCCGTAGTCGTCGACGTCGAGCGCCTTGAGGACGACGCGCTTCTTCTTCTTGCCCTGCTGCGCCTTGAACGCGCGGCCGAGGAGCCCGCGGCCCAGCTCCTCCTCGAGCACGTACTCGCCCACCCGCGCGCCGACCCGAGCGACCATCCGGCCTCCTGCCTGGCACGCCGAGTATGGACCCGCCGCGCCTCCCTCGCCATCGAGAGACCCGCGACCGGGTCCCGCCTCACCCGCCGAGGCGGCGGGGCGGCGGAGAGCGCTGCGGTCCGCGGCCGCCTGGGCACCGTCCTCGCCGCATCGGGGAGCACAGGGGGCCCCATGGAGAGGCCGCGCGACGTCGCCTCGAACGACCGGCCCCGCCCGCGCCGAGCCGCTCTACGCCTACTTCGGTGCCCGGGCCAGCCTCCTCGGCGGCGGGCAGGGCGAGGCGCACGACGGCTTGCATAGGCGGTCGGGCCCGCGCTCCTCGCCGCGCAGGACGTGGAGGACGACGAGGCCGGCTCCTGGGCCCCGACGGCCTGTGGGGCGTCCTCGGCGGGCGGGCGCCGCGACCGCGCTCCACGCCTGGCCCTGCATGCCCACCGCCGCTGGCGGCGGCTCCTGGAGCAGGAAGCTGAGCGGCTCGTCCTCGACCCGCCAGAGCGAGCGATGGGGACGGGCGGAGCGGGCCCGTTCGTGCCACTCCGGGACCTGCGCCGATCGCCCGCCCCTCGCGAGCGCATCACTCACGAGGTCGGACTCGAGGCCTCCTCCCAGAACCCGCGCAGCTTGTCGCGGCGGGCGGGGAGCTGGAGCTTCTGCAGGGCGCCGACCTCGATCTGGCGGATGCGCTCGCGCGAGACCTTGAAGATCGCGCCCACCTCCTCGAGGGTGTACGTGTAGCCGTCGCCGAGGCCGTAGCGCAGCTTGAGCACCTCGCGCTCGCGGTAGGAGAGCGTCTTGAGCAGGCGCTGGATGCTCTCGCGCAGCATGGCCTGCTGCGAGGCGTCGACCGGCGTCTCGGTCTTCTGGTCCTCGATCAGCTCGCCGAAGAAGCCCTCGTCGCCGCTGCCGTAGGGCTGGTCGAGCGACAGGCTCGAGCGGTGCAGCTCGAACAGGCGGCCGACCTCCTTGGGCGGGATCTTGGCGATCCGGGCCATCTCCTCGAGCGACGGCTCGCGCCCGTGCCGCTTGAGGAAGTCCTCGCGCTCCTCGACCAGGCGGTTGAGGTTGTTGATCGCGTGGATCGGGATGCGCACCGTGCGCGACTGGTAGGCGATCGAGCGCGTGATCGTCTGCTTGATCCACCACGTCGCGTAGGTCGAGAACTTGTTGCCGCGGCTGGCCTGGTAGCGGTCGAGCGCCTTCATCAGGCCGGTGTTGCCCTCCTGGATCAGGTCGAGGAACGGCAGGCCCTTGTTTCGGAACTTCTTGGCGATCGACACGACGAGGCGCAGGTTCTTCTTGCTGAGGGCCTTCTTGGCCTCCTCGTAGCGCTGCTTCCCCTGCTCGACGTGCGCCAGGTAGAAGTCGAGCGCCTGGGGCGTGGCCTGCGCGCGCTGCGAGAGCTGTGCGAGCTGCCGCTCGACCGTGGCCAGCTCGTTCTTCGACTCGTCGGCGCGCCGCTGGCGCAGCCGCTCGGCCGCCTCGGCGAGCACGCGCATGCGCGAGTGCAGGCGCTGGAGGCGGGCCACGAGCGGCACGAGGCGCGAGATCTGGATGCGGTAGGGGAGCAGGATCCCGCAGGCGTCGGTGATCTTGCGGTGGAGGATGCGCCGCAGGTGCGCCCGCTCCTCCTCGCTGCGGCCCGCCTCCAGGTAGCGCAGGAACGTGCGCTGGTGCTCGGCGATGTCGCGGCGGACGACGGGGAGCTGCTGCGCCAGGTCCTGCTTGATCCGGTCCTTCTTGACGTTGTCGTTGGCCTCGATCAGCAGCACGCGGTCGACCGGGAGCTGGCCGCTGACGATCTTGTCGAGCAGGCGCACGGTCAGGTTGAGCGCCAGGCCGTTGCGGAGGATCCGCTCGCGGTACCAGCCGCGAGACTCCTCGAGCTCGCAGGCGAGGACCTTCTCCTCCTCGACCGAGATGGGCGGGATCACGCTCATCTGGCTGAGGTAGACCTTGACCAGGTCCTGCTCGCGGTCGCGGGCGTCGTCCGACGACAGGCTCATGGCAAGGAGTCTCCCGGGGCGCCGAGGCGTATCGCGCGGCGCGATTGTAGGGTGGCCCGGCGCGAGCGTAAAGTGCGGCGCGGGCGACCGGTGGGCGCCGGGGCAGCGACGGCGCGCGGGCCCGGGAAGGTCGGCGGGCGGCGGGGCCGCCCGGGGCCGCAGGATCGGAGGGGTCCATGGGGCTGTACGAGATCGAGGACCGCCACCCCCGGGTGGACCCGGACGTCTACCTCGCCCCCGGCTGCCAGGTCGTGGGCGACGTGGCGGTCGGCGCCGGGTCGAGCTTGTGGTTCAACGCGGTCGTCCGCGGCGACGTGCGCCCGGTGACGATCGGCCGGCGGACCAACGTGCAGGACCTGGCCATGCTGCACGTGACGACCGGCCGCTACCCCTGCGAGATCGGCGACGAGGTGACGATCGGCCACGGCGCCATGCTGCACGGCTGCCGCGTCCTCGGCCGGGCCATGATCGGCATGGGGGCGGTGCTCCTCGACGGGGCCGAGGTCGGCGAGTGGTCGATCGTGGCCGCCCAGTCGCTCGTGCGCGTGGGCTTCAAGGTCCCCGCCGGGACGCTCTGCGCGGGCGTGCCGGCGGTCGTCAAGCGCGAGCTGACGCAGGCCGAGCGCGACGAGATCATGCGGTCCGCGCAGCGCTACGCCGACATGGCCGCGCGCTACCGCAAGCACCTGCGGGCGGCGCAGCATCGCCCCGTCGTGTGATCAGGCGACGTGGGCGTCGCCCGGCCTCGGGACGCGGGAGCGCCGCGCGCGCCCCACACTAACGCGGCGGCGGTTGGACGACCGGCGGCACGATCGGCGTGTCGAGGTCGCCCTCGGGCGGGCCGGGCGGGGCCGGGGCCAGCGGCGAGCTCTCGGCCGGGGCCTGGGCGGGCGGCGACGACGACGTCGCCGCCGGCTCGAAGCGCCGGCGCAGCTCCTCGCGGACCTCGGGCACCCACAGGCCCCACACCGGGGCCGTCACGCGCGAGGTGCGCAGGGCCCGCTCGCCCTGGCGCGCCTCGGCCGCGTCGTCGGCGCCGAGCACGCGGCGGTCGCCCGTCGTCGCGGCGACGACGCGACCCTCGAGCACGACCACGCGCGAGGCCTCGCGCCCGTGGTGGACGAGGAAGCGCGTGCCGAGCACCTGCACGTCGAGCCCGCGCGCGGCCACGCGCAGCGGGCGCTCGCGGCGCGCCACCTCGCAGTAGACCTCGCCGTCGAGGCCGCCCATGGCCACGGTCAGCCCGCCGTCGGGCGCCGCCTGCAGGGTGACCTCCGTGTCCGGGTGGACGTGGACGCGCGTGCCGTCGTCGAGCCGCACGTGCGCGCCCATGGCGACGGAGAGGAGGCGCTCGCCCTCGCGGACGGCGGCCCCGGCGGCCAGCGGCTCGTAGGCCCCGTCGGCCGCGGCGCGCAGGAGGCCGTCGCCCGCGACGCCCACCTGCTGCGCCCGCGCCACCACCGGGCCGACGCCCGTCTGCTCGGCGCGCGGCCACACGAGCGCGCCCGCCGTGAGCAGGAGCGCGGCCGCCGCGACCCACACGCCGCCGGCGCGCCCCGGCCGGCTGCTCGAGGCCGGGGCCGTCACCTGCGCGCGCGCCCGCGCGCGCAGGCCGAGGACCAGCGACTCGACGCCCTCGTCGCCCCACGGGTGGTCGGAGAACGCCGCGCCGAGGAGCGCGTCGGTGCGCTCGAGCGCGGCGCGCTCGCGCGCGCAGGGCGCGCACCCCTCGAGGTGGCCGCGCGCCAGCGCCAGGTCGTCGGGCGGCAGGCGGTCGTCGAGGTAGGCGGGCAGGAGCGCCTTGAGCTCGCGGCAGGTGGTCATCTCGGGACTCCTCTCACGCGCCCGCGGCCGGGTCGCCCGGGCCGAAGCGCTCCGCCAGGCGCCGGCGCAGCGTGGTGCGCGCGCGGAACAGGCGGCTCTCGATCGTGTTGACGGTCAGGCCGGTCAGCTCGGCGATCTCCTCGTAGGAGCGGCCGTCGAGGTACTTGAGCAGCACGACCTCGCGCTGCGACTCGGGCAGGAGGGCCACCTCGTCGCGCACGCGCGCGCGCAGCTCGTCCTGCTCCAGCAGGTCGTCGGGCGTCACGCCGGGCGCCGGCAGCGCCGGCCCGCCGTCGTCGTCGTGCCCCGGCAGCGCCTCGGCCGCCCGGCCGACGACCTTCTTGCGCCGCAGGTGGTCGAGGGCCGTCGTGCGCACGACGTTGCGCAGCCAGCCCTTGAAGCTCCCCCGGTCGCTCAGGGCGCCCAGGCCCTCGAGCACCTTGACGAACGCCTCCTGCACGACGTCGCGCGCCAGGTCGTAGTCGCCCATGACCGACGTGGCGACCGCGCCGGCGAGCCGCGCGTGGCGCGCGACGAGCAGCTCGAACGCCTTGACGTCGCCCGCCAGGTAACGGCCGATCAGCGCGGCGTCGTCGCCGAGGAGGTCCCCGCGCGGGGCGCTCACCGGGCGGAGGGCCGTGACCAGGAGGAGGTGAAGCACATCATCCGGACGCACCCCGGGGGGCGGGCCTTGCGGGGCGTTCGCCGGCCCTGCCCGGGTAGGGGCTTATGCGCTGCCTGCAGGGGTGGAGGGCCGACGGTCAGGTGTCGCGCTCGTCTCGCCGGCGCTCGAGCGCGGCGTCGGGGCCTCACGGCACCCACTTGAGCGCCGTCACGACCACGTCCGTCGTCCTGAGCGCCGGGTCCTGCACGAACAGGTCGAAGTACTCGCGGAACTTCTCGGTGAAGTAGTCCACCTCGTGCCCGCCGTAGCGGCGCGTGAGGGTGTGCATGCGCTCGAGGCCGAACTCCTCGCGCGCGGCGGCGCCGCGGGCCTCGGTGAGCCCGTTCGTGAACAGGACCAGCAGGTCGCCGCGGGCCAGCTCGAACGAGCGGACCTCGAGCGCGCCGTCGAAGATCGGCCCGCGGTCGATCCCCATGACCATGCCGTCGGTGTGCAGGACCCCGAAGCCGCCCTGGCGGGCCGGGTTGACGAGCAGCGGCGCGGAGAGGCCGGCGCGGGCCACCCGCAGGGTCAGCCGCTGCAGGTCGATCACGCCGCACAGCCCGCCCACGAACACGCGCCCGTCGAGGTCGGGGAACAGCTCGGCGTTCACGCGCCGCAGCACGTCGCGCGGGTCGGCGTCGCGCACGAGCCCCTGACGGGCGAGGTTGCGGGCCATGGCCGCGACGAGCGGCCCCTCGGGCTCGTCGCCGAGCGCCCCGCCGGCGAGGAGCCCGAGCTGGTCGCCGCCGAGGTCGACGAGGTCGACGAAGTCGCCGCGCGGGGGCGACGCCGGCAGGAGGAGCTGGCGCACATCGACGCCGCGCTCGGCGAGGCGCAGCTTGCGCGACAGCGCCCGCAGCTCGTCCTCGCCCCCCGCGTCGGGCGGCCCGAAGGGCGAGGCGTGCTCGCCCGACCCGCCCGGCGCCAGCGAGCGCACGCGCGCCAGCTCCTGCTCGATCTCCTTGCGCCACTCGTGCGCCGGGCGGCGGGCCGTCGAGGGCCGCGGGGCGGCCGCGCCGCCCGACGACCCCTCGCGCGGGTCGAGCTCGGCCGCGCGCGCGGTGATCCGCCGCACCTCGGGGTCGTCGATCAGGAGCAGCTCGCCCGACGACTCGAGGTCGCGCAGCGTCACGCCCTTGCCCGGCGGCGCGAACAGCGCGTCGCGCCCCCAGCGGGCGGTCTCGCCCGGGACCTTGCCCGTGTCCGACGGCGCCAGCGCCGGCAGCTTGCCCGAGTCGGCGGGGATGGCCTGCCGGCCGTCGCCCCGGCCCTCGACCTGGGCTGGCTGCCGCCCCGATACCCCGCGACCGGGCAGCGCCTCGCGCCGCCGCTGGGCCACGCCCGACGGGTCCGTGTCGGGGATCGGGCCGAGCGGGTCGGGCCGCCCGGCGGGCCCGGTGACGGCCCCGGTGACCGCGGGCGCGCGCCCGCTCGGCAGCCGCGCGCCGCGCGTCCCGTGCGAGCCGGTGTCGAGCACGCGCGAGGCCGAGCCCACCTCGGAGATCGGCTCGGCCGCCTTGCTCGGCTGCAGCGACGGCGGCGGCCGCTCGGGCGCGTCGAGCGGCTTGGGCTGGCCGCCGGCCTTGAACTCGGCGCAGCCGGCGGCGAGGTGGCGCGCGATCAGCCGCGGCGCGTTCTCGAACATGAGCAGGTTCGACGACAGGTCGATGTGCTCCTGCGCCTGCAGGCAGTAGGGGCACACCCAGCGGCTGCGCGCGTCCTTGCGCCGCCAGGCCGGGTCGCCCTCGAGCTTCTTGCGCACGTTCTCGGCCAGACGCCGCGCCTGGTTGGAGAACTTGACGATCCCCTTGAGGTGCGCGAGCGGCTTCTCCGGCTGCCCGTGGCGGTGCGCGTAGCAGCCGTCGACGTGCCCGACGATCGTCATGAGCACGTCCTCGGTCATGCGCCGGTCGGCCGGCACGACCACGCCCGTGCCCTCGCCGCAGTAGGGGCAGTACCACTGCCGCGTCGAGTCGATGAGCTGCCACGAGGGCGACTGCACGAGCTCCGTCTTGACCTGCCGGCGCAGGTCGCGCAGGGCGGCCGCCTTGCGCACGTCGGCCAGCGGCCGCTCCGGGCCGTCGCCGCCCTTCCAGCCGGAGCAGCTCCCCTCGAGGTGCTCGAGCGCCGCGTCGACGCGCGCGTCGAGGGCGTCGGGGAAGGCGTCCAGCGCCACCTGCGCGCACAGGGGGCACACCCAGGCCTTGCCGGCGAGCACCTGCCAGGCGGGCGAGCCCTGGAGGCCCTCCGTCACCCGCCGCCGCGCGCGCGCCTGTCGCCCGAACACCGCCACGCGTCAGGCCCGCTCCAGGTCGTCCAGGTCGACGACGTACTGCCCGCACTGCCCGCGCGACTCCTCGACCTCGACCTCGAGCCGCGTCAGGGTCGCGCCCGGGGCCTCCTGGCGCAGCGCCTCGACGAGCTGGCCGCCGAGGTGCTCCGCCAGCCGCTCGGTGCTCGTGTTGGGGATCGGCAGGAGGACGCAGTCGCGCCGCGGGAAGAGGAAGCGGTCGGACCCGCCGTCCGTGCGCCGGAACGCGACCGCGAGGTGGTCGCCGTCCTCCTCGAGGGCGATCCGGTCGTTGTGCAACGGCAGGAGCATGCGGTGGTCGAGCGCCGCGCACAGCCGGCGCACGATCGGCTTGAGCTGGCAGAAGTCGAGCACCACGTCGCCCGGCCCCAGCGCGCCGGCGACCGCCACGCGCACCTGGTAGTTGTGCCCGTGCAGCTCCTCGCGCGCCCCGTCGGGGAAGACGAGGAAGTGCGAGCTGGCGAAGTTGAAGTACTCCTTGTAGACGCGCACGCCGAAGCGGGTCACTCGAGCACCTTCAGGGCGATCATGGTCATGTCGTCGCGCCGCGCCTCGCCGCCGCGGAAGGCCTCGACGGCCTTCTCGATCTTCCACAGCACGTACTCGGCCTCGTGGCGGCCGTGCTCCTCGATCACCTGGTAGAGGCGGTCGGTGCCGAAGGGCTCGTTCCTGGCGTTCATGGCCTCGGTGATCCCGTCGGTGTACTGCACGATCAGGTCGCCCGGCCGCAGGGGCACCTCGACCTCCTCGATCGCCTGCTCGAACCCCGGCCCCTCGTCCATGCCGAGCGCCATGCCGCGCGAGTCGAGCACGCTCAGCGCGGGCGTGCGGCGCGGGTTGTAGAGGACGAGCGGCTCGTGGCCGGCGCGCGAGAAGCGCAGGGCGCGCGCGCGCGTGTCGAGGAGCGCGTAGAACACGGTCACGAAGGTGCGGTCGTCGAGGTCGGAGAAGATGTCGCGGTTGGCCAGCGCCAGCGTCTGCGCCGGCGACGCGCGACCGCGCCCGTGGACCTCGAGCAGCTTCTTGGCCAGGCCCATGAGCAGGGCGGCCTCGATCCCGTGGCCGGAGATGTCCCCGATCGCCAGGGCGTGTTCGGCCTCCGATGCGCGGAAGAAGGCGTAGAAGTCGCCGCCGACCGCGTCGCACGGCTTGTAGGTGCGGGCGAACTCGAAGCCGGGGAGCTCGGGCACCTCGGGCAGGAGGCGGAGCTGCTTGCTGCGGGCCTCCCTGAGCGACAGGTCGCGCTGCTTGGCCCGCTCGACGCGCGTCTTCACCGCCTCGAGGTCCTGCTTGATCCGCATCCAGGACTGCTCGTCCATGGACTCGGCGCCCTGCGACACGCGCACGCCCGGCTCGCGGATCCCCGACGACTTGAGCGCCTGGCGGCGGGCGATCGCCTCCAGGTCCTGGCGCGTCGACGGCGGCGGGCGGCCCTCGTCGAAGGTCGGGCACTCGGTCCACAGGTGCGCGGCGACCGCCTCGACCGTCTTCTCGAAGACCGCGCTGCCCTGGCCGGCGTCGATGTGGACGCGCTTCTGCACGCGCGCGCAGAACGGGCACACCCAGCTGCTGAACGGGTCGGTGACGCCCCACAGCGGGTCGGTCGTGAGCAGGCGGTGGACGCGCCGCCGGCGGTCGTGCTGGACGTTGCGCGCCTCGACGGCCGCCGCGAGCGCCTCGCGGCTCTTCACCTGCGGGTCGGGGCGGCGGTATTCCTCGCAGCCGGCGAGGTGCTGGTGGACCTCGCCGTAGAAGCGCTCCATGGCGGCCGGGTCGCGGTCGCCCGCGTCGCCGCGCTCGGGGAACACGACCGGCGTGGGCTGCCCGCAGTAGGGGCAGAGCCAGGCGCCCGAGAGGTCGCGCACGCGCCAGAGCGAGTGCTTCTCCACCTTGGCGCGGACCTTCGAGAGCTGGCGGGCGCGCGCGTCGGCGGAGATCCGCGCCTTGAGCTCCTCGACCGGGCGCGGGCGGCCGGCCAGGACCACGGCCGCCTTGCAGCCCTCGAGGTGGGCGGCGAGCCCGCGGAAGTAGGCGTCGTCGGGGCCGCCCTCGGGCAGGCGCACCTGCTGCGCCTTGGCGCAGAAGGGGCACAGCCAGCGCCGCTCCTGGTCCATGAGCCGGAACGACGGCTCCTGCTCGAAGCGCTCGCGGACGGCCTCGAAGCGGCGCGCGGTCGCCCCGCGGGCGAGCGCCGCCTTCAGCTCGTCGAGCGGGCGGGCGCGGTCCTCGCCCTCCGCGAACGACGGGCAGCGCAGGAGGTGCGCCACGAGGTCGCCCAGGAACGGATCCTCCTCGGGCGCCGGGCCCCAGGCCGCCGGGTCGTCGAGCGCGTGGTCGGGGGCGGCGACCTGCGTGGGCTGGGCGCAGTAGGGGCAGACCCAGCGGCGCGCGTCGTCGGCGAGGCGGAAGCGCGGGTCGTCCGTGATCCAGCGCAGGACGCGCCCCTTGAACACGAGGAAGCGCGCCGTCTGGCGCATGCGCTCGATCGGGTGCGGCTCGGCCTCGAAGTAGTTCCAGCCGTCGCAGCCCGAGATGAAGTGGTGGGCGATCTTCTCCTCGATCGCCTCGTCCATGCGCAGGTCGCGGGCGCCGATGCGCAGGCAGTAGGGGCAGAGCCAGCAGTTGCCGCGGATGACGACGCGCCAGCGCTCGTCGCGCGCCAGCCCCTCCTCCACGCGCTTCGTGATCGTGCGCTCGCTCAGCACCGCCTAGCGCCTCCGCGTGGCCTGGCGCAGGGCGGCCTCGGCCTCGACCTCGTCGCGCAGCTTGAGGAAGCTGGCGTAGCGCTCGGGGTCGACGGCGCCCTCCTCGACGGCCTGGCGGACGGCGCAGCCCGGCTCCTCGCGGTGGCCGCAGTTGGTGAAGCGGCAGCCGGCGGCGGCCTCCTCGATCTCCTGGAAGCCGATCAGCAGCTCGTCGGGCTGCAGGTCCCACAGGCCGAACGCGCGCAGGCCCGGGGTGTCGATCACGAAGCCGCCGCCCGGCAGGCGCACGAGCTCGGCCGCCGTCGTCGTGTGGCGGCCGCGGCCGTCGACCTCGCTCACCTCGCCCGTGCGCAGCGAGAGGCCCGGGCAGACCGCGTTGAGCAGCGTCGACTTGCCGACCCCGGACGGGCCGACGACGGCCGAGATCCGGTCGCGGAGCGCCTCGCGCAGGGCCTCGACCCCCTCGCCGGTCGTCGCGCTCACCCGGAGCGACGGCACGCCCAGGCGCGCGTAGACGTCGAGGTCCTCGTCGATCAGCTCCAGGTAGTCGTCGTCCTGGGCCAGGTCCAGCTTGTTGACGACGAGCGTCGTGGGGAGCTCGTCGCGCGCGGCGCCGACGAGCAGGCGGTCGATGAACGGGCGCTTGTAGGGCGGGTCGACCGCCGCGACGACGATGAAGATCCGGTCGACGTTGGCGCAGAGCACCTGGTCGCGCTTGAAGTCGCGCACGCGGCGCAGGGCCGAGCGGCGCGGGGCGACCTCCTCGATCACGGCCCGGCGGACGCCGCCCGGCTCGCCGGGATCGCCGGGAGCGCCCGGAGCGTCGTCGGCGGGCGCGATCGCCACGCGGTCGCCCACGGCCAGGCGCAGGCCCTCCTTGCGGAACAGGCGCCCGCGCAGGTCGCAGGTGAAGACCCCGTCCGGTCCGGCGTCGACGCTGCTCGCGCCGCCGAGGAGCTTCGTCACCGTGCCCTGGATGAGGACCCGCGCCATGAGCCGGCCATTATAGACCCGCCGCTCCATCCCTCGCGAGGAGGGAGACTTGCCCTTCGGGGAAGGCTGGGGCGACCAGGTCCGGCGGGCTCCGGGGGCGACTTGCCGGTCGCGGCGCCGGTGGTCATCGTGCTCCGGTGCCCCGGTGAGCGATGACGACGACCTCGAGCGCTCGTCCGAGGACGCCACCGGCGCCCTGGTGGGCGCGGCCGTGCTCGGCCTCGTGGCGCTCGTCGCGTTCGGGTTCTTCGGGCACGGCCTCCTCGAGGCGTGGGCGGCGCGCGGCTGGCTCGAGGCGCCCGGGCGGCGGCGCGAGCGGCTGGGCACCCAGCTCCACGACCGCGACGAGGACGGGGCGTGGGAGCGCGTGGCGCATCTCCCGGTGGGCGCCACGGTCACGGTGTTCTACGACCCGCTCGACCCTTCGCGCAGCGTGCTCGAGCCGAGGGTCGACCTGGCCGGGACGCTCCTGGCCGGCTTCCTCGGCCTGTTCGCGAGCGCCTTCGGCGCCGGCTTCCTTCGGCGCGGGCTCCAGCCCGTGCCTCGCCTGCGCCGGCGGCGGCGCGGCGGCGCGGCCCCGGAGGCCGTCACGTGAGCGCGGCCGAGGACGCCCGACCGGCGCGCGCGGCCGTCGGCGCCGGCACGAGCGACGCCGACACGAGCGACGCCGGCACGAGCGACGCCGTCGGCGGGCCGCCGGAGGGCCTGCAGATCCGGATCCTGCGCACGCGCGCGCCCGAGGGCCCGCCGGCCGCGCCGCAGGTGCGGGTCGCCGCGCGCCAGCCCGGGCGGACCGTCCGCGCGCGCGTGCGCGAGGCCATGCGCTGCCCCTTCTGCCGCGACGACGTGGCGCGCGCCGGCGCCGTCGGCTGCGCCCGCCGCGGCTGCGGCGCCCTCTACCACGCCGAGTGCTGGGAGGAGTGCGCGGCCTCCTACGGCGGCTGCGCCGTGTTCGGCTGCGGCTGCCGCGAGGCCACCGGCGTCACGCGCACGGCGCTGCTCGTGCGCCTCGTGCGCCTGCTCGTCGCCGCCGTGCTCTTCCCGCCGCGCATGCTCGAGGCCCTGCGCCAGGAGGGCGAGGGCGTGGCGGCCGTCCACCGCGCCCTGCGCGAGGACGCGGACCGCGCGCACCACTTCATGTGGGACTCCCACCTCCCGGGGCGGTCCGAGGAGGCTCGCTTCTGGCTCTCGATGAGCAAGCTCCTCATGCTCGGCGCGGCCTACGGCCTCGTCTACTGGGTCACCGTGGCCTGGTCCCTCCTGCCGTCCAGGGCCGGCCTGGTCCTCGGCCTGATCGTCGCCGTCCCCGTGGCCTTCACGCTGGCCTTCTACTTCGGCACCTGGCCGGCGGCGCTCGGGCTCCACTGGGCGCGCGCCGTCCTCGCCGGCGAGTTCGAGGCGCTGGCCCGCGCGGCCGGCGGGGGGACGGTCCTCGACCGCATGCGGGCGCCGGGGGGCAAGGGCAAGGGGGGCTGAGCCGCCGGCCGTCCTCGTCCGGGGCGAGGCGCCGCCGCCCCGCCGGCTATACTCTCCCCCCGGGGCGGGTCGTCGCCGGCCCCGGGGCGGCCAGGGGATGCCGAGCTACGGGGACGTCGTCACGGGGCGCCTCCTCCTCAAGGAGGAGGCGATCAGCCCGGAGGCGCTGTGGATCGCCGTGCGCGACATGGCCGCGGCGTGGCGCGCCGGCCAGGACCTGTCCCTGCGCAAGGCCCTCGGCAACCGCTACCTCGTCCCGGCGCAGGCGCTCGAGGCCACGCGCAAGAACGTGCTCGTCGTGGAGCGCGTCGAGCGGGAGCGGCTGCTCGCGCGGCTGGCGTTCGCCGAGGGGCTGGGCGACGTCGACGCCCTGCGGGCGATGTTCGAGGAGGTCCGCCGCGAGGGCTTCCGCGACGCGCTCGGCGCGCGGCTCGTGCAGAAGGGCCTGGCGCGGCCGGAGCAGGTCCCGGGCCTCTACGAGCGCGTCGACCAGGTCCTGGCGCCCGCGCGCAAGGCGCGCGTCGACGGGTTGATCGCCCTGCTGGAGCGCATCGGGCCGCAGTTCGACGCCGCCCAGGCCGCGCGCGTGCGCGCGGCGTTCGAGCTGGCCGCGACCGACGGCGCGTTCCCGCCCCCGCCGCCGCGGCCGACTCCGCCCGCCGAGCGCGCCGCGCCGCTGGTCGTCGAGCCGGAGAAGGGCTGGAGCGGGGGAGGGGACGAGCTCGAGCAGACCCGCGCCGACCTGCGCCGACCCGGCGACGCCCTGCGCTCGGCCAGCGAGTCGGGCGAGATCGCGCCCGAGGACTGCCCGATCTACGGCTACGAGATCGTGCGCGAGCTGGGCAAGGGGGCCATGGGCGTCGTCTACAAGGCGCGCCACGTGACCACGAACCGCATGACGGCGCTGAAGATCCTGCCCCTGCGCCTGGCGGCCAAGACGCAGTACCTCGAGCGGTTCAAGCGTGAGGCCATGGCGCTCATGCGGATCGAGCACGACAACGTCGTGCGCGCCTACGACTTCGGCGGCAGCGAGGACTACTACTACCTGGCGCTCGAGTTCGTCGAGGGCGAGACGCTCGACAAGGTGCTCAAGCGCGAGACGTGCCTCCCCGAGCGCCGCGCGCTCGAGCTCGCCCTGCAGATCGCGCGCGGCCTGGCGGCCACCGCCGGGGCGGGGCTCGTCCACCGCGACGTGAAGCCCGAGAACGTGATCGTCACGCCCGAGGGCGTGGCCAAGCTCGTCGACTTCGGGATCGTCAAGCTCCTCGACGACCCGGAGGAGGGGACGGTGACGATCGCCGGCACGACGGTCGGCACGCCGTTCTACATCTCGCCCGAGCAGGCCCGCGGCGAGGAGGAGCTGGACATCCGCAGCGACCTCTACGCGCTCGGGATCACGCTCTTCCAGCTCACGACCGGCAAGGTGCCCTTCACCGGCAAGTCGCAGGGGGCGATCCTCGTCCGGCACATCCTCGAGGAGGTCCCCGACCCGCGCACGCTGCGCCCCGACCTGAGCGAGGACCTCGCCGGGGTCGTGCGCAAGCTGACGCGCAAGCGGCGCGAGGACCGCTACGCGAGCCCGCAGGAGGTCGTGGACGCGATCTCGCAGGTGCTCGCCGGCGCCGGGGCGCCCGCGCCGACGCCGGTGTAGGGCTCACAGCGGCCGTCGCTTGTCATGATGTCCACGTCATGGAGCGCGACCCGAGCTCCGATCCGCAGTGAGGCACCTGTCGCCCTCGCTCCGGCCGCTTCGCGGCCTCCGCTCGGGGATGCGCGCCACCGCTCGATCTGCTCGCTTCGCTCGCAGATCAAGCGGTGAGCGCGGTCAGGGATCCACGAACGGCCGCCCCCCGGGCCGCCACTCGCCGCGCCGGAGCGCCTCGAGGAGGCGCCGGGTCTCGTGCGGCGTGCGCCAGGGCGCGGCGATCGTGAGCTCGTAGGGCTCCGTGGCCGGCCGCTCGGGGAGGGCGATCGCCGCCGCGGCCTCGTGGTCGCCGCGGAGCGCCGCCAGCGCTGCGCGCCAGAGGGGCAGGAGGGCCGCCGGCGCGCCGGGCAGGAGGGCCTCGACGCGCGCGGGGTCGCCAGCGGCGATCGCGGCTTCGAGCCGCAGGCCGCGAAACCAGGTCGTCCCCGCCCAGCGGCCGCTGGACGCGAGCAGCGCCTCGGCCTCGTCCGGTCGCCCCTGGAACAGGTCGAGGCGCGCCCGGTCGAGGACCGAGCGGTGCCAGATCGCGCGCATGGGGACGAGCGCCTCCTCGGCCTCGGCCAGGAGCGCCGGCCCGTCGAGCCCGCCGCGCGCGGCGAAGGCGCGCGAGAACAGGACCTCGCTGCGGCGGTTGGCCGCCTGGCGCAGGAGGTCGTCGAGGCCGGGCACCGCCTCCGCCGAGGGGCGGCCCACGTCGTCGAGGGCGCCGTGAGCGGCGGCGAAGGCGCGGAACGCCCCCCAGCGCGCGCGGAGGAGGTCGAGGTCGGCGGCGAACGGCTCGTCGGAGGTCAGCCACACGCCCGCGAGCAGGCCTCGCACCCAGGCGTACGGGCCCGCGGGGTCGAGGGCCTCGACCGCCTGCAGGAGGTGCGCGTCGCTCCAGCCGGCGCTGGCCTCGCGGGTCCAGCGGAGGATCACGCGCAGCCCCAGGCCCGGCGCGCTGCCGGGCGCCAGGTCCGTCGCCTCGGCGAGGACCGCGGCGACGCTGCCGGCCTGCTCGTCGCGCGCCCTGACCAGGAAGGCAAGGTAGATCAGGGGCACGCGGCGCGCGCAGAGCCACCGCTGGGCCAGGACGCGCGCGGCGAGGGCGTCCGGCCGGCGGGCGGCGCGCCCGCCGGCGCCACTCGCCGCCGCCACGAGGCCGCGCAGCGGGGCGAGGCACGCCGCCAGGGCGTCGTCCGACGCGACGTCCATGCCCGAGACGCTCCAGGCCTCGAGCGCGGCGCTCGCGGCCTGGAGGTCGGCGAGGTCGGCCAGGGCCGCGTCGTCGTCCGCGAGGAGCCGGAAGGCAGTGGCCCAGGGCGCCCCGCGCGCGTCGTCGGCCTCGGGGCACGCCTCGTTCAGCAGCAGCAGGCCGGCGCCCGGGTCGTCGGCGAGGAGCGCCCGCTCGAGGCGCTCGAGGGGCAGGGGCGCGAGGACGGGCGCCGACGAGGCCGGCGGCGGCGACGGGGCGGGGACGGGCGGGTCGACCCGCCCGGGCAGGAGGGCCAGGGCGGCCCGCGCCCGCCCCGAGCGCGCAGGCGAGCGCGCAGGCGAGCGCGAAAGGACCCCGCCGGGGACGCGGGCCGCCGGGCGGGCGTGCGGCGCGACCGCCGCCGCGTCCAGGGCCCGCGCGAGCGCCTCGGCCGAGGGGAAGCGGTCCTCGGGCGCCTTGGCCAGCGCGCGCAGCACGGCCGCCTCGAACGCGGGCGAGGTCGCGGGCGCCACGGCGCTCGGCGGCGTCGGCCGGCGCTCGACGACGTGGGCCAGCACGGTCACCAGCGCGCCCTGGGGCACGGGCGCCCGGCCGGTGAGCGCGTGGTAGAGCACGGCCCCGAGGCCGTAGACGTCGGCGCGCTCGTCGAGCGGCTGGCCGAGCGCCTGCTCGGGCGCCATGTAGACGGGCGTGCCCAGCACGGCGCCCGTCTGCGTGAGGCGCTCGGCCCCGGGCAGCGCGGCCAGGCCGAAGTCGACGAGCCGCGGGGCGCCGCCGGCGTCGAACAGCACGTTGGCGGGCTTGAGGTCGCGGTGGAACACGCCGTGCGCGTGGAGGTGCGCGAGCGCCCGCGCCAGCGCCCGCCCGAGCGCGAGCGCGTCGTCGGGCGGCAGCGGGCCCCGGCGCAGGCGGGCGGCGAGGTCGCCGCCCTCGGCGAGGTCCATGACCAGCCAGCAGCCGTCGGGCCCCTCGCCGGCCGCGTGGACGCGCACGACGTGCGGGTGGCCGTCGACGCGCGCCATGGCCTCGGCCTCGCGCCGGAAGCGCAGGCGAAGCTCCGCGTCGGCGCCGGCCGCGAGGACCTTCACGGCGCGGCGCGCGCCCGTGCGCTCGTCCACGGCCAGCCACACGGCCCCCATGCCGCCCTCGCCGAGGCGCTCGAGGAGGCGGTGGCCGGGCACGCGCGGGGGGCTCACCGGGGCGCCTCCGGCGCCGGGCGCACGAACGGGCGAGACGGACGCTCGCTGCGGGCCAGCGCCTCGACGAGCTCGGCGGTGGCGGGCCCGCCGCGCCAGGGCAGGTTCGCGCGCGGCGCGCCCGTCGCCGTGAACGGGGCCAGCAGCCCGCGCGCCTCGTCGAAGTGCCCGTCGAGCGCCGCCACGTGCGCGCGGAGGCACGCGTCGACGACCGGCTCGAGGACGTCGTCGGAGCGCGGCGGCAAGAGCCTGAGCGCGGCGCGCGAGCGGTCCGCGTCGCCGCGGAGGAGGGCCAGCTCGAGCTCGAGCTGCGGCCGCCAACCTCTGTCGTCGAGGTGCCGGAGGGCCTCCTCGGCCGCGTCCAGCTCGCCGAGGAGCAGGTGGCGGGTCACGTGGAACCGCGCCGCCACGACAGGAGCGACCCTGGCGTCGTCGATCGCGCGGACGAGCGCCTGCGCGCGCGCGGCCTCGGCCTCGCCCCCGCGCGCCGCCCAGCAGCGCCAGAGGGCGAACTGGCAGCGGTGCTCCCCTGCCCGCGAGCGGAAGCTGTGGAGGATCCCCCCCTTGTCCAGCTCCCGCTCCCGCGGGTCGTCGACGAGGGCCTCCATGCGCTCGAACAGCTCCTCGGCGCGCTCGGGGGTGAGGTCCGCGAAGGCCGTCGACGACCCGAGGACGCCCCCCGCGTGCAGGCCGCGGACCCAGGCGTCGCGCGAGGTCGGGTCGACGGCGTCCACCCACGCCTCGACGGTCGGGTCGCGGAGATGGGCCCGCGGGCCGCTCGTCCGCGCCCGGCTCTCGCGCCAGACGGCCTGCACGGCCCAGAGCACGCCCAGCGCGCGCTCCGGGCGCGAGCCCGGCGCGAGCGCGCGCGCGGCCGCGAGCGTCTGGTCGACCTCCGACATTCCGGCCGCGTTCCGCCGCAGGCTCGAGAGCACGGCCAGCACCTCGCCGCGCCGCTCGCACAGCGCGCGCTGCGCGCGGATCCCCAGCGCCAGGGCGATCGGCCGGGGGGCGGGGCCGGGCGGCGCGAGGTGGCTGCCGAGCGCCCGGACGGCGGTCAAGGCGTCGCCCGTGACCTCCCACCGCGTCAGCGCCTGACGCGTCGCCTCGGCCGCGGCGACCGCGGCCTGCTCCCTGGCGGGCGGCTCTGCCGGGGCGCCATCCAGCGCCCAGCGCGCCGCCGCCACCCAGGCGGCGCCCTCGCCCTGACCCCGCCCGGCCCAGCAGGCGGCGGCCGCCGCGTCGTCGCCGGCGAGCGCGAGGGCGGCGGCCCAGACGAGCGCCTCCTCGTCGCGGGTCCCGGCCGCCCACGCCGCCTCGAGGTCCGCGAGACCGGCCGCGGCGTCCTCGGCGAGCAGCCAGCGCTCGAGCCGCGCCTCGTCGAGCGCCGGCGCGGCGTCCATGAGCAGCGGGGCGGCAGCGCGGGTGAAGGTTGCGTCGGCGACGACCGGCGAGGCGGGCGGTCGCCCGGCGACGGCGGCGGCGAGCGCGCCGAGCGCGGCGAGGCCGCCGAGCGCCAGGCCGGAGCGGGGCGCGCCGGCGGGGCGGGGCGACGCCCGCGGCGGCGGCGTCGAGCGCGTCCGCCAGCGCCGAGGCGGAGGCGAACCGCGCCGCCGGGGCCTTGGCCAGAGCCCTGAGCACCACCTGCTCGAGGGCCGGAGGCACGCCGGGGACGAGCGAGGACGGCGGCGCCGGCTCTTGCTCGAGGACCTGCGCCAGGACGGCCACGGGCGAGCCGCCCTGGAACGGCGGGCGCCCCGTGAGCGCGTGGTAGAGGACCGCCCCCAGGCCGTGGACGTCGGTGCGCTCGTCGGTCGCGCGGGCGTCCGCCTGCTCGGGGGCCATGTAGGCGGGCGTCCCGAGGAGCGTCCCCGTCGCCGTCAGCCGCTCCGCCTGCGCGACCTGCGCCAGGCCGAAGTCCACGAGCCTCGGCGCGCCCGCCTCGTCGAAGAGGACGTTGTGCGGCTTGAGGTCGCGGTGGAGCACCCCGCGGGCGTGGACGTGCGCCAGGCCGCGCGCGAGGGTCCGGCCCAGGCGCAGGACCTCGTCGGGTGGCAGCGGGCCCCGCGCGAGGCGCGCGTGCAGGTCGCCGCCCGTGACCGCGTCCATGAGCAGGTAGGCGCGGCCGTCGGCCTCGCCCGCCGAGTGGACGCGCACGACGGCCGGATGGTCGTCGACCCGGGCCATGGCCTCCCCCTCGCGCCGGAAGCGCAGGCGGGCGTCGAGCGGCGCGCCGGCGGGGAGCGCCTTGAGCGCGCGCCGCGCGCCCGTGGCCGGGTCGTCGACCAGGAAGACCGTCCCCATGCCCCCGGCGCCCAGCCGGCGGAGGACGCGGTAGGGCCCGATCCGGTCGGGCCCCTTGCCGCCGCCGTCGTCGGGCGTCAGGGGCGCGGTCAGCGCGAGCGCGTCGTGGCTCACGAGGGTCAGGCTAGAGGCCCGGCCGGAACTGCGCCAGGCAGCCGCCTCGGACGGGCCGGGCCGGGCCGACTCCGGCCGGGAATCCCTGCGCTCGGCCGCCGATCCACCCGGACATGTGACAGCCGATTTCACTCGAGTTGATGGCGCGATCTGCTCCAGCGAGCACCTCGCCTCGGCCACTCACGGGGCGCAGAGAGCGCGGAGGAGACGCAGAGGTCGCAGAGAACGGGGTCCTTCTGCGCCTCCCCCTCCTCTGCGATCTCTGCGCCTCCTCTGCGACCTCTGCGTCCAATCGACTCGAATGGAGCCTCCTGTGAGATGGCAGCGGCCAAGCACACGGATCCCCCGGCATCAGCGATGAGGCCAGAGGCCCGCTGGTCGGCGCCGCGTCAGCCGAACCGGGCCAGCGCCTCGCGCAGGAGCGCCCGCGCGCGGAACAGGCGGACCTTCACCGTGCCCTCCGGCAGGTCGAGCCGCGCCGCGATCTCCTTCAGCCCGAGGCCCTCGAGGTGGTGCAGGACGACGACGCCGGCGTAGAGGTCGGGCAGGGCCCGGATCGCCGCGCGGAGCGCCGCCCGCGCCTCGGCGTCGGCGGCGCGCTCGGGCGCGGGCGCGGCGGCCGGGTCCTGCGGCGGCCCGCGCGCCTCGTCCTGTCCGGGCGGGGGCGCGTCGAGGCTCGCCGTGCGGCGGACCTGCGCGCGGGCGCGGGCGTTCAGGGCCAGGTTCGTGGCCAGGCGCAGGAACCACGGCTCGAACGCGCCGCGCGCCGGGTCGTAGCGGTGGAGCTGCTCGTAGAGGCGCAGGAAGACGTCCTGCGTGACGTCGCGCGCCAGGTGCTCGTCGTAGGTCAGCCGCCAGGCGAGCGCGTGGACCCGGTCCTGGTAGTGGCGCACGAGCGCCTCGAAGGCCGCCGCGTCCCCGCGGCGCGCGCGGGCGACGACCTGCGGCTCGGGCGGCGGGGGGAACATCGCGCCCCGATTGGACCACCGCGCGCCGACGACCGCCCGGGGGTCACGTCGCCAAGGCCTGCCCTACCTGCACCAGCCCCCGGCGCCCGCGAGGGCCATGACGTGCTCCTCGTCGACGGGCTGGATCACGCCGCGCTCGCAGATGATCGCCGTCACCAGGCGCGCCGGCGTCACGTCGAAGGCGGGGTTCCACACGTCCACGCCCTCGGGCGCGACGCGCTGGCCGCCGAAGGTCGTGACCTCGTCGGGGGCGCGCTCCTCGATCGGGATCTCGGCGCCGGAGGCGAGCGACAGGTCGAAGGTGGACACGGGCGCGGCCACGTAGAAGGGGATCCCGTGCTCGCGCGCCAGGACGGCGTGCCCGTAGGTGCCGATCTTGTTGGCCACGTCGCCGTTGCGGGCGATCCGGTCGGCGCCGACGATCACGGCGTCGACGCGCCCGCGCTGCATGGCGAAGCCCGACATGCCGTCCGAGATCAGCGTCACCGGGATCCCGCGCCGCTCGAGCTCCCACGAGGTCAGCCGCGCCCCCTGGAGCAGCGGCCGCGTCTCGCAGGAGAGCACGGTCACCGGGTTGCCGCCCTCGACCGCGGCGTAGATGCACCCGAGCGCCGTGCCGTAGTCGGACGTGGCCAGCCCGCCGGCGTTGCAGTGCGTGAGCACGCGCGCGCCGCGGCCGAGGAGCGCCGCCCCGTGGCGCCCGATCGCGCGGCAGGTGGCCCGGTCCTCCTCGTGGATCGCCCGCGCCTCGGCCAGGAGCGAGCGGGCCACGAACGCGCCGTCGCCGGCCACGCCGCGGTCGACGAGGCGGCCGAGGGCCCGGCGCATGCGCTCGAGCGCCCAGAACAGGTTCACGGCGGTCGGCCGCGAGGTCGCCAGGTGGTCGGCGGCCGCGAGCGCCGCCTGCGCCACGCCGTCGCCGCCCCCGCCGCGGGCCAGCGCCTCCTGCGCGCCGAGGACGACGCCGTAGGCGGCCGCCACGCCGATCGCCGGCGCGCCGCGCACGGCGAGCGTCTTGATCGCGTCCCACGCGGCCGGGACGGTCTCCAGCCGCAGCAGGTCGTGGCGCGCGGGGAGGGCGCGCTGGTCGATGATCTCCAGGGCGCCCGGCAGGTCGCCCCGCCAGGCGAGCGTCTCGAAGCCGGCCACGCGCGTGCGCGCTAGCCGACCGGCCGCGGGCCGGGGCCGATCGTCGACAGGCGCACGCCCTCGAAGGTCACGACGCCCACCTGGTGGACCAGCGCGAAGAGCTTGGCCGCGTAGGCCAGCTCCCCCTTGCCGATCGACGGCGCGTCGAGCACGACCTCGAGGACGCCGTCCTGGTCGCGGCGCGCCTCGGGCTTGTAGCGGGCGAACTCGAAGTTCGGCGCCAGCTCGCGCGCCCGCTCCATGAAGCCGGGGGCCGGCGTGCCGGGGACCGTGTCCTCCTGCACGAGGCTGCGCGTGGCCACCGAGAAGGCCACCACCCACTCGTAGTCCTGCACGCGCGTCCCGGGCTCGTAGGGGCGGTTGAGCGCCACGACGTCGGCGCAGCGCAGCCCCTCGGCCGCCTTGGGCTGCTGCTCGCCCGCGCCCTCCGGCTCGTCGCCCTGCATCCAGGCGCGGTCGAGGCCGGTGTCGAGCTCGAGCGCGCCCAGGCCAAGGCTGTCCATGAACGACGGCCCCTGCGGCAGGAACGTGGGCGGGCCCACCTCGCCGGTCGGCTCGGGGCCGTCCTCCTCCTCGCCGTCGATGTCCTCGAGGCGGCGGGCCAGGAGGTGGAACTCCGGCTGGTTCTGGAACAGCGCGCCGTAGAGCACCGAGACGTTGCCCGCGCGCCGCCGCCCCAGCGAGCGCGCGACGGCCGACAGGACGCCCAGCACGGGGCCCCGGTTGCGGAAGATGCGCACGTCGGCCGCCACGGCCACGAGGGCCAGCGCCTCGCTGATCCGGCGCCGCTCGACGACGCTCACGCCGAGCTCGTGGCGGTCGAGGACCGCCGCCAGCTCCTCGGCCCACGCGCGCAGCTCGTCGAGCGGGAGCTTGCCCGCGATCGCCCGGCCGATCTGGTCGCGGACGGTCGTGCGCTCGATGCGCACCTTGGGCAGGTGCTCGGGGAGCTCCGCCTCGCACAGGTCGGCGAAGGTGCGGTAGCCGGCCTCCGCCGCGAGGAGGACCGCCTCGTCGGCGCGGAGCTCGCCCACGATGAGGCGCTCCAGGGCGGACTTGACGTCGATCGGCGACGGGCCGGGGCTCTGGCTGTGGCTCACTGCGGCGACCCCTCGGGCTCCTGGTCCGTTCCTTCGGTCGGCGACGGCCCCTGGGTGGAGTCCGTCGGCGGGAAGACCTCCGCGAAGCGCTCGCCGGCGGGGATCGTGCCCCCGCCCTCCTCGAACCAGCGCTCCCAGGCCTGCACCTGCGCGTCGCGGGCGGCGAGGTCGGCCTGCGGGTCGAAGGGGAGCTGCTCCGGCGTGACGCCGGCCAGCTTGTAGAACGCCCGGGCCCCGCGCTCGCGCACGGCCCGCTCGCCCGCCTCGGCGGCCTCGCGGTTCACGGCCGCGCCGGCGCCGCGCGCCCCGCGCACCTCGCGGATCACCGGCCACAGGGCCTCGCGCGCGCCGAGGTCGCCCAGGACCGTCAGCGCGAAGGCGCGGCCCATGGGCTCGACGTCGCCCGGCGTGCCGAGCGCCTGCAGGAGGACCTCGACCACCCGCGCGCGCTCGGACGGGTCGCGGCCGGCGCGCGCGCCGAGGGAGACGTAGGTGTTGGCGCGGACGATGCCGTGGTAATCGCCGGCGGCGGCGACGAGGAAGTCGAGCGCCGCGGGCCCCGGGACGCGCTCGATCGTCTTGATGATCGCCGTCCGGTAGAACTCGTCGCGGTTGGCGAGCGGGCCCAGGACCTCGTCGGCGACCATGCTCAGGACGGCCGGGTCCTCGCGGGCCAGGTCCGCCAGGGCCTGCATGCT
This sequence comes from Planctomycetota bacterium, assembly GCA_019636275.1. Lineage (GTDB taxonomy): Bacteria > Planctomycetota > J058 > J058 > J058 > JAMLIC01. Next base: position 5,060 of record JAHBXY010000118.1, on the reverse strand, counting down.
CGTCTCGTCGAGGCGCCCGGCGAGGTCGCCGGTCTCCTTGATGTTGCCGAGGTACCAGTCGACCCGCAGCCGGTCCCACTTGAAGACGAAGATCCCCACGGCCAGGAGCCAGAGCACGACGGCCAGGCCGATGAGCTGGGGGTCGAGGCGCGCCTGGGACTCCTCGCCGGCGTCGGACCTGGTGTCGGTAGCGAGCGAGACGTCCTTGGCCGCGGCGGCCGGCGTCGCGCCGGCGACCGGCCCTCCCACCGGCTCCTGAGCGTCGGGCCCGGGCTCGCCGTCGGCGGCCGCGCGGCCATCGGCGGCCGGGCGGCCATCGGCGGCCGGGAGGCCATCGGCGGCCGGGAGGCCATCGGCGTCCGGGCGCACGTCAGGGGTGTCGGTCTCTCGCGCGTCGTCGGCCACGTGCCCCCCGGTTCAGCGGCTAGACTATACGGGCAAGGGTTTTGCCGTCAACGCTGGCCCCACGCGGCGTGGACGCATCGTGGCGTCGCCAGGGGGGCACGCACGTGAGCGCGGCGCGCGCGAGGGCGCGGAGGGAGACGACGTGACGGAGCCGCTCGTCGCCGCCCCGCCGGCCACATCCCCCTCGCCTGCCTCCCCGGCGCTCGTCGCGTCGCTGGACCTCGCGGCCGACCTCGGGCGCCAGGAGGTCGGCCGCAAGGCCTTGAACCTGGCCGTGCTCGCGGCGGCCGGCCTGCCGGTTCCGCCCGCCGTCGTCGTCACGGCGGCCGCCTGGCGCCGCGCGCTGGAGGCGGCCGGGCTGGTCGCGGAGGTCGACGCGCTCTCCGACCTGCCCGACGCCGAGGTCGTCCGGGCGAGCGCGCGCCTCCACGACGCGTGCCTGACGCTCCCGCTGCCCGACGACCTCGTGGCGGCGCTCACGGCCGCGGTGGGCGGGCTGCCCGTCGGCCCGCTGGCCGTGCGCTCGTCGGCGCTCGACGAGGACGAGCGCGAGCGGTCGGCGGCCGGGCTCTTCGCCACGGCCCTCGACGTGCGCGGCCTGCCGGCGGCCCTCGACGCCGTGCGCGCCTGCTGGGCGTCCCTGTTCTCGGGCGCGGCGCTGGCCTACCGCCGGGATCGCGGCCTGCCGGCCGCGCCGCGGCCCATGGCGGTCGTGATCCAGCGCTGCCTGGCCCCCGCGGCGGCCGGGGTCCTGTTCACCCGCGCCGGCGCCCCCGACGACCTGCTCGTGGAGGCGGTCGCCGGAGCGGGCCGCGCCCTGGTCGACGGCCTGGCCGACCCCACGCGCTGGGTGCTCGACGCGGCCGGCGCCGTGCGCGAGGCGCCGGCGCGCAGCGGCGACCTCCTGGCCCCGGCGACCCTCGCCGGGCTGGCGCGCGCCGCCGGGCAGGTCGAGCGCGCGCTCGGCGCCGACGGCGAGGGCCTGGACCTCGAGTGGGCGGTCGAGGGCGAGCGGCTGTGGGTCCTGCAGGCGCGGCCGGTCACGCGCGAGGCGCCCGCCGGCGCGCGCGGCCGCGTGCGCTGGACGGCGGCCAACACGCAGGAGGCGCTCCTCGACCCGGTGACGCCGCTCACGTGGACGCTCTTCGCGCCGCTGGTCGAGGCGGGGCGCCGCGACCTGTTCCGCCTGGGCGGGCTGCCGGAGCTCGAGGGTCCGGGCTACATGCGCCTGTTCTACGGGCTGCCCTACTTCAATCCGGACTACTTCCGCGCCTTCATGCGGCTGATCCCGGGCGCGCCCGAGGGCGTGTTCGACGCGCTGATCTTCGGCGAGGGCGTCGGGGGCGCGGGCGTCGGGGGCGCGGGCGTCGGGGGCCTCGGGGCGGTCGACCTCGACCTGTCGCGCGCCGACGCGCGCACGGCGCGACTGGGGCTCCTGTTCGTCGCGGCGCGCCTCCTGGCCCGCGAGCGCTTCGAGCTGTTCCTGCGCGTGTTCGCCCTGCGCCTGCGCTGGTGCGCGCGGCGCGCGCCGGCCGCGCTCGACGACGCCGCGCTCCTGCGCCTGCGCCGCGACGCGACCGGGCTGCTCGAGGAGGCGCTGCGCCGCCACGTCCTCGGCACGGCGATCTCGGGCGCCGCCTACTTGCTGCTCGAGCTGTTCCTGCGCCGCAGCGGCGCCGAGGCGGAGTTCGAGGGCAAGCTCGTGGCGCACCTGACCGCGGGGGCGCCCGGCAACGCCCTGGCCGTGGCGAGCGGCCACCTCGAGCGGCTGGCCGAGCGCGCGGCCGCCCGCCCGGCCCTGGCCGAGGCGCTCTGCGCGCAGGCGCCGCGCACGCTCGAGGAGCTCGGGGCCCTGGGCCCCGACGGGCGCTGGCTCCAGGGCGAGCTGGGCCGCTTCCTGGCCGAGTTCGGGCACCGCTGCGAGAAGGAGGCCGAGCTCGCCGAGCCGCGCTGGGCCGACGACCCGTCGGTGATCCTGGCGGTGCTCGGCAGCCTCGTGCGGGCCGCCCGTGACCAGGGGGGCGGCATGCCGCGCCTCGCCGACCGCGAGGAGCGCCTGGCGCGGCGCGCCGAGGCGCTCGCCGGCCGCGTCTCGCGCCACCTCTCGGCGCAGGGGGCGCTCGAGCGCGCCCTGCCCCTGCGCCGCGCCGCCTTCCGCGCGCTCCTGCGCGAGGCGCGCCGCTACGCCCCCTACCGCGAGAACCTCAAGGACAGCGCCCTGCGCGCCCTGCACCTCGTGCGCCGCGTGTTCCTCGAGGTCGGCCGGCGCCTGGCCGTCCGCGGCCTGATCGCGCGCCCCGAGGACGTGTTCTTCCTCGAGGTCGACGAGGCCGAGGCCGCCCTGGGCCGCGCCGGCGGCGACCTGCGCGCGCGCGTCGCGGCCCGGCGCGCCGAGCGGGCCGCCCACCAGGCGCAGGACCCGCCCCGCTACGTGATCGAGGTCCCCGGGTCCCCGCCGCGCCCGGTGCACGTGCCGAGCCGCGTCGGCCACCTCGTCGAGGGCGTCGGCGTCTCCGGCGGCCGCGTCACCGCCCGCGCGCGCGTCCTGCGCGGCATGGAGGACGCGGCGCTCGTCGAGCCCGGCGACATCGTCGTGGCCCGGGTGATCAACGCCGGCTGGACGCCGCTCTTCCACCTCGTCGGCGGGATCGTGGCCGAGGTCGGGGGCGTCCTCTCGCACGCGGCGATCGTCGCCCGCGAGTACGGCATCCCCGCCGTCTTCGGCGCCGCCGGCGCCACTCGCATCACCCCCGGCGCGCGGGTCACGGTCGACGGCGACCTGGGGATCGTGACCGTCGAGGAGGCCTGACCTGCGATGAGTGATGCGCTCGCGAGGGGGGCGCGATCGGCGCAAGTCGCGGACGACGGTGCTTGGCCCGTTCCGCGCCTCCCCATCGCTCGCCTTGGCGGGTCGAGGATGAGCTCGAGGCGCTCGCGATGCGTGATGCGCGCGCGAGGGGGTCAGTTCTGGTGTCGTAAGGGGGGTTGTTCCTGCCGTCGCTCGACACGCTCGCGAGGGGGCGCGATCGGCGCACGCGCCCCATCGCCCGGCCCGCGGCGGCCGAGGCACCCTCTCGCGATGCCACGGGTGGAGCGCAGCCGCGAGCGAGGCGAGGCCGCGGAGGCCGAGGCGAGGTGGCGCGCGCGCGGCTGATGTCGATCGCCGGATCCTATCAGCCGCGCGCGCGCCACCGCGCCCGGTATCCGCGGCCGCAGCCGTCGAGGTACTAGGGAAGCATGGCGCCGCTTCGGACCCGGTCCAGCTCGTCGACGAGGCGCCGCAGCCGGGCGTCGGCGTCGGGCGCCTCGGCGGAGACCGCGTCGTGCGCGGCCTGGAGCGGCAGCCCGAACGCGGCGCGCTCGGCCGCGCTGCCCTCCTTCTGCAGGGCGTTGGCGGCGCGCTGCAGGAGGTCGAGGGCGTCGGCGCGGTCGCCGTCGAGGAGGGCGAGGTGGGCGGCGCGCGCGGCCCAGCCCCAGCGCTCGGCGCGGGCGACGAGGTAGCGCTCGAGCACGCGGCGCACGTCGGCCGCGCGGCCCAGCGGGACCCCGACCTCCCACACCAGGCGGGCGGCGTGGTCGAGAGAGCCGACCGACACCTTGGCCTCGCGGGCGAACTCGGTCCGGCGCACGTAGTCGAGGGCGACCTCGAGCCCCTCGTCGCGGCGGCCGAGGTCCACCAGCACCTGCGCGCGGCTGACGAGCAGCAGGTCGCGCTCGGGGACCAGGCGCAAGGCCTCGTCGACGTCGGCCAGGGCCTCCTCGAAGCGGCCCAGGTGCCGCCGCGCCTTCTGCCGCAGCTCGTACAGCGTGCTGCGCGAGACGTCGTCGCGCTCGTCGTCGAGGAGGAGCTCGGTCACGAGGGCGTCGACGTCGTGCGGGCGCTCGGGGTCCAGACCGTCGAGGACGATGCACAGGAACAGCCCCAGCTCGCGGCGCTCCTCGACCGTGACCGCGAGGTCGTAAGCGCGGCGGACGACGGGCAGGAGCTGGCGCTTGCTGGACGTGTTCTCGGCGCGGGCGAAGCGGGCCAGGGCGGCGAGGAGCTTGCGGTCGTCGGGGGCCAGGCTCACCAGGTGCACGGCCACGCGGGCCGGGATGCGCCGGCGCACCGACATGACGGCCCCGATCAGGGCGTCGACGTCGCGCGGCTCGACGGGCGTGTCGGGGGCGAGGCGGGCGGCGACGACCATGCGGTCGACGGCCTGGGACACCTCCTCGGGTGTCAGGGCGTCGGGGTCGCGGCGCAGCGTGCGCAGGGCCGGGCCGGCGCGCTCGCGGGCGAGGGTCGCCAGCGCCCGGGCCTCGTCGGCGTGCGCCGGCGGCGGGGCGCTCGCCGGGAGCTGGGCGCTGAGGCCCATCTCGCCCGAGCGGTCGAGGCCGACGACGACGCGGGCCAGCGCCACGGCCCACTCGACCGCCGGCGCGGGCGCGTCGCAGGCGGCGAGTGCGGCGGCGGCCTGGTCGGGCTGGCGCAGGCGCGCCAGGGCCAGGGCCCGGGCCGCGTGGGCCCTGCCGTCGAGGGCCAGGCCCGCGCCGAGCGCCGTGTCGAGGTCGCGCAGGAGGCGCCGCGCCTCGGCCTCGTCGACCGGCAGGCCGCGCGCGCCGACGGCCCGGGCGCGCCGAAGGAGCACCTCGGGGCGGGTCCAGCCGGCCTC
>JAHBXY010000117.1 GCA_019636275.1 Planctomycetota bacterium | reverse complement strand
CCGTGCACCTCGACCCGCTCGCCGCGGCGCCGCTCTCGGCGCGCGCCGCCCTCCGCCTGTCGCTCGCCGCGGCCGACGGCGACGAGGTCCAGCGCGCCCTGGCCCAGCGCGACGCGGCCGCCGCCCTGTCGCGCGACCCGGGCGACGCCGCCGCGCGCTGGACGCTCCTGGCGGCCCTCGCCGTCGTCGACCCGGGCGCGGCCCGCGACCGCCTCGCGCGCCCCGGGCCGCCCTTGCCGTCGGGCCAGCGCCGGGTGCTCGCCCGCGCCGACGACCTGCGCGCGCTGGCGGGGCTGGGCTGGACCTCGCCCTCCGACCCCGACGACCAGGACGCCCTGCGCGCCGCGGCCCTGCTCCTGCGCCTCGCCGGGCGCGAGCCCCCGGCGCATCCCGAGGACGTGCGCGTGGCCGACGCCCTGCGCCGCCGCCTGCAGGAGGCGCCCGCGGCCGGCCTCGAGGCCGACCTGCTGCAGGCCACGCTCGTCCTCGAGGACCCCGCCGAGGTCGAGGCCTGGCTGCTCCACCGCCGCTGGACCGCCAGCGAGGGCGAGCTCGCGCGGGCGCTCGACGGCCCGCGCGAGGCGGCCGCGCGCGTGGCGCTCCTCCTCCAGGCGCTGACCCGCCTGCCGCCGGGCGCCGCGCCCGAGGCCCTGGCCGACGCCCGCGCGCGGGCCCGCGCCCACCTCGAGGCCGTGGCCCGCGCGCACCCCGGCCCCGCCGTGCAGGCCCTGCGCGCTGCGATCGAGGTGTGGACGGGCGCCCCCGACCTCGAGCTCCACGACCTCCTCGCGCACCCCTGGCCGGGCGCCCTGCGCGAGGTCCTGCGCGCCGCCGCGCGCGAGGCGACCCCGGGCGCCGCCGGCGGCCTGTGGGAGCACGCCGCCGTCAGGCGGCTGCTCGACCGCACGCGCTGAGCGCCGGCGCTACTTGCCCGCCTTGGCCTTGTTGGTCGCCGGGACCGGCATCTTCGCCACCGACTGCACCTGGTGGAGGATGATCTCCGTCAGGTGCCGGTAGCTGTGGACCATGTGCGCCTTGGAGCACATGTCGAAGTCCTCGCAGGCGTAGCACTCCCGCTGCTTGTCGGGGTTGGTGAGGCCCTGCTTCACAGGCACCCACCACTGCATCCCGTGGCCGAAGCACTCCTTCATCGCCATGCGGCAGGACCCCCGTGCGGCTCAACCCTAACACCGTCCGACCGACCGGACAAGCGTCTGAACTCCACGCGCGACGGGGGGTTCAGTCGTCCCCCTCGCCCCCGGGCGGAGGGACCTCGTCGCCCGGCGGGGCGGGCGGCGCCTGGGCGTCGTCGATCGCCCGACGCGCCCGCCACTGCCGCGCCCAGCCCGACCAGGCGGCCGGCTCGGGGCCGTGGCGCAGGCCGGTGATGCGCCCGAGCGAGCGCGCCGCCTGCCGGGCGACCGTGGGGTCGGCCTCGAGGGCGTCGATCAGCGGGTCGACCGCCTCCTCGTCGCGCGCCTGCCCCAGCGCCCAGGCGGCCCGCTCGGCCACGCGCGGGTGCGGGTCGGCGAGCGCGGCGCGCAGGGCGGGGCAGGTGCGCTCGAGGCGGCCCAGCGCCCACGCCGCGCGCCAGCGGATCTCGACTTCAGGATCGGCCAACATCTGGTCGATGAGGGTCGGGAAGCGGCTGCGGTACAGGTCCCTCTGCCGGGTGGCCAGGTGCCGCGCCGCCTCGAGCGCCTGGAGGCGGACGAGGGGGTCGGTGGACTCGAGGAACGGAGCGACCACGGCCAGCGCCTCACCGATCTTGACGTCGGTGAGGCTGGCGCTCGAGGGGATCCTCGGGTCGCCCAGCTCCCCGAGCGCCTGCAGGGCGTCGAGGTCGCCCGACCGCGCCGCCTCGAGCTCCTCGCGGCCGTCGCAGTACGAGCAGCCCGCGAGCACGACGAGCGCCAGCGCGCCCGCGCGGCGCCTAGCGCTCATAGCGCACCGCCGTGCCGTGCAGGCGCACGTCGCGCAGGCGCAGGTCGAGCAGGCGCACGCCGCTGTAGATCGGCGAGTGCGGCGACTGCACGTTGAACGAGATCACGGTGCCGTGCCACATGTGGTGCTCGACCTCGCCCGTGGCGTAGACGTCCACGACGGCGTCGGCGCCCACGCGGGCGGCCCACCAGCGCAGGCGCTCGAGGGCGGCCTCGCGGAAGGCCGGGTCGAGGCGCACCTCGTAGGTGTCGTGGACGTCGCGGCCGATGCCGAAGACGTTGGTCACCTCGTCGCCCTTGAGCTCCGAGGTCGCGTCGTCGCGCGGGAACTCCTCGGTGGTCACGAGCCCCACGACCTCCCAGTCGCGGTCGGGCGGCGGCGCCGGCGCGTCCTCGAGCAGGAAGGCCGTGCGCAGGAGCGTCGTCGAGCCGCAGTTGAAGCGGCGCTCGGCCCGCTTCTCGTCGAAGGCCCCCAGCGAGGGCTTGAAGTAGACCTCGACCTCCTCGGCCGGGCGCGCGGCGCCGCGAGGCGCGTCGTCGGGGTCGTCGAGGAGGACGCCCGCGTGCCAGCGCGGGGTCGCGCCGCAGCCGGCGAGCAGCGCGACGAGGAACACCAGCGCGAGCCTGGGGGGCGCCATGGGGTCTGCTCCGGGGTCGCGAGGCTAAACGATCGGGCCTGGCTGTCAATCAACGCCGTCGCCCGCGAGAGGAGGAGCCCATGAGCCGCCGTTGGCCCGTGTCGACGATCTGGATGACCTGCGGGGCGCTGTGCCTGAGCGCCTGCGCCAGCGACCCGCCGCCGCCGCCGCCCTCGTGGTCGGAGCGCGCGGCGGCCCGGCCGGCGGCCCGGCCGGTGGCGGCGCCGCCGCGCGGGATCGACGCCCCGGTCGACCGCTGGCGCGAGCGCCTCGCGGCGCGCGTCCCCGCGCCATGGACGCTCCAGGGGATCGAGGCGCAGGTCGAGGCGCCCCCCGGCTGGACGCGGCTCGGCGGCGACCGCGGCCTCGTGCTCTGGTTCGAGGACGGCGCGCAGCGCCAGGGCTTCTGGCTCCTGCCGCGCGGCTTCGACGGCAAGGTCTACGACCCGGCCCAGGCGGCCGAGGTGCGCGCGACGAGCGACGACTTCGTCCTCTTCGGCCCGCGCGTCGACCGGCCGGGGTGGGGCGCGACCGACGCCGTGGTCGAGGCGCTCGAGCTCAAGTAGACGACCGCCCCCCGGAGAATCGCTCACCGCAGAGGAACAGAGGGAGCAGAGTCCGCAGACGGCTCCGCCTCTCATGAACCGAGGAAGCCGGGGGGCGGGCACGCGCGGCGTCGAGGCGGCGTCGGCCGGCCTCCGAGGGCGGCGCGACGGCGGGTCCAGGGGCACGAACGCGCGAAGGCGACGGAGGCCGCGGAGGAGACGTCGTCGCCTCCGCGGCCTCCCCGACCTATCTCCTCCCTCGACACCTCGAGAGGCGCGGCACGGCAGCCGGCGGCAGCACCCCCTCTGCTCCCTCTGCTCCTCTGTGGTGAACCCTCTTCCACCCCCGAGCCCCTCCGACGACGCGCTACAATCGCCCCCATGCGCAACGAGGCCGTCTACGACGCCATCGCGCGCCTGCGCGAGTCGGGCCGGGCCGGGCTCCTGGCCACGGTCGTGGCGATCCGCGGCTCGTCGCCCGGCGCGCTCGGCTCGAAGATGCTCCTCACCGAGGACGGCCAGGCCGTGGGCACCGTCGGCGGCGGCTGCATCGACGGGCAGGTGTGGGCGGAGATGCCCGACGTGCTCGCGACCGAGCGCCCGCGTCAGATCACCGTCGACCTGACCGAGCAGGACGACCCCGAGCACGGGCTGATCTGCGGCGGGCGCGTGGACGTGTTCCTCGAGCCGATCCTCACCACGCACCTCGTGATCTGCGGCTCGGGGCACATCGCCCTGGCCCTGGCGCGCCTGGCCGCGCCGCTCGACTTCCGCGTCACGGTCCTGGACGACCGGCCGCAGTTCCTCAACGCCGAGCGGTTCCCGGGCGCGCGCCTGATCCTGGGCGAGTTCGACGACACGCTGGCCCGCTGGCGGGCGCCGCGGGGCGCCTTCGTGGCGGTGGTCACGCGCGGCCACCGCCACGACCAGGCCTGCCTCGAGTGGGCCCTGCGCCAGGACGCCCCGCGCTACGTGGGCCTCGTGGGCAGCCGGGCCAAGATCAGGAAGCTCCTCCTGCGCGCGCGAGAGCGCGGCCTGCCCGAGGAGCAGCTCGAGGCGGTGCGCGCGCCGATCGGGCTCGACATCGGGTCGGTCACCGTCGAGGAGATCGCCCTGAGCGTCGCCGCCGAGCTGGTCGCCGTCCGGCGGCGCGGCCCCGGCGCCTCGCGCGACCTGCGCGACCCCGGCCGCGTCGACCCGCGCCAGGCGGCCCTGCCGCCGGCGACGAAGCTGCCGCCGCGCCGCGAGGCGCCGGCGGTCGAGGCGCTGGCGGTCGAGGCGCCGGCGGCCGAGGCGCCGATGTCTGCGCCGGCCACGCAGCGCGCTTTCCCGGCGACGTAGAGGTCCGGCCGGAAACGCCGCCTCGGCCTCGCTCGCCTTCGTCGCCGCAGGCGTCGCCGCTCCTCGCCTGCGGCGACGATCGCTTCGCGAGGTCTCCGGCCGACCTCTAGCGGACGCGGCGCGCCTCCAGGTCCGCGAGCGCCCGCTCGGCCCGGGCGCGGTCGGGCGAGCCGGCGGGGAGCGTGGCGACGGCCTGGCGCAGGTCGGCCAGGGCGCCCGCGAGGTCGCCCAGGAGCGTCCGGACCTCGGCGCGCAGGAGCCAGGCCGCCCCGTAGCGCGGGCGCAGGGCCACGGCGCGGCCGGCGTCCGCCTCGGCGCCGGCGAGGCGCTCGAGGGCCACGTTCGCCTTGCCGCGGATGTAGTGCGCGGGCGCGTGCTCGGGGTTGATCGCGAGCGCCCGATCGGCGTCGGCGACGGCCGCCGCGCCGTCGCCCAGGGCCAGGTGGGAGATCGCACGGTTGTGCCAGGCGAGGTGGTAGCCCGGCTCGTGCTCGATCGCGCGCGTCAGGTCGTCGATCGACCCCGCCGCGTCGTCCAGCTCGAAGCGCAGGATCCCGCGCTGCCCGAGGAGCCGCGCGTCGGTCGGGGCCCCGGCGACGGCGCGGTCGAGCAGCTCCAGGGACGCGCCGCGCTCCCCTCGCTGGTAGTGGACGAGCGCCAGCGCGCCGAGGGCGCGCGGGGCCTCCGGCCAGAGGGCGAGGGCCCGCCGGGCCGTCGCCTCCGCCTCGTCGCGGTCGCCGGCGGCCAGCCTCGTCATGGCGTGCGCCACCAGGTCCGAGACCTCGGCCGCGACCTGGAGCGAGACCGCGGCCGGCGGGGCGTCGATCGGGGCCACCTCGACCGGCGCGTCGGCGACCTCCGGCGTCTCGGGCGGCTGCTCGTCGGCCCCGGCCGGCGTCTCGGTCGGCGTCTCCGGCGGCGGCTCGGTCGGCGTCGCCAGCGCCCCGACCGCGACGAGGACCGCGACGACGACCGCGGCGGCCGCGCAGCTTTCCAGCCAGGCCGCGCGCCCACGGCCGGCGCCGCTGCCGCGGCGCAGGCCGCGCAGGGCCTCGGCCAGGGCCGCCGCCGTGGGGACGCGGTCGCCGGGGGCGCGGGCCAGGCAGCGCAGGACGAGGGCGTCGAGCGCGGCGTCGACCTCCGCGCGCAGGCGCGAGGGCGGGAGCGGGTCCGCCACGAGGCAGCGCAGGGCGTCGTCGAGCGACTCGACGAGGAACGGCGGCCGGCCGGTGAGCGCGGCGTAGAGCGTGGCCCCGACGCCGTAGACGTCCGCCTCGACGCCGACCGCGTCGACGTCCCCGCGGGCCTGCTCGGGCGGCCAGTAGCCGGGCGTGCCCAGGAACAGGCCCTCGATCGACACCCGCGACTGCGAGGTCGGCGTCACGTCGCGCGTGAGCCCGAGGTCGGCCAGCACGGGCTCGCCGCCCGGCGGGCGCAGGATCACGTTGCGCGGGTTGATGTCGCGGTGGAGCACGCCGGCCGCGTGGACGTGCGCGACGGCGTCGGCCAGGCGCTCGGCGAGGCGCACGGCGGCCCGCGGCGGCAGCGGCCCCTCGCGCGCGAGGCGCGCGGCGAGCGTCTCGCCCGGGACGAGCTCCATGGCGATCCACGCGGGCGCAGCGGCCGGCCCAGGCGCCCGGTCGTCCTCGCGCGCGACGTCGACCACACCCACGACCCCCGGGTGGCGCAGGCGGGCCAGGGCGCGCGCCTCGCGCAGGAAGCGCTTGCGCGCGTGCGGCGCCGCGCCGGGCAGCAGGACCTTCAGCGCCACCTCGCGCCCCGCGGCGTCGCGGGCGCGCAGCACCGCCCCGGCGCCGCCGCGCCCGAGCTCCGCGAGGACCTCGTAGGGGCCGAGGCGCTGCATCTGCCGTCCGTCACCTGCGACCAGGAGTCGACCAGGACCTGGATCAGGACTCACGAGAACGACGAGAGCCCCGACCAGGGGCCGGGGCTCTCTCGCGTCTCACGTTTGCCGAGGACAGGACTTGAACCTGCACCCGTTTTACCGGACTAGGCCCTCAACCTAGCGCGTCTGCCAATTCCGCCACCTCGGCCGGTGGAAGCGCCCAGTATAGGGTCGGTCCGGGCGGCGTCAATCTCCACCCGGCGCCCGCGGCCGGCGGTAGGATCCCGTGGAACCCCGGAGGTCGTCGCCCGTGCCCACGCACCGCCTCTCGCAGCGGGTCCGCGCGCTCCCGGCCAGCCAGACGCTGGCGCTCGCCGCGCGCGCCAAGGCGCTCAAGGCCGAGGGCCAGCCGATCATCGATTACTCCGTCGGCGAGCCGGACTTCGACACGCCGGCCGTGGCCCTCGAGGGCGCGCGCGAGGCGATCGCCCGGGGCGACACGCACTACCCGCCCGTCCCCGGGACGCTGGCCCTGCGCAAGGCCGTGCTCGCCGACCTCGAGCGCCGCTTCGCCTGGCGCGGGACGCCGGAGCAGGTGCTCGTGTCGACCGGGGCCAAGCACACGCTCTACAACCTGTTCCAGGCGCTCCTCGACCCGGGCGACGAGGTGGTCTTCGCCAGCCCCTACTGGGTCAGCTACCCGGCCATGATCGAGCTGGCCGGCGGCCGGGCGATCCCGGTGCCGACGCGGGCCGAGGACGGCTTCCGGATCGACCCGGCGGCGGTCGAGGGCGCCATGGGCGCGCGCACGAAGATCCTCCTCCTCAACAGCCCGAGCAACCCGACCGGCGCCGTCACGCCGCCCGAGGAGGTCGAGGCGCTCTGCCGGCTGGCCTTCGACCGCGGCGTGTTCGTCGTCTCGGACGAGATCTACCGCGAGCTCGTGTTCGACGGCGCCGTGCACCGCGGCGTCCTCGAGGTCCAGCACCCGCGCGCGGCCGAGCTGGCGCTCCTCGTCGACGGCGTGTCGAAGGCCTACGCGATGACCGGCTGGCGGATCGGCTGGGCCGTGGGGCCCAAGGACGTCCTGGCCGCGGCGTCGAAGATCCAGTCGCAGTCGACGAGCGGCGCCTGCACGATCGCCCAGGCGGCGGCCGCCGCGGCGGTCGCCGGCGCGGGGGCCGACACGGCGCGCATGCGCGACGCCTTCGCCCGGCGGCGCGAGCAGCTCGTCGCCGCCCTGGAGCGGATCCCGGGCGTGAAGGTCCCGCGCGCCCAGGGCGCGTTCTACGCCTTCCCCGACCTGTCGGCCTACTACGGGAGCACGATCGACGGCGCGGCCGTCACCGGGTCCGAGTCGCTGTCCGAGGTGCTGCTCGAGAAGGCGCACGTGGCCGCCGTCGCCGGCGCCGGCTTCGGCGCCGACGCGCACCTGCGCTTCAGCTACGCCCTCGACGACCGGCTCATGCTCGAGGGGATCGAGCGCGTGGCGGGCGTCCTGGCCCGCGCGACGCCCGGGGTCCGCGCGTGAACGAGGCCGGTCCGCCGCCGGCGGTCGAGGCCCCCGCCCTGGAGCCGCTCGGCGACGATGGGCCGCCGCGGCCGCCGCGCGAGGTGACCGCCCTCGGCCGGGCCTGGCCCCGGGCCGCCGGCCTCGAGCGCGCCTTCTGGGCCGTGTGCGGCCTGGGCGGCGTCGTCGTCCTGGCGCTCTCCCTGTGGCTGCGCCCCGACGCGCGCGGGATCGGCACGCACGAGCAGCTCGGCCTGCCGCCGTGCGGCTTCGTGGAGATGCTCGACGGCGTCCCCTGCCCGTCGTGCGGCTTCACCACGACCTTCGCCCTCGCCGCCCACGGCCGCCCGGCCGAGGCGTTCAGGAACCAGCCCTTCGGCTTCGTCCTCTTCTGCCTGACGGTTCTGGGCGTCCCGGTGGCGCTCGGCGCGGCGGCGCGCGGGGTGTCCTTGTTCGAGGTCACCGACCGCTGGCCGTGGGGCCGGCTCTTCTGCGCCTTCCTGGCGCTGTGGCTGCTCGCCTGGCTATACAAGTGGCTCGTCCTCATGCGCTGACGGGAGGCGCCGTGCCCACCCACCTCCGCTGCCTCGCGCTGCTCCTCGCCCTCGCCGCGCCGGCCGGGGCCCAGGAGGGCTTCGTCCACGACCCGCCGCACGGCCTCGTCCTCGACGAGCGCGAGCCCGGGCGGATCCAGCTCGTGTGGGTGCCGGCCGAGGACAACCAGCGCGTCACCGTGCACGCCTACCACGTGTGGCGGCGCGAGGGCACGGGCGACTGGGTCCAGCTCGCCAGCACCAAGGGCGACGTGACCTACTACAACGACCGCCGCGTCACGCCGGGCCAGGCCTACGCCTACCGCATCGTGTCGGAGGCCGTGGGCACGGGGCGGCTCCTCCCGCCCGAGCAGGCGCGGCGCCAGAGCGAGGCCGTGGGGCCGGTCCTGGCCCTCGAGCCGTGGTACCTCTCGGTCGAGCGCGTGACGCCGACCCGCCCCGAGGGCCCCGACGGCAGCGCGTGGCTGCGCGTGCACCGGTGGGCGACCGAGCGCGGCGCCTGGGAGGCCAGCGACGGCTTCGGCGTGCGCACCGGCGGCGCGATCGGGCAGGACAGCCTCGCCGGCGACTACCGCACCGGCGCGACGCTCGTGGCCGTGTGGGAGGCCGAGGCCGAGGGCGGGCCGGCCGGGTTCGTGCGCTACCGGCGCGCCGACGGCGAGGAGGTGGAGCTCTCCACGCGCGACGCTCCGCCGGGGCCCGTCTGGAAGGACGCGCCGCGCACGCGGGTGCGCCGCGCGCCGCCGCCCGAGACGATCGAGGGGTCGCGTGAGCGGCCGGCCGCGCGCGGGACGGCGCGCCCCGGCGAGCCGGCGCCCCTGCGCTTCCCCGAGCCGACGCGGCTGGAGACGATCACGGGCTCGAAGGTCCTGTGGGAGGTCGAGAACCAGACCTCCTACCGGCTGAGCGTCTACTACGACGGCCCGTCGACGGGCCGCGCCGTGGTCGAGCCGGGCGAGACGATCGTGCTCCGGCTCGTGCGCGGCGGCGACTACTTCGTCTTCGGCCGCGTGGCCACGACCGACACGGTGCGCCCGGCCGAGGGCCAGTTCTCCATGCTGAGCGGCTACCGCTACCGGAGCACGTTCACGGTCGCGGCGGCGCCGCGCGGGCCGTGACCGGCCCCGAGCGCGACCTGGCCGGGAGCGACCTGGCCTTCGCGCAGGTGCGCGAGGACCCGGCGCTCGAGGCGCTGCTGCTCGCGGGCGTGGCGGCCGCGTCGGACCGCCCGGCGCGGGCGCTCGTCGTGTGCGCCGCCGGCGACACGGCGCTGTCGCTCCTCCTGCGCCCGCACGTGGGCGTGATCGACGCCGTCGACCCGAGCCCGGCGCAGCGGCACCTGTGCGCGCTCAAGCTGGCCGCGGCGCTGACGCTGCCGAGGGACGACCTGCACCGCGCGCTGGGCGTGGCCGACGCGCCGCCCGCCGAGCGGCTGGCCCTCTACGCCCGCGTCCGCGAGCGGCTCGACGACGACGCCCGCGCCCACTGGGACGCGCGGCCCGCGCAGGTCGCGCAGGGCGTCCTGCAGGCGGGCCGCTTCGAGGCCCTGTTCCGCGAGCTGGCGGCCGAGTTCGACCGCGACGGCCTCGCGCCGCTGGCGCGGCCCGACGAGGCGCTGGCCTGTCCGCGCTGGCGCGAGCGCTTCGAGCGCGTGTTCGAACGCGAGCGCCTGGCCGAGACGTTCGGCCGCGCGGCCGTCGACTACTCCATGGAGCGGAGCTTCGGCGACCACTTCGCCGACGTCTTCGCCCGGGCCCTGCGCCGCTGGCCGGCGGCCGGGGGCGAGAACCCGTTCCTGCGCCAGGTGTGGGAGGGCCGCTACCGCGCCGACCTGCCGGGCGGGCTGCCCGACTGGCTGGCCGAGCCGCACGGCCTGGCGCGGCGCCCCGAGCGGCTGCGCCTGCGCGCGGGCCGGCTCCTCGAGGCCCTGCCCGGGCTCCGCGCCGAGGGCGCCTACGACCTGGTGCAGACGTCGAACGTCTCCGACTGGCTACCGCCGCCCGCTCTCGAGGCCCTGATCGACGCCGCGGCCGGGGCGCTGGCGCCGGGCGGCGCGCTGCTCATGCGCCGGCTCAACGGCGACCACGACCTGCGGGCCCTCGTCGCGCGGCGCCTGGTCGTCGACCCCGCCGAGTGCGAGCGCCTGCGCGACCTCGACCGCTCGTTCTTCTACCGCGAGGTCGTGGTGGGCCGCCGCGCGTGAGGATCGTCTCGATCCGGCCCGCCGCGCGGCCCGCGTTCCAGGCGCGGCTGGCGGCGCTCGAGCGCCTGGCCAGCTACCCGCTCGGCCAGGACACCTTCGTCCTCGACCACGGCGCCGACTACTTCGCCTTCTTCGACCGCCTGGGCGAGGTCGTCTACGCCGCCGCGCTCGACGGCGAGCGCCTGGCCGCCGTGTGCTGCGGCATGCTCCGGCAGGTGGCCATGCGCCAGGGCGAGGCGCCGCGGCGGACCTGGTACCTCGCCGACCTCAAGGTCCACCCCGACTACCGCGGCCAGCGGCTCCCGCTGCGCATGCTGGCCCGCCTGTTCCCCTGCAGCTACCTGCGCTGCGCGCGCGCCTACGGCGTCACGATGGACCCGCCCGGCGCGGCCGAGAGCCGTGTCGTGCGCCTCGCCCGCCGCTGGCGCTGGTCGCCGGCGCGCCCGGCGGGCCGGCTGCTCCTGTGGTCGCTCGACCAGGACCAGATGACCCGCGCGGCGCCGCTCGTGGTCGCCCGCCGCGGGCCGGTCGCCTTCCGCTCGCTCGAGGGCGTCAAGGACCTGGTCCTCGGCAGCACGGGGCGCCGCCTGCCGCTCCTGCACGCCGAGTGGGGCGCGGCGCCCGGCCCGGGCGTCGTGCCCGCGCCCCTGGCCGACCACGTGCACATGGTGTGCGCGCCCGAGGGCGACGCGCTGGCCCGCGACCTCGCGGGGCTGGGCCTGGCGCCCGGCGCCACGGCGACGATCATCGCCCACCGCATGTCCGACGCCGACTGGCGCTTCGTCCTCACGAGCGAGATATGACCGACCTGCCCCGCGAGCCGAGCCCCTGGCGCACGCTGTCGTCGCGCCCGGTCTACGCCAACGCCTGGATGCGCGTGCGCGAGGACCAGGTCCTGCGGCCCGACGGCGCGCCCGGGGTCTACGGGGTGATCGAGCCGGTGCGCGTGGCCACGGGCGTCGTGGCCCTGACCGACGCGGGCGAGGTGTGGCTGGTCGGGCAGTACCGCTACCCGACCGAGGTCTACTCGTGGGAGATCATCGAGGGCGGCGCCGACCCGCACGAGGACCCGCTCGAGGGCGCGCGGCGCGAGCTGAAGGAGGAGGCCGGCCTCGAGGCCGCCGACTGGCGCCTGCTCGGGGGCGAGCTGCATCTGTCGAACTGCATCACCGCCGAGCGCGCGTTCATCTACCTGGCCCGCGGGCTGCGGCAGGTCGAGGCCGCCCCCGAGGCCACCGAGGTCCTGCGCCTCCTGCGCGTGCCCCTCGCGCGCGCGCTCGACCTCGTCGACCAGGGCGCGATCCAGGACGCCGTGAGCGTGATCGGCCTGACGCTCGCGGAGCGGGCCCTGCGGCGCGGCGGCTGAGCGGCGCAGGGCCCGCTCCGCGAGCCGGAGGATGGGCTCACCACAGAGGAGCAGAGGGAGCAGAGGGAGCAGGGTCGTCGGCGGCACGCTCCCTTCGCCGCCGCCCCACCGCTGCGACCTGCGTCGCGTTCGGTGCAGATCGTGCGCCGCCCTCGAAGCTCGCTGCGGCGAGAGCATCGGCCCGCAGTCGCACGAGATGCCCTGCGTTCCGATGGCGCCCCGCCGGCGCCCGGGCCCTCCTCGGGCTTGCTCCTGCCCTCCAGCAAGGACGAGGACGTTGAAGGTGTGTCATCGAGCGCGGCACCCGATGATTCGTCTGATGCTTCGAGGCCGGGCACGGCCCGTCAGCCACACACGCCCTCTGCTCCCTCTGCTCCTCTGTTGTGATCCCACGACGCCGCGTGACGCTCGCGCAACGCGATCTGCAGGCGCGTGCGAGCATCTGGGCATGGTCCAGCGCCGCCCGGATCGCCTGCACATGGAGGTCTTCGAGACGGACGTCGGCCCCCCGGACGCGGGCTGGCATCCGATCCTCATGCGCACCGACCGCGGCGACCTCGAGCTGCGGCACCACCCCGCGCCCGGGGCGCGGACGGCGGCCGTGCTCGTGGGCGGCGTCGGCGGCGGCTGGGACTCGCCCGCCCGCGGCCTCTACGAGCGGCTCGGGGCCGACCTGGGCGCGGCCGGCGTGTGCGCCCTGCGCGTGCGCTACCGCGTGCCGGCCGTGTTCGACGAGTGCGTCCTCGACCTGCGCGCCGGCTGCCAGTACCTGCTGGAGCTCGGCATGGAGGGGCTGGGCCTCGTCGGCCACTCCTTCGGCGGCGCGGTCGTGATCCGCGTGGCCGAGGACCTGCCCGCGCGCGCGCGGACGGTCGTGACGCTGGCCACGCAGTCGTGGGGCACCGACCGCGTGGCCCACCTGCCCGACGACTGCTCGCTCCTGTGCGTCCACGGCGTGAAGGACGACGTCCTGCCGCCGGCCTGCTCGGAGCAGGTCTACGAGCGCGCCCATGACCCCCGGCGGCTCGTGCTCCTCTCGCGCGCCGGGCACGTCCTCGACGAGGCCGCCGACGAGGTGCACGACCTCGTGCGCGACTGGCTGGTCAAGGCGCTGACGCCCTCGCGAGCGGTGGCGGCCCGCCGCGGCTGATGCCGACGGCCCCCCGGCGGAGTCGGCCCGGCCCGGCCCGTCTCGCGAGGAGGCGCCGGGCCGGCCCGGCCGGCGGGTAAGCTGGCGGCCGGAGGTCACGTGCCCACGTCGCGCCGCCCGCCCTGGCTCCTGGCCGTCCCGCCGGTCGTCCTGGTCGCGGCCCTGGCCGGCTGGCTGCTCCTGTCCGACGACTCCGGCGCGGCGACAGGTCCCGCCGGGCCGGCGCCGACCGTCGATCGACCGGAGCGCCCCGCGCGCCCCGGCCCGCTGACGCCCGACCGTCCGGGGACCGGCGTGCGCCCCGGGACCGGCGCCGCCGGCGGCGGGGACCGGCCGGCCGCGGGGGACCCCGCGCGGGCGGTCGAGGGGACCGACGGGCCGGTCGTGATCGACGGGCGCGTGATCGACCCCGACGGGCGGCCGATCCCGGGCGCGCAGGTGATCGCCGCCGGGCTGCGCGGCGAGGAGCTGGGCCCGGTGATCGCGGTCGCCGACGGGGCCGGGCGCTTCCGCCTCGACGCCCTGCCGCCGACGGGCCTGCTCGAGGTCGTGGCCGAGCGCTTCGCCCGGCGGGTGATCGCCCTCGAGCCGGTGGCGCGCGCGCTCGACGTCGTGCTGGCCCCCGCGCGCGTCCTCGCCGGGCGCGTCGTGGCCGCCGAGGACGAGCGGCCGCTGCCGGGCGCGCTGGTCGAGGGCGAGTCGGCCACCTGGCGCGCCCGCGCGCGCACCGGCCCCGACGGCCGCTTCGGCTTCGACGACCTCCCCGAGGGCGAGCGCGCGGCGTTCGTCGTCACGGCCGACGGCCGGCGCGGCCTGGTCGTCGAGGAGGCGGCGGCGGCGCTCGTGCGCCTCGAGCTGGGCCGCGCCGTGCGCGGCCAGGTCGTCGACCCCGAGGGCGCGCCGGTGCCCGGCGCGGTCGTGTTCGTGCTCGGCGCCGACCAGCTCGCCCACCCGCACACGACGCGCGCCGACCGCGACGGCCGCTGGCAGGTCACGGGGCTCGGCGACGACGAGGCCTGCGCCGTCCTCGCCTTCGGGTCGGTCGGCGGCGTGGAGCTGGGCACGCCCCTCGACCTCGCCTGGCTCGACCCGCCGGCCGGGCCCGCGCCGGAGGAGCTCCTGACGACGCTCTGCCACCTGCGCGCCGTCGAGGTGCGCGGGGCGCCGCCGGGGCTGGCCGTGGCCCTCGTGCCCGTGAGCTGCCCGCCCGGCGTCCCGGCCGCCGCGCCGCGCGCCGGGCGCCCGGCCGGCGACGTCCTGCGCTTCGACGCGGTCGTCCCCGGCGCGTGGCAGCTCGAGGTCCGCGGCCGGCCGGTCGGCGAGGCGCTCGAGGTGCCCATGGGCGACCCGGCGCAGCCCGTCGTCTTCCCCTGGCCGGCCGACGCGACCGGCTCGGCGGTCCCGGTCGCCCGCCGCAGCGGCGTCCTGCGCGTGCGCGTCCTCGACGAGACCGGCCGCCCGGTGGTCGGCGCGACCGTCGTGGTCGCGGCCGCCGGCGGCGACGAGCAGGAGGTGCGCCAGACGGGCCGCGACGGCCTGGCCGAGGTCGTCGACCCGCCCGGCGGGCTCCTCATGATCAGCGCCCACGTCCCCGGGCGCGTGCTCGTGGCCCCCGCCACCTGGGAGGCCGCCGGCCCGGGCCAGGCGGAGCTCGTCCTGGCGCGGCCCGTGGAGCTCGCCGGGGTCGTGCGCGCGCCGGTCGCCGGCGCGCACGTCTTCGTCACCGTGCACGCGCCCGACGGCAGCGTCCTGCGCAGCCTGCAGGTCCCGCCCGACGGCCGCTTCCGGATCACCGACCTCCCGCCAGGGCCGGTGCTGGTCGAGGTCCACGCCGACGGCTGCGCGCCGCGGGAGCTCCAGGTGCAGCTCCCGCTCGCCGGCGAGCTCGTCGTCCCGCTCGAGGTCATGGGCGACGAGCACGACCACCACCACGATCACGACCACTGACGGTGAGATCGACGGCTGCGACCGCGGATGCTGGGCGGGGCGGCGCGCGCGCGGGCTAGAAGTATGCCGATACGACGTCGCCCGCGCGCGCGCCGCCTCGCCTCAGCCTCCGCGGCCTCGCCTCCCTCGCTGCTTCGATCGTAGGCTCCGAGTCGACCCCGACGGGGCGCAAGGAACGACGCCGGGCGAGCCCACGCGCCGAGTCGTCGCGCGCAGCGCGAAGCCCCGACGGGCGGCGTCGCCCGGCGTCGAGAGCCACTGAAAAGATCGGCGCTACCACGTTTCGCTGGCGATCAGCCTTCGACCGGAGCAGCACGTGAGGCGAGGGCGACGAGGCTGAGCCGCGGCGGCGAGGCGCGCGGGCGACGACGTATCGGCATACTTCGAGCCCGCGCGCGCGCCGCCGCGGCCAGCATCGTCGCCCGCAGCCGTCGAGCACACCTCAAACGCCGGCAGGCAGGCCGGCGGCGCCCATCTTGGCCTTGAGGGCCGCGTCCAGCGCGTCGAGGAACTTCTCGGTCGTGAGCCACGGCGTGTCGGGGCCGACGAGGATCGCGAGGTCCTTCGTCATCTGGCCGCCCTCGACCGTCTCGACGCAGGTCTTCTCCAGGGCGTCCGCGAAGCGCACGACGTCGGGCGTCTGGTCGAACTGGCCGCGGTACTTGAGGCCCTGCGTCCAGGCGAAGATCGACGCGATCGGGTTGGTCGACGTCGGCTTGCCCTTCTGGTGCTCGCGGTAGTGGCGCGTGACCGTGCCGTGCGCCGCCTCGGCCTCGATCGTCTTGCCGTCGGGCGTCATGAGCACCGAGGTCATGAGGCCGAGCGAGCCGAAGCCCTGGGCCACCGTGTCCGACTGGACGTCGCCGTCGTAGTTCTTGCAGGCCCACACGAAGCCGCCCTCCCACTTGAGGGCGCAGGCGACCATGTCGTCGATGAGCCGGTGCTCGTAGGTGATCTTCTTGGCCGAGAAGCCGGCCGCGAACTCAGCGTCGAACACCTGCTGGAACAGGTCCTTGAAGCGGCCGTCGTAGCGCTTGAGGATCGTGTTCTTCGTCGACAGGTAGACCGGCCAGCCGCGGCTCAGGCCGTAGTTGAAGCAGCTGCGGGCGAAGCCCTTGATCTGCTCGTCGAGGTTGTACATGCCCATGGCGATGCCGGACGCCGGGAAGTCCATGACCTTGTGCTCGATCGGCTTGCCGCCGTCCTTCGGCGTGAAGGTCATCGTCAGCGTGCCGGCGCCGGGCACGAGGAAGTCGGTGGCGCGGTACTGGTCGCCGTAGGCGTGGCGGCCGATCACGATCGGCTTCGTCCAGCCCGGCACGAGGCGCGGCACGTTCTTGCAGATGATCGGCTCGCGGAAGATCGTCCCGCCGACGATGTTGCGGATCGTCCCGTTGGGCGAGCGCCACATCTCCTTCAGGCCGAACTCCTCGACGCGCGCCTCGTCGGGCGTGATCGTGGCGCACTTCACCGCCACGCCGAACTCCTTCGTGGCGTTCGCCGCGTCGATCGTGACCTGGTCGTTGGTCGCGTCGCGGTGCTCGATCCCGAGGTCGTAGTACTTCAGGTCGATGTCGAGGTAGGGGAGGATCAGCTTCTCCTTGATGAACTTCCAGATGACGCGCGTCATCTCGTCGCCGTCCATCTCGACGACCGGGCTCTTGACCTTGATCTTCTTGGGCATTGCAGCTCCCCCGGGAGTTTCGAGCAGGTGACCCTGCGCGCGCATGCCGCGCGGCAGGCCGAGTTCGAGGCCGTCCATTATCGGGGCCGGCGCGCCCCCGCGGAAGAGGCGCGGCCGGCCGGTGGCGTCAGGAGCGCGCGTCGATGCCGCGCTTCGAGAGCGCCTCGAGCAGCGTCTTGCCGATGTCCGACGGCTTGTGCGTCACGTGGACGCCCGCGTCGCGGAGCGCGTCCATCTTGGCCGCCGCCGTCCCCTGGCCGCCCGAGATGATCGCGCCGGCGTGGCCCATGCGCTTGCCGGGCGGCGCCGTCTGGCCGGCGATGAACGACACGACGGGCTTGGGGTAGTTGCTGCGCTTGATGTAGGCCGCGGCGGCCTCCTCGCCCGAGCCGCCGATCTCGCCGATCATGATCACGGCCAGCGTCTGGCTGTCGTCGCCGAAGAGCTCCAGCACGTCGACGAACGACGTCCCGTTGATCGGGTCGCCGCCGATGCCGACGCAGCTCGACTGGCCCAGCCCGGCGTTGCTGATCTGCCAGACCGACTCGTAGGTGAGCGTGCCGCTGCGCGAGACGATGCCGATCCGCCCGGGCTTGTGGATGTAGCCGGGCATGATGCCCATCTTGATCTGCCCGGGCGTGATCAGGCCGGGGCAGTTGGGGCCGACGAGGCGGGTCCGGTTGCCCTTCGACGCCAGGTAGCGCATGACCTTGGCCATGTCGAGGGCGGGGATGCCCTCGGTGATGCAGGTCACGAGCGGCAGCTCGGCGGCCGCCGCCTCCATGATCGCGTCGGCCGCGCCCAGCGCCGGGACGTAGATCATGGACGCCGTGGGCTGGACCTTCTCCATGGCCTCGACGACCGTGTCGAACACGGGCACGTCGCCCAGGACCTTCGTCCCGCCCTTGCCCGGGTGCACCGCGCCGACGAGCTTCGTCTCGCAGTACTCGCGGCTCTTCTCCGCGTGGAACAGCCCGGCCTTGCCCGCCCCCTGGAGGAGGACGCGGGTGTTCTTGTCGATCAGGATGCTCACGCCTCACCTCGCGCGGCCGCGACGACCTTGGTCGCCGCCTGGGCCAGGTCAGGGGCGAAGGTGACCTTCAGCCCGCTCTCCTCGATGATCTTCTTGCCCTGCTCGACGTTGGTCCCCTCGAGGCGGACCACGATCGGCACCCGCAGCTCCAGGCTGCGCGCGGCCGCGACCACGCCGCTGGCCAGCAGGTCGCAGCGGAGGATCCCGCCGAAGATGTTCACCAGGATCGCCTTCACGTCCTCGTCCGAGACGATGATCTTGAAGGCCGCCTTGATCCGGTCCTCGCTGGCGCCGCCGCCGACGTCGAGGAAGTTGGCCGGCGCGCCGCCGGCGTGCTTGATCATGTCCATGGTGGCCATGGCCAGGCCGGCCCCGTTGACCATGCAGCCGATGTCGCCGTCGAGCGAGATGTAGCTCAGGTCGTGCTCGCGCGCGGCGCGCTCCTCCGGGCTCTCGGCGTTGGGGTCGCGCAGCTCGGCGAAGTCGGGGTGCCGGGGCAGCCCGTTGTCGTCGAAGGTGATCTTGGCGTCGAGCGCCAGGACCTGCCCGTCCTTGGTCGTGACGAGCGGGTTCACCTCGACGATCGAGCAGTCGCTGTCGATGAACAGCCGCACGAGGCGCTCGAGCAGGTCGGCGCCCTGCTTGAGGCTCTCGCCCTTGAGCCCGAGGCGCCGGGCCATGTCGCGCGCCTGGAAGGGCAGGAGGCCCAGGAGCGGGTCGCAGGGCTGGCGGAAGATCTTCTCGGGGTGCGTGGCCGCGACCTCCTCGATGTCCATGCCGCCCTCGGCGCTGGCCATGAGGGTGGGGCCGCGGTGCTCGCGGTCGAGCGTGACCGCGGCGTAGAACTCCTTCTCGATGGCGCAGCCGGCCTCGACGTAGACCTTGTGGACCGCCTCGCCCTTGTCGCCCGTCTGGATGGTGACCAGCGTGCTGCCGAGGATCGCGTCGGCGGTCGCCCGGACCTTGTCGAGGTCCTTGACGACGACGACGCCGCCCGGGCCGCTCGGCCCGTGCTCCTTGAAGCGGCCCTTGCCGCGCCCGCCGGCCAGGACCTGCGACTTGACCACGACGACGGGGGTCCCGAGCTTCTTGGCGGCCGCCTGGGCCTGGTCGGCCGTCTCGGCCACCTCGCCCTGGAGGATGGGGATGCCGAAGCGTCGGAAGAGCTGCTTGGCCTGGTACTCGTGAATGTTCACGCGCCCTCCTGGGGGTGAAAGGGCGCGGATTCTATCCCGGAACGGGCCGGCGAGCGAGGGGCTTCGATGGCCGGCCGGTCACAGCGCCTGCAGGGCGGCGACCCCGCCGACCGCCGCCGCCAGCATGAGGCCGAAGGAGACGAGCGTGATCCGCCGCAGCCTCGGCGCGCCGAACCAGGCCACCAGCCCGCCCTTGACCACGGTGTTGCTGATCGCGGCGAGCACGATCCCCACGACGCCGGTGACCAGGGCGAGGCGACCGCCGCCGACCTGGCTGGAGAGGGCCAGGCCGATCGCGTCGACGTCGGTGACGCCCGAGAGGACCGCGAGCGCGTAGGTCCCGGCGCTCCCGAACCGCGCCGCGGCGACCTGCGAGAGCACCAGGACGGCGGCGAAGACGGCGCCGAACTTGAGCGCGGGGGTGATCTCGAAGGGGTTGCGCAGCTGCACGTCGCCCGTGCCCGGCTCGCCGCGGCGGCGCAGGTGCAGCCAGAGCGCGCAGGCGCCGCCGGCCAGCGCCATGGCCCCCAGCGGGAGCAGGAGGCGCAGGGCCACGGCGAGGTCGACGACCGCGACGAGGAGCAGGAGGCGCAGGGGCATGATCGCGTTGGCGAGGAGCACCCCCATGGCCAGGCGCGGGGCCAGGTCGGGCGCCTCGCGGCTGCGCTGCGCGAAGGAGAGCGAGACGGCGGTCGACGAGACGAGCCCCCCGACCGCGCCGGTGACCACGAGCCCGCGGCCCGGGCCCAGCACCTTCGAGAGCACGTAGCCGCAGAACGAGACGGCCGAGATCAGCACGACGAGGTACCACACC
This sequence comes from Planctomycetota bacterium, assembly GCA_019636275.1. GTDB lineage: Bacteria > Planctomycetota > J058 > J058 > J058 > JAMLIC01. The sequence continues at coordinate 9,609 of JAHBXY010000117.1, read as the reverse complement.
TTGCGCGGGGCGAGCTCGACCTCGTGCCACCAGGGCCTGGCGCGCGGGGCCCCGGACGGGGCGGTGTCGGGCGCGGCCCGGTCGGGGGCCGGGGCCTCTTCGGGCGGCGCCCCGTCCGGCGCCCCGTCCTGCTCGACGTCCGCGCGCGCCGCCTCGCGCCGCGCCGCGATGTCGCCCATGGCGATCGGCTCGGCGGGCAGGAGCGGCAGGACGACGACCGAGATCACGGCGAACTTGAGGACGGCGCGGATGTCGGCCTGCTCGAGGCGCCAGGTGAACTCGTGCAGCCGGCGCTTGAGGGCCAGGATCGTCGTCACGGCCACGGCGCAGGCGGCGGCGACGGTGGTGTGGCCGGCCACGGCGATCCCGCCCAGGAGGAAGGTGATGATCGCCGACACCTCGCTCGTGAGGCCGAGGTCGCCCGTCCGGGCCGCGTCGCGCAGGTAGCCCGCGAGCACCAGGGCGCCCACGACGAGGAGCGCCGCCGGCAGGAGCCAGGGGACGGTCGTCCCCAGGTAGGCGGCCGCCCCGCCCGTGACGGCGAGGAGCGCGTAGGTGCGGACGCCCGCCGGTGTGGCAATCGGCCGTGGCGGCGGGGACGCCGGCGGCGGGGCCGCCCCGGCGGCGACGGCCGCCCGAAGCTCCTCGCCAGACGGCGGGGGGAGCAGCGGCGCCCGCTCGGCGCCGTCGTCGGCGTCGTCGTGCGTGCCCGAGAACTGCCGCTCGAGGCCGATCAGCGCGCCGATCGCCAGGGCGACGCCGAAGCGGTAGAGGTCCTCGGCGACGGGCTCCACCCCTCCATTGTATGGCGCGGACCGGCCGCCGCCGGGGCCGTCCGGCCCCGTGGTATGGTCCGCCGCCATGACGCGCTGGGCCTTCTGGATCGACCGCGGCGGCACCTTCACCGACGTCGTGGCGCGCGACCCGGCGGGCGCGCTCCACGTGCGCAAGCTCCTGAGCGAGGACCCGGCGCACCTCGAGGACGCGCCCCTGCGCGCGATCCGCGGGCTGCTGGGCCTGCCGCCCGACGCGCCCCTCGACCAGGACCGGATCGAGGCCGTGCGCATGGGGACCACCGTGGCCACCAACGCCCTGCTCGAGCGGCGCGGGGCGCGCGTGTGCCTCGTGATCACGGCCGGGCTCGAGGACGCCCTCGAGATCGGCACCCAGGCGCGCCCCGACCTGTTCGCGCTCGCGATCAAGAAGCCCGAGCCGCTGGCGGCCGAGGTCGTGGCGCTCGACGAGCGCGTCCTGGCCGACGGCACGGTCCGCCGCGCGCCGGACCTCGCCGCCCTGCGCGCGCGCCTCGAGGAGGTCCGCGCGCGCGGCGTCGACGCCGTGGCCGTCGTGCTCATGAACGCCTGGGCCTACCCGGCGCACGAGCAGGCGGTGGGCGCGCTGTGCCGCGAGATGGGCTTCGGGCACGTCGGGCTGTCGCACGAGGTCGTGGGCGAGATCAAGCTCACCGCGCGCGGCGACACGACCACGGCCGACGCCTACCTGACGCCGATCCTGCGCGCCTACGTGGAGCGCGTGCGGCGACGCCTGGGCGAGCGGGTGTCGCTCCGCTTCATGCAGTCGAGCGGCGCCCTGGCCGACGCCGCCCGCTTCTCGGGCAAGGACGCCGTGCTCTCCGGCCCGGCCGGCGGCGTCGTCGCCGTGGCGCACGCGGCAGAGCGGGCGGGCCTGCCGAAGGTGATCGGCTTCGACATGGGCGGCACCTCGACCGACGTGTCGCGGATCGACCTCGCCGAGGGCTTCGAGCGCACCTACGAGCGCCCGGTCGCCGGCGTGCGCCTCAAGGCGCCCATGCTGGCCGTGTCGACGATCGCCGCCGGCGGCGGCTCGCTCCTGCGCTTCGACGGGCGGCGCCTGACGGTCGGCCCGGAGAGCGCCGGCGCCGTGCCGGGGCCCGTGTGCTACCGCCGGCCCGAGGGGCGCCTCGCGGTGACGGACGCCAACGCGGTGCTCGGCCGCGTGCAGCCGCGCTGGTTCCCGGCCTGCTTCGGCGAGCGCGGCGACGAGCCGCTCGACATCGAGGCCGCGCGCGCGCGGATGGCCGAGCTGGCGGCCGAGGTCACGCGGGCCACCGGCCGCGAGGTCTCGGCGCTGGAGCTGGCCGCCGGCTTCGTGCGGATCGCCAACGAGGCCATGGTCCGCGCGATCCGCGAGATCAGCGTGGCCCGCGGCTACGACGTGACCGAGTACGCCCTGTGCTCGTTCGGCGGCGCCGGCGCGCAGCACGCCTGCGCCATGGCCGAGGCGCTCGGCATGACGACCGTGCTCCTGCACCCGCTGGCCGGCGTCCTCAGCGCCTGGGGCATGGGCCTGGCGGACGTCGGCCACTCGGACGTCGCGGCCGTCCTGCGCCCGCTCGACGCCGTGGCGCCGGCCGATCTCGAGGCGACCTTCGCCGACCTCGAGGCGCGCGGGCGGGCCGAGGTCGTGGCGCAGGGCGTGCCGGCCGGGCGGATCCGCTGCGCGCGGTCGCTCGACCTGCGCTACGTGGGCGTCGACGCCAGCCTGAACGTGGCGCTCGAGGCCGGGTGGACCTCGTCGTCGCCCGCGCTGCTCGAGGCCTTCGCCGCGCAGCACCGGCGCCTCTACGGCTTCGACCGGCCCGGGGCGGCGGTCGAGGTGGTCAACGCCCGGGTTGAAACGACCGGCGCGGCGGGCGACGACACGGCCTGGCCCTCGCCCGCGGCGCGGGCGGGCGGGGGCGGGCCGAGGGCGGCCGACCGCGCCCTCGTGGCCTTCGACCGCCTCGGCCCCGACGGCGTACGGCGGGTCGAGCAGGTGGACACCCTGATCCACCGCCGCGACGACCTCGCCCCGGGCGACGCCGTCGACGGCCCGGCGCTCGTGGCCGAGGCCGCGTCCACGATCGTCGTCGATCCGGGCTGGCGGGCGCGCATGGACGCCCACGGGGCGCTGCTCCTCGAGCGGGTCGCCACGGGCGAGCGGCGCGAGCGGCTCTCGACCGCGCGCGACCCGGTGCTGCTCGAGATCATGGCCAACCTGTTCATGTCGATCGCCGAGCAGATGGGCCGCACGCTCGAGCGCGTGAGCCTCTCGGTGAACATGAAGGAGCGGCTCGACTTCTCCTGCGCCGTGTTCGACCGCCAGGGCGGCCTCGTGGCCAACGCGCCGCACATCCCCGTGCACCTCGGCGCCATGGGCGAGAGCGTGCGCGCGGTGATCGAGGCGCGCGGCGACGACCTGCGCCCGGGCGACGCGATCGTCACCAACGACCCCTACCGCGGCGGCTCGCACCTGCCCGACGTGACCGTGATCACGCCCGTGTTCGTGGGCGGGGCGCTCACGTTCTGGGTGGGCAGCCGCGGGCACCACGCGGACATCGGCGGCGTCGTCCCCGGCTCCATGCCGCCCTTCTCGCGCGCGATCGAGGAGGAGGGCGTGCGTTTGCACGACCTCCTGGCCGTGCGCGACGGGCGCCTGCGCGAGGCCGAGGTCCGCGCCGCGCTCTCGGCCGGCCCCTACCCCGCGCGGGCGATCGACGAGCGGCTGGCCGACCTCGAGGCGCAGCTCGCCGCCAACGCCGTCGGCGCGCGGCTGCTGGGCGAGATGGTCGAGCGCTACGGCGCCGACGTCGTGCAGGCCTACATGGGCCACGTGCAGGACGACGCGGCCGAGGCCCTGCGCGACGCCCTGCGCGCCCTGCCGGCCGGGACGACGACCTTCGACGACTGGCTGGACGAGGGCGCGCGCATCCGCGTCACGCTCACGGTGACCGCCGACGGCCGGGCGAGGGTCGACTTCACCGGCACCGACGCGCGCCTGCCGGGCAACCTCAACGCGCCGCGGGCGGTCGTGCGCGCGTGCGTGCTCTACGTGTTCAGGACGCTCGTGCGGCGGCCGATCCCGCTCAACGAGGGCTGCTTCGCGCCGCTCGAGGTCGTGATCCCGCCGGGGTCGCTCCTCGACCCGCAGCCGCCCGACGCCGTGGTCGGCGGCAACGTCGAGACGAGCCAGCGCATCTGCGACGCGCTCTACGGCGCCCTGGGCAAGCTCGCCGGCTGCCAGGGGACGATGAACAACCTGACCTTCGGCACCCCGGCGTTCGGCTACTACGAGACGATCGGCGGCGGCGCCGGCGCCGGCCTGGGCTTCGACGGGGCGTCGGCGGTCCACACGCACATGACGAACACGCGCATCACCGACCCCGAGGTGCTCGAGCGGCGCTTCCCGGTCGTCGTGCGCCGCTTCGCCGTGCGGCGCGGGTCGGGCGGCCCGGGCGTCTACCGCGGCGGCGACGGCGTCGTCCGCGCGCTCGAGTTCCGCGCGCCCGTGACGGCGGCGGTCCTCTCCGAGCGCCGCGCCCTGGGGCCGTTCGGGCTCCACGGCGCCGGCTCCGGCGCGCCCGGGCGCAACCGCCTGCACCGCGGGGCGGGCGGACGCGGGCCCTACGGCCACCAGGAGGTCCGCGACCTGCCCGGCAAGGCGCGCGTCGACATGGGCCCGGGCGACGTCCTCGAGGTCGAGACGCCGGGCGGCGGCGGCTACGACCCGACGCCGGCCGAGTGGGCGGCCATGGCCCCCGAGGAGGCGCGGCGCCTGTTCCGCGAGGGGCGCTGGCGCGGGCCGACGGCCGGGATCGCCATGCGCCACGTGCAGGCCAACCTGGTCGTGCTGCCGGCCGACCTCGCCGACGCCTTCGAGGCCTACTGCCGCAACAACCCGCAGCCCTGCCCGCTCCTGGAGCGCCTGCCGCGCGGCTTCCCGCGCACGCGCGTCCTCGCCGCCGGGGCCGACCTGCGCCGCGACCTGCCGCGCTACCGGATCCACGAGGGGCGGCAGGCCGCCTGGCGCGACGTGGACGACCTGACGGCCATATGGGAGCCGGACGACGTGGCCTTCCTCCTCGGCTGCAGCTTCTCGCTCGAGCAGGCGCTCGTCGCCGCCGGGCTGCCCGTGCGCCACGTCGAGGAGGGGCGGAACGTCCCCATGTACCTGACGCGGCGCGAGACGGTCGCCGTGCCGCCGTTCGGCGGGCGCCTCGTCGTCAGCATGCGGCCGTTGCCGGCCGACCTGGTCCCGCGGGCGGTCGAGGCCACGGCCGCCTACCGCTTCTGCCACGGCGCGCCGGTCCACGCGGGCGACCCGGCGGCCCTCGGGATCCGCGACCTCGCGCGCCCCGAGTGGGGCGACGCGGTCACGATCCGCCCGGGCGAGGTGCCGGTGTTCTGGGCCTGCGGCGTGACCAGCCAGGTGGCGCTCCAGGACGCCCTGCGCCGCGGCGACCTGGACCGGGCCCTCACGCACGCGCCGGGGCACATGTTCGTGGGCGACGCGACGAACGACGAGCTCCTCGGGCGCGGCGACCTGCCCCTGGCGTGAGGCGGTCGATCGTCGCGGGCTGAAACGAGCGCGAGGCGCTGCGCCGCTTCAAGTCGTGCCGCTGCAACACGCGAGCGACGGCACGTCCCGTGCGCACGCGCCGGACGTGACCCGCATCCTCCTGAGCCTCGTCCTCCTCCTCGCCGCCGCCCCGACCGCCCGCGCCCTCGAGGTGGGCTTCAACCAGGGCTGGGTGATCCACAAGTGGGGCCGCGACCTGTCGACGAACTTCGACCCGGCCGACTGGCGGCGCCTGCTCCGGCGCACGCGCGAGGCGGGCGGCACGGTCCTGCGCGTGTGGCTGTGCGAGGGCCTGGCCAAGGAGGGGGTCGTCTGGGACGGCACGCGCCCCCTGGGCACCGATCCCGCCTTCGAGCGCAACGTGCAGGCGCTGATCGACCTGGCGCGCGCCGAGCGGGTGCGAATCTTCTGGACGCTGTTCGACGGCAACTGGCCAGACTCCTGGCCGCGCGGCGGGGTCGAGCACTGGCGGCACTACAACGTGCTCTCGAACAAGTACGGCGAGGGCGACCTGTTCAAGGCGCGCGTCCTGGGCCCCCTGCTCGACCTCATGGAGGCGGCGCCCGACGTCACCTGGGGGCTCGACCTGATGAACGAGGTCCAGGGCTCGGTGAAGACCTGGATGTGGAGCGACGGGTGGCGCGGCGCGCGGCGCTGGGTCGCCGACTGGACCGCCTTCACGCACGCGCGGGCGCCGGGCGTGCGCGTTACGGCCAGCAGCGGCCACCACACGTCGGCCGACGACATCCTCGCCGGGCGCTTCGACGGCCTGGGCCTCGACTTCTACGACCTGCACGTCTACGCCGACGACGGGCGGATCCCCCGCGGCGACGCGCTGGCGCGCTACGCGCGGGCGCGGCGGCGGCCGCTCGTCCTGGGCGAGTTCGGCCAGAAGTCCACGCGCAACGACCCGGCCCTGCAGGCGCGCGTGACGCGCGCGTTCCTCGCCGACGCGGCGCGCCTGCGCTTCCTCGCCGCGCTGGCCTGGCGCCTCGAGGACTACCAGACCAACGGCCGCCACTTCACCTTCTTCGAGGAGGACGGGACCCCGCGCCCGGCGGTCGGGATCGTCCGAGCCCTCGGCAGACCCTGACGTCACCCGGCTCTCGCCGCACAGAACTTTCACAACAGAGGAGCAGAGGGAGCAGAGGTCGTCAGGGCGGAGCCGACGCGAGGCCTCACCGCGGTGGGCACTGGCCTCGTCAGTTCAGCGACACGAGCAGTGGGAGGTCGATGGTCAGTCGTCTCCGTCCCATAGCCACCAGACACTCGTCACGAGAGGCTCGCCCTGGTCGCTCATGCGCACTTCCACGACGACGGGGGTGGGGGACTGCATCCTGGTCCAGTGACGGGTTGCCTCGAGTCGCGCCCTCAGCGTCGGCTCGAACTGTACGTAATGGGTGAGCGAGCTCCCCTTCTCCGGCGAGAGGTAGAACAGCGGCAAGTCGACCTTCGAGACCGGGCTACTCGAGGCAATCGAGAAGGTCGCCGGGACCCTCTGCAGCCAGCAACTGAACGTACCTGCTGCTACCTCGGACGAGCTCCCCAGTGGACGGACGACTGGAGGTGCCTTCGAGCCTGATCCAACCGCCGGAGCGCGATCACTCCCGTGGCAGCCCATCAGGACCCCGAGCAACCCGAGGATTCGCAGACTACGGGTCACGTTCGTTCTCCCCCGAGCCCGAGCACGGCGGGCCCCTCCGCTCCGCGCCCTTCGTGCCCTCCGTGGTCGATCTCGGCGAGGGGCTCATGACGCGATACACGCCCTCTGCTCCCTCTGCTCCTCTGTTGTGAGCCCTCCATCTAGAAGCGGAACGTGGTGCTCCCGAAGCGCAGCGAGTGGCTCAGCGACGCGTGGTCCTCGCGCGGTCGCTCGCCGAAGGTGACCTTGAGCCGGCCGCGGTAAGAGGCGAGCCACTCGACCGCCAGGACGTTCGAGTCGGCCGGGAGCAGCGCGTCGAGGCCGTCGCGCGCGTCGTCGGCGGCGCCCGATAGGGAGGGGTCGTCGCCCGACACCCCCAGCTTGAGCTGGTCGATCGCGCCCGTGCCCAGGGTCCCGACCACCCCGTCGAGCGCCGGCGCGTCGCCCGCGGTGAGCAGGAGCATGTCCTCGTAGCCCTCGGCGGCGAAGCGGCGCTCGCAGGCGGTCGGGTCGCCGTCGACGTCGAGCACGACGACCTTGCGCCCCGGGATGCGCGTGATCAGGGGCAGGAGCTTCTGGAACCCCATGGGCTGGCCGTCGAGCAGGAGGTCGTCGCCGCGCACCTCGGCGCAGAAGCCGACGACCACGACCCCGTCGGGCTCGGCGCTCGTCTGCAGCCCGTAGCAGGCGGCGATCGCCGGTCCCCAGCCGACGGCGGCGCTCATGGCGAAGCCCTTGCGCTCCTCGAGGAAGTGGGCCACGCGCTCGGCGCGCACGAGCCGGCCCCAGTCGCTGGCGTAGCAGCCGCGCCGGCCGGCGTGGACGCGGGCCACGTGCTCGGCCAGCGTGAGGTCCATGAGCTCGACCGCGAAGCGCTGCTGCCCGATCGTGAGCACGTCGCCGTGGTGGAGCTCGGTCTGGGGGCCGGGCTCGCCCGGGCGCGTGTGCAGGCGCGCGGCGTTGAGGTAGGTGCCGTTCGTCGAGTTGAGGTCGGCGGCCCCGGGCAGGGCGGGGTCGATCACGCCGTGCGTGCGGGAGATCTGGGAGTCCGAGCTGATCTTGATGTAGTTGAGCGCCGCCAGCCCCTCGGCCACGTCCCCGCGCAGGCGGTCCTGGCGCTCGTCGCCGTCGGTGTAGCGGTAGTAGGTGTCGTTGCGCCCGATCACCGTCACGACGTCGATCGGCACGAGGCGGCTCGTCGCCTCGTGGCGCAGCGTGAGGACCTTGCGCTTCTCGGGGGCGTCGTCGTTCACTTGTAGAACGGGTTCTTGTTCGTGCGCACGTGGGCCTTCTGGCGCGAGGTCTTGCTCCGCTTGGCCACCTCCCGCGCGTCGGTGTGGCTCTTCCTGCGCAGCCCGGCGGCCGCGTCGATGAGCAGGGCCACCTGGCTCCCGTCCTCGTCGTGCGGGGCGGCGGCCTCGAGCACCTCGCGCGCGCGCTCGCCCGGGAGCGCCTGGAGCACCTCGCGCGCGAGCTCGAGCGTCTTCTTGTCGCCGGCCATGGGGATGCTCGCCACGAGCTGCGCCGCCTGGAGCGGGGTCACCTCGGCGCGGCAGAGGAGCGCCGCCGCCTCCTCGAGGGCGGCGGGCCCGGCGCCCTCCTCGAGCGCGTCGGCGAAGGCGCGGCCGGCCTGCCGCGCCTGACCGGCGCCGAGGTGCCGCACGACCTCCGCGAACACGCCCGAGGCCGGCGCCGGCGAGGCCGGCGCCGCCCGGGCAGGCGCAGGCGCAGGCGCCGCGCCGGGCGCGTACGACGCCGGGTCGTTGAGCAGCTCGACCAGCGTGCCGGCGATCCAGCGCGGGGCGGCGCCGCGCGCCTCGGGATCGAGCTGCGCCACCCCGGGGCGGGCCGGGTCGAGCGCCAGCGGCACGACGCCGTCCCAGCGGCCGATCACCACGAGCGCCGCGTCGGCCGGCCCCATTCGGGCGCGCAGGCCCTCGGCCTCGACGAGGTCCTCCGCGTCGGCCAGCCGGTCGTCGACGACCTCCCAAGGCTCGGCCACGAGCTCGCGGTAGGCCCGCAGGGCGTCGACGGCGCGGACGAGGTGGCGCGCGCGCGCGGCGTCGTCGGCGGCCGCGAACGCCGCCTCGTAGTGGACGACGCCGTAGGTCCACACCTCGGCGTCGACGAGGCCCCGGTCGTAGCGGGCGCCCAGGACGCGCAGGGCGTGGCCCTCGTCGACCGGGCCGCCGCGGTCGCCCTCGACGTGGCGCGCCCACACCCACTCCTGGATGGCCCGCAGCTCCTCGGGGCGCGGCCCCTGCGCCTCGAGCTCGGCGCGCAGGGCCGCCGGGGGCGTGAGGGTCAGGCTCACGTCGTCGACGACCACGCGGCCGCCGGCGCAGGCGCTGGCCAGGAACAGCCGGTAGCCGGCCGGGAGCCGCAGGCCCAGCCCGGCCACCTGCTCCGCCGTGAGCGGCTGCGAGCCGCCCTCGACGCGGGCGCGGCCGCCGCGGAGGAGGGCGCGGAAGCGGGCGAACGGGTCGCCGCGCGGCGGGGCGCGGCGCGCCTCGACCTGGCGCAAGGCCTCGCCCGCCAGGCGGCGCACGGTCCAGTCGGGGTCGTTGACCCGCACGGGCTCGAGGCGC
>JAHBXY010000116.1 GCA_019636275.1 Planctomycetota bacterium | reverse complement strand
GGTGCCGGGCGGTCGCCGGCGCCGGCCGGCCGCCGAGCACCGGCTGCGAGCGCGGCCCGAGCGGGGGGTCGAGGCGCAGGCGGCCCGTGGCACCGAGGGCCAGGGCCACGGCGGCCTCCAGGTCGTCGACCGTGTGCTGGCGCAGGTCGTCGTAGGCCGCGCCGCGCGGGCGATGCGTGACGGCGAGGTGATGGCCGTCCTGGTGCACGACGGCCACCTTGAGCGCCGTCGCGTCGAGGACGGCCCACACCCCCGCGGCGGTCGTCAGCGCGAAGCCGTGCGTCCGCCCGTCCTCGTCGAGCACGCACGAGCCGACCTCGGCCGCCATGAGACGGCGCAGATGCGTCCGCTGGCCGATCGACGGGCGGAGGAACTGGAGCCCCGTGCGCCCGAGCCCCGCCACCTCGCCCGACCAGGCGACCATCGCCGCGATCGACAGCACCCCCACGCGGCGGTGGTCGAGCTCGAGCTCCAGCACCTCGCCCGGCGGCGAGGGCTGCGGCGTCGCGACGCCCACGCCCTCGATCGACACGTCGACCCCCACGAGGCCGCTCGCCCCGCCACGGATCGAGACGCGGACGGCGCGGGTCGGGACCCGCTTGGCGGCGCGGCGGTCGAAGGGCACGGGCGGCATGGCGGGATCTTCGGCGATCCGCCGGCCGGCTCGCAACGGCCTGGCGTGCGCCTGCCGAACGGGCGAGGAGCGCGGTTGCTTCGACCCCCGGCGTCGACTACACCTCGGAGGACGTGAGCGGATCGTCCGACGACGCGCCGATCGTGATCCGCCCCGGCGAGACCGCCACGCGGCCGGTGCTCGAGATCCGCCCGGAGCGGACGACGACGCTCCAGCTCGCGCGGCCGCGGGCGGTGCACGTGGTGGAGCTGGGGCCGCCGCTGTTCCGCGCCGGGAGCGCCGTGCCCCGGCTGCAGGCCGCGGCCACCCCGCGCCTCGTCGACGCCCTCGTCGCCGTGCTCGCGCGCTTGAAGGCGCGGCCCGACGAGCCCTGCTTGACCGCCGGGCACCACCCCGACGCCGCGCTCTCCCGCGCGCGCGCCGCCGCCGTCCTGGCGCTCCTGCGCGGCGACGCCGAGGCGCTGGGCGCCGCCTGCCAGGCGCGGCACACGGTCGAGGACTGGCAGGAGCTGTGCAAGCTCGCCGCGCAGCGCCACGGCTGGCCCTGCGACCCGGGGGCGATCGACGGCAAGCCCGGGCCGCGCTCGAAGGCGGCGCTCGATGAGCTCCGCCGGCGGACGGGCGCGCCGCCCGGCGGGCCCACGGCGGCCGCGGGCGACTGGCGCGCGCTCCTGGGGTTGGTCGACCCGGCGGTCGCCCGGCGGCTGAGGCTCGACGGGGCGCCCGCGCTGGCGCCGCTGCGCGTCGGCGCGCGCTGGGTCGAGCCCGCGGCCGTCGGCTGCGCCGAGAGCTGGCCGGCGGCGCGCTGCCGGCTGCGCGACCACACCCCGGCGGGCGACGAGCGCGTGGACATCCTGGTGTTCGAGCCCGGGGCGGCGCCGAAGCTCGCCTGCCACGCCGGCGACGCGCTCGAGTGGAAGGCGTGCGACCTCTACCGCAAGGGGAAGTACCGCGCCGTCCCGCTCGAGGCGCGGGGCGGCCGGGGGACGGTCCTCGAGCTGGCGAGCGCCTACTTCAACACCGCCAGCGCGCAGTTCCTCCCGCGCCTCGACCCGCCGGCGGGCGAGCCGCCGCGGGAGGGCTCGACCGAGGAGCGCGGGCTCGAGGTCCTCGTCTACACGTTCCGCTTCCTCGAGCTCTACCGCGACCGCGCGCTCGTCGTCGCCGGCCACGCCGACACGGCCGGCTCGGACGCCTACAACCAGCCGCTCTCCGAGGCGCGGGCCGGCTGCGTCGTCGCGCTCCTCGAGGGCGACCGCGCCGGCTTCGTCGCCGCGTGCAAGCGCTACCACCGCGACGAGGACGACGCCTACGTCCTGCGCTACGCGGCGCGCACGCGCGGCTGGCCGTGCGACCCGGGCGACGGCGGGCGGGCCACGAAGGCGCAGGTCAAGGCCTTCCAGACCAGCTACAACCAGACCTTCGGCCGGGCGATCCTCGAGGACGGCATCGCCGGTCAGCAGACCTGGGGCGCCTACTACGACCTCTACGACGACGACCTCGCCGCCCTGGCCGGCGGGCCGGCGGCGCTGGCCGAGCAGCGCGGACGGCTGCGCTGGGTTGATCCGGCGCGCAAGGCGCTGGGCTGCGGCGAGGAGTACCCCCGCGTGGCGGCCGGGGTCGACGGGCTGGCGGCCCAGGAGAACCGCCGCATCGAGGTGCTGTTCTTCGAGCCGTCGGAGCTGCCGCCCGAGGTCTCGGGGCCGGCGATCTACGGCGGCGGCTACACGTTCGAGCCGCTCGACCTGGCGGCGGCGACCTACCGGGCCGACCTGCGCCTCGTCGACCACGAGCGGCAGCCCCTCGGCGGGGCCGCGGCCAGCCTCCATGGCGAGCTCGATGGCGGGCAGGTGAGCGGCGACCGCGCCGCCGACCCGGACGGGCGCGTGCTCTGGGAGCGGCTGCCCTTCGCCCGCTACGCCGTGCACGTCGAGCACGACGGCCGGCGCTTCAGCTCGCCCATCTCTCTCCGACCCGTCGAGAGCCAGGGCGGCGAGCCGCTCGAGGTCGTGGCGCCCCCGCGCTACCGCGCCCACCTGCGCCTCGTCGACGCGAGCCGGGCGCCGCTGGCGCAGGCCAAGGCCCAGCTCTTCCGCGAGGACGGCGCCGAGGCCACCCCGGAGGCGCCCGCCGACGCCCAGGGCGAGGTCCGCTTCGGTGACCTGCCCCTCGACGAGTACGTCGTCCGCGTCGAGCACGACGACCGCGCGTTCAGCGCGTTCATCTCGCTCCGCCAGGCCCAGGGCGAGCCGCTCGAGGTCGTGGCGCCCCCGCGCTACCGCGCCCACCTGCGCCTCGTCGACGCGAGCCGGGCGCCGCTGGCGCAGGCCAAGGCCCAGCTCTTCCGCGAGGATGGCGCCGAGGCCACGCCGGAGGCGACCGCCGACGCGCAGGGCGAGGTGCGCTTCGACGACCTGCCCCTCGACGAGTACGTCGTCCGCGTCGAGCACGACGGCCGCGCATTCAGCGCGTTCATCTCGCTCCGCCAGGCCCAGGGCGAGCCGCTCGAGGTCGTGGCCCCCCCGCGCTACCGCGCGCACCTGCGCCTCGTCGACGCGAGCCGGGCGCCGCTGGCGCAGGCCAAGGCCCAGCTCTTCCGCGAGGACGGCGCCGAGGCGACCAAGGAGGCCGCGGCCGACACCCAGGGCGAGGTCCGCTTCGACGACCTGCCCCTCGACGAGTACGTCGTCCGCGTCGACCACGACGGCCGCGCGTTCAGCGCCTTCATCTCGCTCCGCCAGGCCCAGGGCGAGCCGCTCGAGGTCGTGGCGCCCCCGCGCTACCGCGCGCACCTGCGCCTCGTCGACGCCGCCCGCGCGCCCCTCGCCCAGGCGAAGGCCCAGCTCTTCCGCGAGGACGGCGCCGAGGCGACGAAGGAGGCCGTCGCTGACGGCAAGGGCGAGGTCCGCTTCGACGACCTGCCCCTCGACGAGTACGTCGTCCGCGTCGACCACGACGGCCGCGCGTTCAGCGCCTTCATCTCGCTCCGCCAGGCCCAGGGCGAGGCGCTCGAGGTCGTCGCGCCCCCGCGCTACCGCGCGCACCTGCGCCTCGTCGACGCCGCCCGCGCGCCCCTCGCCCAGGCGAAGGCCCAGCTCTTCCGCGAGGACGGCGCCGAGGCGACCAAGGAGGCCGCGGCCGACGGCAAGGGCGAGGTCCGCTTCGACGACCTGCCCCTCGACGAGTACGTCGTCCGCGTCGAGCACGACGGCCGCGCGTTCAGCGCCTTCATCTCGCTCCGCCAGGCGGCCGGGGAGGCGCTCGAGGTCGTGGCCCCCCCGCGCTACCGCGCGCACCTGCGCCTCGTCGACGCCGCCCGCGCGCCCCTCGCCCAGGCGAAGGCCCAGCTCTTCCGGGAGGACGGCGCCGAGGCCACGAAGGAGGCCACGGCCGACGCCAAGGGCGAGGTCCGCTTCGACGACCTGCCCCTCGACGAGTACGTCGTCCTCGTCAACCACGGCGCCCTGCGCTTCAGCTCGCCCCTGAGCCTGCGAGCCGCGGCCGGCGAGCCGCTCGAGGTCGTGGCGCCGCCGCGCTTCCCCGTCGCGGTGCGCCTGCTGCGCCCCGACCAGACGCCCGTCGGCGCGGCGCAGGCGCGCCTCTTCGAGGAGGCCGGCGCGCCGCAGGGCGACCTGCGCGCGACCGACGCCAACGGCGACGTCCGCTGGGACGGGATGCCGCCGGGAGAGTACGTCGTCGAGTTCGTCGCCGGCGGCGCGTCGTTCAGCTCGCCCCTGCCGTTCGTCGACCGCGCCCGCCAGACCCCTGCCATCGTCGTCGCCCCGGAGATCGCACCATGAGCAAGCTCGTCTCCTTCCAGCCCCTCTGGGACAACCACCCCGCCGTGCTCGGCGAGCTCGAGCCGTGCAAGAACGCCAAGGGCGAGAGCGCGTTCGCCAACCAGTGCGCGATCCGCATGGGGATCGCGCTCAAGGCCGCCGGCGTGACCACCTCGGGGCTCGTCGTCTGCTGGTACGGCCACTCGGGCCAGCAGCACATCCTCCAGGCCGAGCCGCTCGCCGGGTGGATGCTCCAGCAGAAGCAGCGCTTCGGCACGGCCGAGAAGAAGGTGGGCAAGAACCACGACGCCACGAAGGGCGTCACCCACGCCGACTACAAGGGCCGCAAGGGCGTCGTGTTCTTCAAGGACTTCTGGTTCCGCGACAAGGAGAAGTTCCCCACCGGCGACCACATCGACGTGTGGAACGGCGAGCGCCAGGGCAGCGGCAACGACGACTACTTCGAGCGCTCGAAGCAGGTCTGGTTCTGGGAGCTCAAGTGACCGCAGCAACTGCTTCCGCTGACGTGTAGAGGACGGCCACGGAGGGCACGTGGACACACCGAGGTCACCGAGAGCCTCGCCTCGAGCGGTGTCCGCGGCGACCTCCTGGCCAGACCCTCGGCAATCGACGCTCGCCGGAGAGTCCTGGTGACCGGATCTACGACCCACGCGCGCCCCCCTCGCCCGGCATCCGCGGCCGAAGCCGTCGATCACACCACTCAGAGCCCATGAAGCAATCGGCTCCGACCGTGGAGCGCTGGAGCCCAGCCTTCGATCGGAGCAGCGAGCGAGGCGAGGCCGCGGAGGCCGAGGCGAGGGGGGAGCGCGCGCGGGTCGGATCGATCGCCTGATCCTACGACCCGCGCGCGCCCCCCCCCTCGCCCGGCATCCGCGGCCGCAGCCGTCGATCACACCAGTCAGGCCAGCGCCAGGCGGCAGAGCGTCGCGCCCAGGACGAGGTCGACCACCGGGTCCTCGCCGACGGCCCGCCAGACCTCCACCAGCGCGCGGCTCGCCGCCAGGGCCGACGGGTCGTGCTCGCGCTCGACCACGGCGCGCGCCAGCCAGACCATCGCGTGGGCGCAGCGGTCCGGCACCCACCACCACTCGACGTCGATCGGCGACGCCAGCCGCGCCGCCGCGCGGAGGCGGTCGCGGGCGCCGCGGTCGTCGCCCTCCACGTGGGCGCGGACCTCGGCGAGCGTCGGCGCGTGCGCGGCGACGAACAGCGCCTCGGCCCGCCCGGTCGCGGCGTAGACCTCGAGCCCCGCCTCGACCGCCGCGGCGACGCAGCCGAGCGCCTCGCGCCGGCCGGCGAGGTGCGTCATGCGCGTCCAGGCGCGCAGGCCCTGGGTCGTCTCCAGGCCCGCCACGTCGAGCGTCGGGACCGACGACCCGAGCACGCGCGCGGCCGCCTCGGAGCCGGCGTAGGCGGCCAGGACCAGCCGCCCGCGGTCGAGGTGGCCGAGGCGCTGCCGCTCGGCGAGGACCGCCGCCTCGGCCTCGACCGTGCAGTCGGAGAGCAGGGCGCGCTCGAGCGCGCGGAGTCTGGCGTCGGCCACGAGCACCCCCGGCCGGTCAGGACGACGCGACCGGGCGGCCCCTGTCGCCGCTACGCCTCGGGGAAGAGGACGCCCGGGGCCAGCTTGCCGTCGGGGTCGAGGGCGCGGCGCGTGCGGCGCATGGCCGCGAGGCCCTCGTCGCCGTAGAGCTGGCGCAGGAGCGCCTGCTTCACCGGGTTGCGGCCCGTGCCGTGCTCCGCGAGCGGGCAGCCGCCCAGGCGGGCGACGTCGCGGCCGAGCTCGAGGATCGCCTCCTTGCCGGCGGTGACGTCGTCGAGCGAGCGGGGGATCACGTTGGGGTGCAGGTTGCCGTCGGAGATGTGGCCCCAGATCGCGTGGTCCAGGCCGCGCCGCTCGAACGCGTGGCGGTAGTGGCGGAGCATCTCCTCCAGCCGCGCGAACGGGACGATCATGTCAGCCGCGACCTTGTGGATCCCGGGGTCGACCTCGCGCTGCGCCGCCTGCACGCGGTGGTTCACGCACATGGGGACGGCCTCGCGGATGGCGTAGAGCTGCCGCTCGCGCCGGTCGTCGCCCGGCAGGGCCACCTCGACGTCGTCGAGGACGCCGCGCGTCTGCAGGAGGCGCAGGAGGCGGTTGACCGGCGTGTCCGGCTGCCTGCCGCCCTCGCCGAACAGCGCGAAGGCCTCGCCCGCGTCGACGTCGTCGGGCACCTCGAGCTGGATGAGCAGCGCCGCGTCGGCGTCGTCGGGGAGGACGACCCCGTGCTTCTTGTCCTCGCCGTCCTCGCGCAGGAGCTCGAGCGAGCGGCGGTCCAGGCTCTCGACCGCGCGCACGTCGAGCCCGCGGCGGTCCTTCGTCTTCCAGGTCACGCGCGACGCCTCGCGCAGCTCGCCGCAGAAGCCGAGCGCCGCGCTCTCGCGCGGGAACGGCACCAGGAGCACGAGGAGCTGCGGCGGGGTGGCCAGCGTCTTCAGCTCGACCTCGGTGATCACGCCGAGCGTGCCCTCGGAGCCGACGAACAGGTCGACGAGGTCCATGCCGGGCGCCGCGTGGTAGCCGGCAGAGCGCTTGGCGACGTCGGGCATGCGGTACGTCGGCACGGGCACGCGGAGCACCTCGCCCGACGTCAGGGCCACCTCGAACTCGCCGGCCGGCGAGGCCGTGACCTCGCCGCGGCGCAGGTCGAGGACGTCGCCCGAGGCGAGGACGACCGTGAGGCCGAGCACCCAGTCGCGCGTCGAGCCGTACTTCCAGGTCGCCGCGCCGGCGGCGTTGGTGCTCACGACGCCGCCGACGAGCGCGCCGGTGTAGGTGGGCACGGGCGGGTACCAGGCGTCCTTCGCCGCCAGCGCCTGCTCGAGCGTGACGAGGGCCACGCCCGCCTCGCAGCGCGCCTTGCCCGCCTCGACCGCCAGCACGCGGTCCATGCGCGCGAGCGACAGCAGCGCCTCGCCCTTCGGCGTCGCCCCGCCCGTGAGCGACGACTGCGCGCCGACAGGCAGCACGCGCCGCTCGTTCTGCACGACCCAGGCGACCTCGCCCTCGGTCCGCGGCAGGTAGACGGCGGGGGTGTGACCGCCGGGGAAGCGCGAGGCGTCGGTCAGGTAGGTGGCCACCTCGTCGGCGGCCACGAGCTTCGTCGGCGCGACCACCGGCCCGCGCGCCTTCCGGGCCTCGATCCGGTTCATGCCCCTACTCTATCGCGCCGCGGCGCGCGCGATCGTCCGCCGGGAGCGACGCGGCCGCCGCCATCGCACCAGGGCCCGTCCTCAGATAGGCAATCGTGTGATCGACACGCTCGACCCCACGGGGGGAATGGAACCACAAGCGAGGCGAGGGCGCGGAGGCCGAGGCGAGGGGGAGGCGCGCGCGGCCGATATCGATCGCCGGATCCCCGGTGAGCCGCCGGAGCGAGCGAGAGGCCCGCGGCTGCGGACGCCGCGAGCGGTAGGGTCCGCATGGGCTGCAGCACCGCAGCCGCGGGAGGGAGCTCGCGGAGGCCGGCCACACCGACGACCCGCGCGCGCCCCCCCTCACCCGGCATCCGCGGCCGCAGCCGTCGATCACACTACCGAGAGACCTCGGCGCGGACCTTCTGCAGGACGACCCCGTCCGTCGTGCGCTCGAAGCCGGGGCGGAGCACGCGCACGATCTTGCCCTTGGGCCGGTCGGACCGCACGCGCACCTCCTCGAGGCGCGAGACGCCCAGGCGGTTCGCGTCGTAGGTGGGGTAGGCGATGATCTCCTTGACGCTCTGGCGGCGAAGGAACTCCTTGAGCTCGCCGCCGAGCTTGTCCTTGAGGTCGTGCCGCTGGAGCAGGTTCACGAGCGGCAGCGCGAGCAGGTAGCCGCGCTCGGCGTGGGCCTCGGCGATCCGCTCGAGGACCTCGTCGAGCTCCGCCAGGGCGGCGGCCCGCGCGTCGCCCTCGAGCGCGCCGTCGAGCCCGGGGCGCAGGCCCTCGGCCAGGCGAGAGAGCTCGCTCGGCGGGCCGGCGGCGACCCGCACGCGGCCGCGCCGCACGACCCCGCTCGACGACACGACCGCCCGCCGCTCGACGGTCACGATCGACCCGGGCGGCGCGTCGACGAGCACCCGGCGTGGCGCCTCGAAGGCGCCGTCCCCCGCCGCGGCGGCGACCTCGTCCCAGCGGGCGCCGGCGCGCTCGGGCAGGGCGCGCAGGCCGCGCCCGGCGAGGGCGCCGACGAGCGGGGCGCCCGCCTCGGCGTGCCCGGCGTCCTCGAGGCGGCCGAGCAGGTCGACGAGGAGCCCCGCCGCGTCGTCGGCCGGCAGCCCGGCCACGCGCTCGACCGCCTCGTCGAGCGCGCCGGCGAGGGCGTCGTCGACGCCGGCGGCGCGCGCGGCCTCGAGCGCGGAGACGACGGCCCGCTCGACCTCACCCGGGCGACCGCGGCTGACGACGACCTCCGGCGGGCGGAGCACGGTGTCCCCGCGCCGCAGGCCGGGCGTGAGCACCTCGAGCACCTGCCCCGCCGGCGCGGCGTCCGAGAAGACGCGCCGCGCCGGCCCCGACCAGGGGTCGCCGACGGCGGGGAAGACCTCGGCGCCGAGGGCGCGCAGGGCGTCGCCGAGCGGCCCGCGCCCGGCCGGCGAGGCGGCGGCGTGAGCCTCGAACAGCGCGTCGAGCGCCCGGGCCTCGTCGAGCGGCGCGCGGGCGTCGCGCAGGCGCTCGACGAGCGCGGCCAGCGCGCCCGCCTCGGTCGGGGCGGCCTCCCGCGCGGACGCCAGCGCGGCCTCGAGGGCGGCCAGGCCGGCCTCGTCGACGCCGAGGCTCACGACGACGCGCGCCGGCCGGACGACGGCGGCGGCGCCCTCCTCGCTCGGGGCGACGAGGCCGTGGGCCTGCACCCCGAGGACCTCGCCGCGCGGCCGCGCCGACGGCCGCCCCTGGACCTCGGCCACGGCGTCGGTCCGCGCGAGCAGCGCCGGGTCGAGCGGCTCGCCGGGGGCCGGGACCAGGTCCAGGCCCTCCGCCGCGAGGGCCGCGCGCAGCGGGCCGCGCAGGACCGCCTCGAGCGCGCCGCCGCCGGCCTCGCGGGCGCGGTCGAGCGCGTCGAGCAGAGCCACGGCGCGGTCGCGGGGGCTCCCCGCGCCGAGCGGCTGGCGACCGGCGAGCAGGTCGGCCTCGACGGCGCGCTCGAGGCCGACGCGCGCGTCGAGCGGGGCGCGCAGGTCGTCGCGGAGGCCGGCCAGGGCGGGCTCGAGCGCGTCCACGACGCCCAGGAGCGCCGGCCGCGGGCCGAGGCTCCGGGCCACCTCGCCCGGCCGCACGACCTTCCCGTCGACGAGGAGCGCCCGGCGCGTCACGCCGAGCGCCTCGCCGGCGGGGCGCGGCGAGAAGACGTGCCGTGGGGCCAGGCCTGGCCGGTCAGCGCCGTCGCCCGGGGCGTCGACCACCTCGACGCCCAGCCCGCCGAGCGCCTGGCCGAGCGCGCCGAGGGCCTCGGCCAGGCCTGACCGTCCGTCGGCCGCCGGCTCGACGAGGTCCAGCAGCGCCGCGGCCTCGTCGGCCACCTGCCGCTCCTGGCCGTCGCGCGCGGCGCTCCTGAGGGCGCGGGCGCGGTCTTCGACCTGCGCGAGGCCGACATGCGCCGGGCTGGCCTCCGGAGAGCGCCGGCCGGTCCGCGCCCGCGGCGTGTCCGCGGCAGGCGCGGTCCAGGCGGCGAGGAGCGCGTCGAGCGCCTGGTCGAGCGCGGAGCGCGGGCCGAGGCTCACGACGACGCGCGCCGGATGCACGCGCCGCACGCCGCCGCGGCGGTCGACCAGGCCCACGCGTCGGACGGCCAGGAGGGCGCCGGGCGGCGCGCGCTCGTCGTGCGCCTCCTCGACCTCGTAGAGGGCCGGGTCGTCGACGGCCGCCTGGCCGGGCGGCGGCAGCGACTCGACCTCCGGGTCGAGGGCGGCGAGCGCCGGCAGGAGGTCGCCGGCGATCAGGGCGTCGACCGGGCCGCGCGCCGCCCCCAGGGCGTCGCCCGTGCGCTCGAGCGCGCGCGTCAGGTCGAGCGCGGCGGCCACGAGGGCCTCGCGCGGCGCGGCGGTCTGCGCCAGGAGCGCGTGCGCGTCGCGCGCCCGTCGACGCGCGTCCAGGTCGGCGGCCAGCGCGGCGAGCGTCACCAGCGGGCCCTCCTCGGCGGCGAGGCGGTCGAGGAGGCGCACGCCGGGCAACAGCGGGCCGCGCGAGACCACGGCCGCCGGGGCCAAGGAGGACCTCGCCCCGCCGGGCGAACCCGCGCCGGCGGACGGCGACGAGGGCGCCGGCCGGCGTCGGCGCGTCGCGCGCCTCGACCTCGTCGCGTGGCGCGTCCGGGGGCAGGCGGCCCGCGCCCGGGGCGGGCAGCGCCTCGACGCCGACGGCCTCCAGGAGGCGGTAGACGTCGCGCAGGGTCAGGTCGACGACCTCGTCGCCGAGCGCGTCGGCCGAGGCCAGCGCCCGGCAGAGCGCCGGGAGGTCGGGGTCGTCGCCGCGGGCCAGGGCCTCGCGCGCGGCCCCCACCTCGAGCGCCGGCGCCCCCTGAGGCACCGGCGTGCGGCGGAGCACGTCCTCGAGGTCGGCCAGCGCGGCCTCGAGCGGGTCGCGCGGCCCGCGCGAGACGACGACCCGGGCCGGCGCGACGACGGCGCCGGCCGCGTCTCTCAGGCCGCGGCGCTCGACGCGCAGCACCTCGTCGCGGGGGGCGTCGTCGCTCGCCTCGCGCGCGACCTCGTAGCCCGGCGCGCCCGCGACCACGTCGGCGCGCGCCTGCGCGCGGTCGCGCGGGAAGGCTACGAGCCGGCGCTCGGCCAGGAGCGCCTCCAGCGCGGCCGTCAGCCCCGCCGGCGCCCCCTCCTGCAGCGCCGCGTGCAGGCGCGCGAGGGTCGCCTCGACCTCGGCGTCGGCGGTCAGCAGCGCGCGCAGGGCGTCGACGACGGCCGCGGCCCACGGAACGTCGCGCGCGGGGCCGGGGTCCGGCGCGGCGGCCTCGACGGCGGTGGTCGCGGTCAGGTCGCTCATGGGCGCCGGGTCAGTGCGCCCCGCTGAACGGGTCGAGCTCGGGCGGGAAGTCCTCGGGCTGATAGTTCAGCGCGTAGGACTTGCCCTCCTTCTCGGCGAAGAGCTGCCGGTCCTGGTCGATCCACACCGTGATCGGCTTGCCGGCCGGCGGGTCGTCGGGCTTCTTCTTGCGCCCGAGGGTCACGCCGCGCTTCTTCCCCTGGCCCGTCTTGACCGCCCGGGCGAGCTCGGGCGGCATGGCGCGGCCGGTCGGCGGGCGCGAGAAGTCGAAGTAGCCGATCTCGTCCAGCCGCTCGTCGAGCTTCGACAGGCGGCTGAAGATGTGCAGGATCTGCGCCTCGGTCGGCGGCTCGAACACGTAGGGCTGCGCCGTGGGCAGGTCGGTGCCGCGCTCGAAGAACGACTCGAACGGCGCCCCGCCGACGCGCGCGCCGACCTCCCAGGGGAGGCTCTTCAGCAGGTTGCCCAGGCGGTACTTGATGCGCGTGGGCACGAGGTCGTTTCGCCGCGCGAAGGCCGCGCCGCGGGCGACGGCGACCTTGCAGCCGTCGGGGTCGAAGTGGACGTTGCGCGCATCGAGGCCCAGGATCTCCTGGGCCAGCGCCCGCACGATCGGCAGGCGCGAGCTGTTGCCCGAGAGGATCGCCAGGCCCAGCGGCTCGTTGCCCGGGACGAGGCGGCGGGCCTTCTCCAGCGCCTCGCGGATCTGCGGGGCGATCCGCGGCTCGTAGTGCTCGCGCTTGATGACGATGTCGCTCACCTGCGTGAAGTCGACGCCGCAGTACTCCTGCACGCGCGGCATGGGCACGGCGAGGACGACCTCGTCGGGGTAGCGGCCCTCCGCGTCCGGCGTGCCGAAGCGCTTCTTGATCCCCTCGGCGGCGTCCCACAGCTCGAAGAAGTGGCGGCGCGCGCGGTCGTTGCTCCCCTCGCTCGACGGGTCGTAGCGGGTGGGGAGCACGTCGTCGATGATGTCCTCGTGCTGCTTGTCGAGGTCCTGGCCGGCGGCCAGGCGGCGGCGGATCGTCTCGGCCTCGCCGCGCAGGGCGTCGAGGGCCCCGCGGTAGGCGTCGCGGTCGTCGACGTCGCCCGGCTCGATCCCGGCCTCGGCCAGGTAGGTGGCGATCGTGGCCTTGAGCACCTTGAACAGCTGGAGCGAGATGTTGTCGCCGGCGAAGTGGCGCGCCCCGGCGACGCCGATCACCTGCGTCTGCACCTCGTGGGTGGCGCCGGCCTCGCGGATGTCGAGCTGGATGACGGTGATGTCCAGCGTGCCGCCGCCGAAGTCGAAGGTGAGGACGTAGCTGGGCGAGGGGAAGATCGCCTTGAGCACCAGGATCGAGTTGTTCGACAGCGCCTGGTTGAAGTAGTCGAGCGTGACCGCGTTGGCCTCGTCGTAGCCCAGGTTCAGCGCGTCGCCCGTGAAGCCCAGGTTGGCGAACACGCGCTTGAGCGCCTCGAGCTGCGTGGTGCTGAAGGTCGTCGGGTAGGTGGCCACGAGCTGCTTCACGCGTCGGCCGAGCTGGTCCTCGGCCTGGGTGAGGACGCGCTGGACGACGAACCCGCACAGCTGCTCGTAGTCGTAGAAGGCCGGGCGGGCGTCGGTCTTGATGCGGTTGTTGAGCACGTACGTCTTGCGGCCGGTGCCCAGGTAGCGCTTGACCGAGTACTTGAACGCCGACAGCGGCGCGTCGTCGGCCGGGCCCTGGGCGCCGTCGTCCTGTGCGTCGGCCTCGGGGTCGCCGCCGCTGCCGCGCCAGGCGAGGAGCGCCGAGTTGCCGATCTCGAAGTCGGGGGCGACCGGGTTGCCGTGGTCGGCGAAGTAGAGGAGCGAGGCGATGCTGTCGAAGCGCGGCGGCCAGCCGTCCTCGAACTTGATCGGCTTGACCGTCGCCGACCCGTCGTGGTGCTCGATGAACGCCACGCAGCACGAGGACGTGCCGAAGTCCATGGCGACCACGCCCTCGAAGTCCTGGATGGGCTGGATGTCCTGCAGGTAGACGGGGATCGTGAGCAGGCGCTTGCCCGAGGGCGTGCGCGCGTTGAGGCGCACGTCGAGCGTGATGTCCTTCTGCTTGGGGAAGGACGGGTGCTGCGGCTGCACGTAGATGCGGATCGTCTCGTGCAGCTTGCCCGTGTCGCCGCCCAGCGTGAACTGCTGCGGCAGGACGTAGCACCAGGGCTGCGTCATGGGGAACTCGACGTGGAGGAAGTCCTCCGTCCCCCGGTAGTAGATCGTCTGCTTGAACTCGGCCGCCCGCTTGGAGACGAAGAACGGATTCCGGCTGACGAGCCCCGGCTTGATGACGATGTCGGACATCCGGCCCCCCGCTGTGCGGCGCGCATTGTGCCCTGCGCGGTCAGGCGAATGTAGGGCCGGGTGTCGCGCCGGGCTGTCGGACCCCCGTGGGATCCTGGGCCCGAACGGAACCCGACCGCGCGACCTCGGGCGCGGTCGGGCGAGAGGCCGGCATGGCGAGTGATCGCCGCGATCGCGACGATCGCGACAGCCCGTGGAAGGAGGCGCTGGAGAGGTACCTCGACGCGGCCTTGCAGCTCCTGTTCCCGGCGGCGCACGCCGAGGTCGACTGGGCGCGCCGGTGGGAGGCGCTCGACGGCGAGCTCCAGCAGGTCGTGCGCGACGCCGAGCTCGGGCGGCGGCTCGCGGACAAGCTCTTCAAGGTCCACCTGCGGGGCGGCGGCGAGGTCTGGATCGTGCTGCACGTCGAGGTGCAGGGGCAGGTCGACGCCGAGCTGCCCGCGCGGATCCGGCTGTACCGCAACCGGATCCATGACCGGTACGCCCGGCCGGTCGCCTGCCTCGTCGTGCTCGCGGACGAGCGTGACGACTGGCGGCCGGCGGCGTATGAGGAGGAGGTCCTCGGCACGCGTGAGCGGCTCGCGTTCCCGACGGCGAAGCTCATCGACTTCGCCACCCGTGAGGCCGAGCTCCTCGCCGACCCGAACCCGTTTGCCCTGGTCGTCCTCGCCCACGTGGCGTCGCTGCGGACGCGGAAGGACCCGGACGGCCGGTTACAGTGGAAAGTGCGGCTCGTCCGCAGCCTGTACGATCGCGGCTACGAGCGGGAGGACGTCCTCGAGCTGTTCCGGTTCCTCGACTGGCTCCTGGGGCTCCCCCTTCCGCAGGAGGAGGCCTTCGCGCAGGAGCTGAGCGCCATCGAGAAGGAGCGCGCCATGCCGTATCGGATGGACTTCGAGGTCAAGGCGGAGGCCCGCGGCGAGGCCCGCGGCGAGGCCCGCGGCGAGGCCCGCGGCGAGGCCCGCGGCGAGGAGAGGGGCCAGCGCGCCGCCCTCCGCGCGCTGCTCGAGGCCCGCTTCGGGGAGTTGCCACGGGACCTCGCGGCGCGGCTCGACGCGATCACCGGCGCTGATGTGCTGGACCGGCTCGTGCGGCGCGCAGCGGTCGCGGCGACGCTCGACGAGGTGCTCGCGGCGCTCGACGATCCGCCGCGGCCCTGACATCAGGGCGAGGCCTTCGCCCTGGAGCTGATCACCCTGCACGACCGCGAGGGCGCGCACACGACGAGCGCGACCCCGAGCGCCGCGCGCATGGTGCTACCCCGCGACCTCGCGCTCCAGCGTGGTGATCGCCGCGTCGACGGTCTTCCACTTCTCCATGTGCTCGAGGAGCTGCGCCGGCGAGCCGAGCGCGCCGCCGGCGTTGGGGAGCTCGATGTCGTCGATGTGGACCGTCACCAGCCCCAGCAGGTCGTCGCTGCCGAGGAAGCTCCCCAGGCGCCGCTCCGCCTCGTCGAGGTGCTTGAAGTACAGGTTCCACAGGTAACCCTTGAGGTTGCGGCAGTAGCGCTCGAGCCGCTTCTGGAAGGCCTGCCCGTAGTCCTTGCCGTAGCGCCGGGCCCAGTCGGGGAACTCGGACGAGCCCTTGGCGAGGTCGTCGAACTCGGTGCTGTCGTTGAGCTCGAGCGCCTCGCGGGTGACGAAGTTGCGCGTGGTGATCTCGAGCGCGAGGTCGAGCTCCTCGAACACGCGCTGGAAGAAGACGCGCTCGTCGGGGTTGTTCGGCAGGAGGTTCTGCACCAGCGTGTGCAGCTCGTCCTTGCCGATCGCCGCGTAGTAGCCGTCGCGGATGTGCCGGCGCAGGGCGCCGCGCAGGTCGGCCGCCAGCGGCGCCACCGGATGGTGGTCCGGCTCGGGCTCGGGCAGCCCGTCGTCGAGGTCGTCGCCGTCGGCCATGGAGAAGGTCGGGCGCGGGGCGCGGTCCCAGATGAGCTCGCTGAACTCCTCGAGCAGCGCCGCCTCGGTCGACTCGCGGAAGCGGTTCAGGAGCTCCACCGGGTCGCGGCCGCCGCCCAGGCCGTCGAACTCCTGGCGCAGGCGCTCCTCGTTGCAGCGCTGCATGTAGAGCTGGATGCGCTGCGTGATCCGGTCGAGGACCTGCTTGAACGCCTCGTCGAACGGCTGCTTCTGCACCACCTCGCGGCGGAAGCGCTGCGAGCGCTTCACGAAGCCGTCCCTGGACGCGTGCAGGTACTTGATCGCGGCCGTGATCCGGCGCGCGCCCTCGCGCGCCGAGTCGCGCTGCGCGGCCTCCCAGCGCTTCTTGTAGGCCGCCTCGAGCTGGTGCGTGAGGTGCTGGAGCCCCCGGGCGATCTGCTGCAGCTTCAGGCGCACCATGCTCGAGCGGAAGCTCTTCAGCAGCAGGTCGCGCACGTCGGGCAGGCCGCCGTCGTTCTTGTAGGTGGCCAGCAGCCGGTCGAGGTCGGCCACCCCCGTGCGGGGCGCCGGCCAGCCGCGGGCGGCCGAGAGGCTCTTCTGGTCGTTCTCCGTCAGCTTCTCGCCCGTGCGCTCGCGCTCGGCCAGCGCCGTGATGAACGGCGACACGTAGAAGAACGGCGTGTCGTCGCCGAGCCCGGCGTCCTCGCGCAGGCGGCGGCGCAGGGCCCGGTACTCCTTGTCGAGCCGCTCGGGCTCGAGCTCGGGGCCGGCCAGACGGTCGAACATGGTCACCGTGACGAACACGCGCCCGGCGAGCGAGCCGCGGTTCTCCTTCAGGATGTCGATGACCGCCTGCTCCTGCTCGCCGAACGGGTCGGTGGCCCGCGTCGTGACCACGGCGCCGTCGCTCTTGTGCAGGAAGTAGCGCTGGATGAACCCGTCGAGCGGGTCGCTCGCGCCGGCGCCGGGCAGGTCGAGGATCTCGACCGTGTCCGACAGGTAGGGCGAGTCGACGTGGAGGATGACCTGCTTGATCGCGCGCAGGAGGTCCTGGTTCGGCTCGCCCTCGGTCGGGTCGACCTTGAGGATGTAGTTGAGCCAGGGGTAGTCCTGGACCGACGGCGCGGCGCGGTGCTCGGCCCGCACCTCGGTGATCTCGACCTCGTGCGTCGTGCCCAGCTTGTGGGCGAACTTCTCGTGGGCCCGGCGCAGGAAGGTGTAGTCGTCGATGACCCGGCGCTTCTCGACCGGGATCTGCGCCTTCATGGCCTCGACCGCCGCTGGCCCCTCGGCGATGGGCACGCTCCGCGGCACGCCCAGCTCGTTGAGGTAGAAGCGCTGCATCTCGTCCGACTCGGTGCGGCTCCAGTAGCTCACCTCGAGCACGCGCCGCGAGCCCTTGCGGATCCCGCAGCACACGCCGGTCGTCGGCTTGTTGTAGCTGGGCAGGAGCCCGGCCCGGCCGAGGAACGCGCTCACCAGGTAGGACTTGCCCACCGAGAAGCCGCCGGCGAACGCCAGGCGGAAGCGCCGCTCGCGCAGCTGCTCGAGCTGCACCTCGAGCTTCTCGCGCCACTGCTCCCAGGGGAACGGCTCGCGGTAGCTGCGCGACGCCTGGAGCGCCGCGCCCAGCTCCGAGAGGGAGCCGGCGATGCGCGACAGGTCGTCGAACTTGTGCAGCAGCGCCTCGGGGGTGTTCGCCACGGGTCCCGCCCTCTCTCTTCCGACTACTTCGGCGCCGCCAGCGAGTGCCGCACCCGCTCGCGCGACTCCGGCCCGCTGCCGCCGATGCGGTAGCTGAAGGTCACGAACTCGCCCTCGGGCCGCTTGCTCGGGTCGAGCTGCACCTCGAACTCGATGATCAGGTTCACGCCGTCGAAGCGCTGCGTGAGCTTGTGCCCGCGGCCCGCGTCGTCCGACTCGGTGAAGTTGCCGACGCCCGGCACCTCGACCTGCAGCGACGAGGCGCGGTCGGCCGCGCTGAACACGGTCCAGTCGGCCTTGAGCGTCATGGCCGCGGCGCCCTTGCCGACGGTCGCGTTCAGCCACACGTCGGTCTGGCGCATGGTGAACGACACGATCGGGGCGTTGGGGTCGTCGCCGTCCTTGCCGACCTTGAGGTCGCGGCTGAGCAGGTGGCAGAGGAACGCGCTCATGTCGCCCGAGAAGCCGTTGACCTCGAACAGGAGGAGCTTCGGGTCGTCGATGACCTTCACGTCCTCCATCTTGGCCTCGATGCGCAGCTCCTCGCCCGCCTGCACGAGCCCGCCCTGGCCGCGCGCGCCGAACTTGAGCTTGAAGGGCAGCGGGCTGAAGCGGCGCCCGGCGCTCGGCTTGTCATAGCTGCTCGGCACGAGGAGGCCGCCGCGCTCGGTGACCTTGTCGCCGTCGAAGATCAGCTCGTACTCGGTGCGGCCGTTGTGCACGAGCGTCACGTGCGAGCCGTCGGTGTTCACCGGCAGGGCGAGCGGCTTGTTCTGGCCGTCGGGGCCGGCGGTCCACTCCACGTCGAAGTCGGAGGCCAGGTTGAGCGACGCCGCGTCGAAGACCACGCGGTACTGGCCGACGCGCAGCCGCAGGCCGGCCGACTGCGAGCCGTCCCAGTAGGGGCCGCCCGTGGCGTGGGCGAAGCGGCGCAGGATGCCCGTGCGCTCCTCGCCCGAGACCTGCGTCACGCCGCCGCCGCCGCTCTCCTGCAGCGCCTGCTCGACCGCCTGCTTGGCGAAGCCGTCGTCCTCGGCGCGGGCCACGTAGCAGGCCAGGTAGAAGCGGCCCGGCGCCACGTCGACGGCGGGCTTGTCCGAGTTGCCCCGCTCGGGCTGGCGCTTGTACTCGCGGTAGGGGTTGAACCCCTCGCAGGGGCTGGCGCAGCCGTGGAGGGCGGCCGCCAGGGCCAGCAGGGCGACGATGCGCGGAGAGGAGGACATCGAGCTCACCTCTGGCCCCGCAGGACGCGGAGCAGGTTGTTGGCGTTGAGCTTCTCGCGCACGTGGTCGGCCTGAGCCGCCTCGGCGGGCGCGTCGCGGCCGGCCACGAGCCGCTCGAACTCGTCGTAGGCGCGGACCGCCTGGTCGAGCTCGGCGATCGCGTCGGCCGACTTGTTCTGCGCGCGGAGCTGCTGCCCCTTGACGTAGAAGCTCTTGGCGACCCAGTAGGCCGGGCCGTAGTTGAACGACGCGTTCTGCGCCGCCTGGTCGCGCTGGAACAGGTCGCGCGCCGCGTCGCGCCCGCGCGTGGCGATCGCGCGCAGCTCCTGGCCGGCGATCGCCTCGTCGGCGCCCGGCATCTGCGAGCGGGCGTAGCAGTAGAGGCGCGAGGCCTGGACGAGCGTCGCCAGCCCCTGCGGGCCGGCGGCCTGCGCCAGCTCGTAGGCGCGCTGCGCGTTGCGGAAGGCGGCCTCGTACTGCTCGGGGCCGATCGAGAACTGGACGCGCGCCAGGATGAGGAAGGCGCCGGCGTTGCGCGCGTCGATGCGCGTGGCGAAGTCCAGCCGCTGCATCACCTCGCGCGCCCCGCGGACCTCGGCGCCCGGCTTCGGGTCGGGCGGCACGGCCAGGGGGCCGGCCTCATAGGTGGCCACGATGTCCTGGGCGATGGCCCGCACGGCGTCGGGCGAGCGGGCGGTGAAGCCGTCCTTGCTGGCCACGCGCGCGCGCAGGTCGTTGAAGTCGCGCGCGCCGGCCGCCCGGGCCAGGGCGTCGTAGCCGAAGGCCTTGGGGTCGCTCACCTGCCCGGCGAGCGACGGCCCCTCGTTGAGGGCCACCCAGCCGAGCAGGTAGTTGAGCCGCTCGCGCAGGGGCTCGACGCGCGGCTCGTCCTGGGCGTCGATCGGGTCGGTGAGCTCGAGCGCCGCGCGCGCGTGCTCGTAGACGCGCGGGTTGAGGCGCTTGGCCCGGTCGAGGAGCGACATCCAGCGCAGGAGCGTGCCCAGCCGGAAGCGCAGGGCGCCCTCCTGGACCTCGTAGCGGCCGTCCTGCCGGAACAGGCCCGCCGTCTCCTCGAGCGTCGCGAGCTCCTGCGTGGCCACGTCCTCGGGGTAGCGCGGGGCCGCGATGTCGATCTGGTTCCACTCGGCCCGGCGCTGCTCGGCCCAGGCCTCGACCTGCTCGAGCTGCCGCGTGCGCAGCGCGCGCTGCTGGTCGGGCACGAACGCCTCGAACAGGCGCTGGACGGGGCGCGGCACCCCGGCCGCCGCCTCGGCCAGGTCCTTGCGCGCCTGGCGCAGGATGGGCAGCGCCTGCTCGAGCGAGGCCGCCTGGCCGAGCTTCTGCAGCTGCCGGGTGGCGACGTCGAGGCGGCCCTTGAGCGCGTCGAGCCAGCGCTGCGCGCCCTCGGGCGTGGCCACGTCGGCGGCGTCGCGCGCGTCCTGGTAGGCCTTGCGGGCCGCGGCCAGGGCGTCGTCGGCGGCGCGGCCGTCAGTCGTGAGGAACTTGCCCACCAGGACCCGGGCGTTGGCCAGGTGCACGCGGGCCAGGTCGAGGGCGCCCTTGGCCTCGGGCAGGCTGGCGATCTGGAGCACGTCCTGGATCGCCCGCTCGGCGGCCGCGACGTCCTCGCGCTTCGGCGCCGTGAGCGAGAGCGCCTCGGCCCGCGCCAGGCTCTCGGCCGTGATCGCCTGGAGGGCCTTCGCCCGGCCGAGGGCGCGGGTCACGGGCGGCGGGTCGAGGGCCGGCAGGTCGGCCAGCCCCTGGCTGAGCTGGCCGCCCTTGAACAGCGCGGCCAGGTCGGCGGCGGCCGGCTCGCCCTTGTTCGCGCGCGCCACGCCGCGGGCGATGCTCAGGTCCGGGCCGTAGGCGTCGGCGGCCGCCGGCAGCACCTCCTGGAGGCGGCGGGCCAGCGCGTCGAGCTTGCGCAGGGCCTCGTCGGCCTGCTCGGGGGCGGCCGCCAGGGCGGCGGCCTCGTGCAGGCGCGCCTCGAGCTCGAGGGCCAGGGCGAGCTTCGCCACGTCGGTGCCCGGCGTGTCGGCGGGGACACCGGTGGCCTGCTGGAAGGCCTCGGCCGCGCGGGTGAAGCCGGCGGCCTGCCCGCCTGCGTGGGCCTGGCGCAGCTCGATCCTGCCCTGCGCCAGGAGCGCCTCGGCGAAGGGACCACGGCGGGCGCGCGCGGCGTCGAGGAGCTTGCGCCCGAGGGCGAGGTCGTCGGGGCGGGCGCCGCGCGCGGCCAGCTCGAGCCCGTAGGCCGCGGTCGTGGCGAAGGTGGCGACGTCGTGGGCGGCGGCGAGCTTCGAGCGCGCGTCCTCGTGGCGCCCGAGGAGGGCCTGCACCCGGCCGGCGAGCAGGCGCCCGAGCCAGGCCGAGTCGAGCCCGACCGGGACGGGCTTCTCCTGCAGGTCGGGGTCGCCCTCGTAGCCGTCGCGCTCCCCGTGCGCGATGTAGCCCTGGGCCAGGAGCCCGGCGTCGGCGCTGGCGCTCGCGGCCGCCTCGGCCCAGCGCGTCAGCTCGTCCTGCGCCGGCCGGCGCTCCTCGCCCGTCGCCGTGAGCGCGCGCGCGGCGGCCGCGAGGTCGCGCAGGACCTCCGGGCGCACGTCGGGCTTCGACAGGGCGTCGAGCTCGGCGTCGGCCGCCTCGCGCGCCGCGCCGCCCAGGTCCCAGCGCCGGAGCGTCGCCACGACCAGGCGGGTCGTCCGGGCCAGGCCGTCGTCGTGGCCGGCGACGACGTCGCGCTCGAGGTCGGCGAGCAGCGCCGCGAGGTCGGGCGCGCCGGCCTCGGGGGCGGCGGCCGCGTCCTTCTGCGAGCGGGCCCAGCGCACGTAGCGCGTCACCGCGAGCAGGCGCCGCGCCTCGGGCAGGACCTCGACCTTGCCCTCGGCCAGGGTGACCGTCGCCGCCTTCAGCGCCTCCTCGCGCTGGGCGAGGTCGGCCTGGCGCGTGGCCGCGGCGTAGGCGCGGCGCGCCTTGACCAGGTCGGCCGGCCCGCGCAGGAGCGGCAGGACGACGAAGATCACGAGGAGGAGCGCTCCGACCACGCCGGCGCCGACCCCGGCGTAGAGCGGCCACACCGGCGGCGGCGTGTAGGCCACGCGGTCGGCCGCCACGAGCTCGCCCAGGCGCGCGGCGAGCTGGGCCGCCGACGGCCGGCGCGACGGGTCGAGCGCGAGCGCCGAGCGCAGGAGCGCCTCGAGCTCGCGCGAGAAGGTCTTGTGCGCGTCGAGGCGCAGGCCGCCGCCGGCGAGGGCCAGGTCACGGCGCGCGGCCCCGGGCTGCTTGCCGGGCGCGGGGTCGGCCACGTGGTTGAGGAGCACCGAGCGCGCCGTGGCCGCCAGCGCGTAGACGTCGGCCGCCGGCGAGACCTGGACCACCGTGCGCTGCGCGATGGCGCGCTGGACCTCGGGGGCCAGGTAGACGAGGACGTCCTCGGGGACGCGCGCCGCGTCGAACTTCGGGTCGTCGGGCCGGTAGCCCAGGCCGACCTCGGCGAGCCGCGGCTGGTCGGCCTCGAGGACGAGGTTCCAGGGCGTGATGTAGGGCGCCGTCCGCCCGGCCTCGTGCAGGCGCGCCAGGGCCTTGGCGACCTGCGCCAGGAGCTGCACGCGCTGCACGAGCGTCGTGCCGCGCAGGGTCGAGGCGACGCGCTGGTCGGTGTCGAACTCGCGCGTGGTCTCGAGGCACTCGTTCTGCAGCGGGCTGCCGCCGACGAGCACGCCGAAGGCGGCCGCCTGGAGCGTGTGCGCGGTGAGGACGCGCTGGTCCTGGTTGAGCGCGGCGCCGGCCTCGAAGTGCAGCAGGTGCGCGTCGCCCGCCAGGGCCGCGTAGGCCTCCTCGGGCACGGCGAGGCCCTCGCCCTCGCGCAGCACCTTGACCAGGCGCAGCCCCTCGCTGCTGTGGCCGAGGTAGTCGGAGCCGAACACCCCGACGCGGAGCCTCCGCATGACGGTGTAGCCGGCGACGTGGCTCGGCGCCTCGGACGACATGGGCACGCTCCCCCTCGTGGCGCAGGTCGCGGACGAGCGGCGGAAGGTACCGCAGGGGGAATCCGCCGTCAACGCCGGAAGCGACGGACCTTCCGGCGCTTCCGCGCCGCGGCCGCGCGCCCCCGCGCGCCGGGGGGGCTTGTCGGTCGGCCCGCTCGCCCATACTCTCGGGCGCTCGGCGAGCTCCTCGGGCGCTCGGCGAGCTCCGAAGGGCAGGGGCGGGGGGTCGTGTCAGTGCGCAGGATCGCGCTCGTGCTGCTCGTGCTGGTCGGGGCCCTGGGCCACCCGGGCGTCGCCCGGGGCCAGGCCGCGCCGCGGACGCTCACGCGGACCGTCGACACGGTCGTCGTGCCCGGGCGCGCGCTCGGCCCGAAGATCCTCGGCGCGTCGATCAGCCGCCTGCGCCTCTACGCCGCGCGCGGCGGCTTCCCCGTGCCGATCGTCTACCAGATCGACGAGCGCAACGCGGCCGGCACCTACTGCTACGACCAGGGGCCGGTCGACAAGCGGGTCCGCGACGAGGACCGCGGGCTCATGGACGGCAACGACGAGCTCGTGTTCCTCTCGCGCGATGCCGGCGAGCGCCTCAGCCCCGAGCGCTTCGGGATGGTGCCCGGCCACACGGCCGTGCAGGAGCTCGAGCTCAAGGACCCGCTCACGGGCGGCCTGGCCTGGGTCTACGTGTTCCGCTTCGACGGCCCGGTGGTCCCGGGCAACGTGGCCACCTCGCTCGTCGCGCTCACCCCGCGCGACCACGGCAAGGGCGACGTGACCTGGACCTGGCAGGGCGAGCGCTTCGTGTTCGACAACGACCGCTCGCGCAAGAACGCAGTGCGGGCCACGTTCGCCTCGTTCTTCGACGAGGTGCCCAGCCGCCGCGGGCCCAACGTGATCGACAGCACGATCGTCCGCGCCGTCGTGTCGTTCATGTGGGTCGAGGTCGTCCGCCAGAGCAACGACATCCGCGTGGAGCTCGGCGCCTGGCGCGCAGGGCCGATCCGCGTGATCGCGCAGAACCTGCTGCAGGTCTACCTGGCCCTCGGCATGTGGGCCTCGGCGCCGGACTCCTACGTGATGCTCTGGCCGAACAAGGTCTCCATGCCGACCAACGCCCGCTGCCCGGTGAACCTCGACAAGTCGGGCGAGTCGTCCTACACGCTGTGCATGGACCTGTCGAAGGACGCCAAGGGCTGGAAGTTCTACAACTCGCACAACCCCGAGCCGGTCGACATCGACGGGCGCACCTCGGCGGCCGAGCGCGGGCTGAAGATGGACTGGCCCGAGTGGAACTGCATGTTCGGGCCCGACGGCGGGATCATCACCAAGTTCGTGATCCCGGAGGGCATGCGGCGGCCGACGAACCGGCTGGTCTACATCGACGACGAGTACCACCGGCGCCCCGAGAGCGATGCCGGGGTCGAGTTCGAGCCCGGGGCGTTCGGCACCAACGGCTACTACGTCGACATGCGCGGCCTGCGCGAGGGCACCTACCCGGGCGACTACGTGGTGTGGTACGCGGCGCCGCCGTTCGAGGTGGGCGACCACCAGCAGTACCTCAACGAGTGGGACCACCCGCTCGAGGTGCGGGCGACCACCCCGGGCCCCTGACCTCCCGCCCTCCGCCCTCCGCCCTCCGTCCGAGGATGGGCTCACAACAGAGGAGCAGAGGGAGCAGAGGGCGGACTCCACGGCGGGAGCGCGAGCGTGTTCACCAGGCGGTGAACACCCTCGACCATGCGTTCTACGTTGAAGTTGAGGAGCAGCGCGACCGGTAGCTTCTTGATGCGCAGGTACGTGATCACCTGCGCGATGTGGATGGGCCCGATCGCCTCGACGGACTTGATCTCGACGATCACGCGCCCCCGGACCAGCAGGTCCAGCCGATAGCAACACTCGAGCAGGAGGCCCTTGTAGAAGATGGGCAAGGGCAGCTCGCGAACGACTCGAGCAGGAGGCCCTTGTAGGAGATGGGCAAGGGCAGCTCGCGAACGAAGGGGATGCTCCGCGAGCGGAGCTCATGGGCGAGACACGCCTGATACGTCGACTCCAGGAGTCCGGGCCCGAGCTCCCTGTGCACCTCGATGGCGGCGCCCACGATCGGCTCGGTCCAGTCCGGGTGGATGTCGGCGAACCTCTCGCGTCGAGGAGTCATGACCGGGGGTGAGCACGCGCTGTTCCGGTGCAAGGGCGCTGGCCCCGACGGCCTTCGGGCCCGCCAGGGAGCAGCTCACGAGCAGTTCCTGCCCATGCTCCTCACCTTCGTCGCGCGCGTCTCCGCCGAGACGACCTCTGCTCCCTCTGCTCCTCTGTGGTGATCCCTCCTCACCCCCCCAGCGCCCAGCCCGCCTCCATCGCCGCCAGGTAGATGAGCACCTTCGGCACGCGGACCGTGCACGCCAGGGCGTAGGGCACGAGCGGCAGGCGCAGGGCGCCGGCCACCCAGGCGAGCGTGCCGAAGGGGAGCGGCGTGAGCGACGCGATCACCAGCCCCCACGCGCCGCGGCGGCGGACGACGTCCTCGGCCGGCGCACGGCGCGCGCCGAGGGCGCGCTCGACGAGGCCGAGGGGGCGCAGGGCCGCGCCGCAGGCGTAGGAGAGGGCGGCCGCGAGCAGGTTGCCGACGCAGCCCAGGAGGGCCACGGCCGGGAGCGAGAGCCCGCCGCGGAGGCCGAGGTAGAGGAGCGGCTCGCCGGCGAGCGGCACCGGGCTGGCCTCGGCCAGGACCACGCCCAGGAGGACGCCGCCCGGCCCCAGGCGCTCGACGAGCGCGGCCCCGGCGGCCTCGCACGGGCCGCGCACGAGGAGGGCCAGGGCGGCGCACGCGAGGACGACGCCGAGGAGGCCCAGGAGCAGGCCGACGGCGGCGCGCGGCGTCAGGCCGAGGTCGGCGGGCGGGGCAGGGGCGGTCAGAACGACTGCCCCGCGCCGAAGTAGTACTGCGGGCCCAGCTCGCGCGTCTCGTCGATGCGGAAGCCGACGTCGAAGCGCAGGACCGTGTTCTGCACGCCGAAGGCGTCGAGCCACAGGCGCACGCCGATGCCCGTGCCCCACTTCCAGTCGCCGCGCGCGTCGAACACGTCCCGCAGGGTCGGGCCGACGTCGCCCGCGTCGAGGAACAGCGCCACCTGCACCTTGCGCAGCCAGGCGACCCACAGGAGCGGCACGTCGAGGTCCTCGACGAGCATCTGGCGCAGCTCGCCGCGGATGGCGATGAGCGCGCGGTCGACGAAGCGGCTGGCCTCGACGCCGCGCACCGTGTCCTCGCCGCCGGCGTCGAACAGGCGCTGCGTGGGGATGTCCGTGCCGACGATCTGGCCGACGATCACCTCGAGCGCGAGCTGCGTGGTGCGGATCACCGAGTAGACGAGCTGGATGCGCGCGGCGAAGAGGTCGAAGCGGAAGTCCGTCCCGAGCGTCTTGTCCGAGTGCTCGTAGCCGAAGCGCACGCCGAGGCCCCAGGTGGGGTTGGCCTGGAACAGGCGCGTGTCGAACGACAGCCCGGCGCCGACGCTCAGCAGGTTGCCCTTGCTCTCCTCGATCCCGGAGGCCGAGAGCACGCCGCGCGTGAGCTGCTCGGCGGTCACCCGGCCCGAGACCACCGTGCCCCACGTGCGCTCGTCGAGGACGGCGCCGAAGCCGTAGGCGTAGCCGAGCGTCACGCCGCGCTCGTCCTGCTCGTAGAAGCCGTCGACGAGCACGGCGTGCGAGTAGTCGTAGAAGGGGTGGATCGTGAAGCCGATCCCGGCCTCGTTGCGGTTGGTCTGGTTGAGGTCGACGCGGATGTTGAAGCGGTTGACGAGCACCTTGCTCCAGGCGGGCGCCTCGTCGTCGCCGCGGTAGTCCTGCCGGACGCGCTGCCCGGGGTCGAGGCGCACGGGCTTCCACAGGAGCCCGTGGCGCGTGGTGATCACCTCGCCGGCATCGCCGAGCCCGTCCCAGCGGGCGTGGATCGGGCCGTCGGGGCCGTCGGTCTCGACGACCACCGGCTCGCCCACCTCGCCCGGGCGCGGGTCGCCGTCGCGGCGGATGCGCACGCGCACGCGCTGCCCGCCGCCCGGGAGGTCCTCGAGCACGTCGACGCCGGCGATGGCCAGGTTCTGCGCCGGCGGCGGCCCGGTCCACAGGGCGAAGAACCCGCCGAGGTCGCGCCCGACGAGCGCGGTGGCGCGCGCCGCCATCGGGCTCGCCGCCAGGCCCCCCGGCGCCAGGCCGGGGGCCGCCGGGTCGTCGCGGGCGTCGCGCACGTCGAGGGCGGCGCGCGCCAGCGCCTCGAGGCGCTCGTCGCCGAGGACGTCGCGCAGCTTCTCGAGCGCCACGCGCCCGCGCGCCCGGCGGGTGAGCGCGCGCGACAGGTCGTCGGGCACGGCGTCGGCCGGCTCCCAGATGCGCCCGTAGTAGAGGTCCGAGCCGACGAACCGCGGGGCGCGCAGGAGGCTGTCGATCGCCGGCACGAAGTCGAGGAGGCCCATGCCGCCGGTGATCGTGCGGGCGCCGAGGCCGCTCGCGGCCCGGCCGCGCTCGAGCCACAGGCGGGCCAGGTGCCAGCCGAGCGCCTCGCACACCCAGTCGCGGTCGGCGCCGAGGGCCACGTCGCGCAGCGCGCGCCGCACCAGCGCCTCGATCGTCGCCCGCCCGACCTCCGCCTCGTGGAACTGCTGGAGCGGCCGCACGACGTGGAACAGCCGGTCGGAGTAGAGGACCACCCGCCCGCTCGTCGGGTGGACGAAGCGGTCGCGCAGGGGGGCCTCGACGAAGGCGACCTCGACGTCGAGCGCCGCGGGCGGCAGGTGCGCGCGGACGAACGCGGCCGCCTGCTCGGCCACGGCCACGATGCGCCGCGCCCGCGCCTCGTCGCCCGGCTCGCCGCGGACGACCATCCCGGGCGCATCTCCGCGCGCGGGGACGCGCACCAGCTCGGCGAGGTCGGGGCCCACGGCGAGCACGGGGGTGGGCGCGACGACGACGCGCGGAGCGCCAGCGATCTCCCCGGCGTCGACGAGCGCGTGGTCGCCGTCGCGGCGCGGCGCGCGGAGGGTCACCTCGTGGCGGGCCATCGCCGGCGGCCCGCGCGGGGCGCGGGCGCCGCGGCCGTCCACGGCCGGCACGTAAGGGTGCCAGCCGCCCTCCAGCACGAGGCGCCGCCCGCGGCGGCCGAACGGGCCCAGGCGCGAGGGCACGCGCAGGCGCGCGAGCAGGTGCACCTCGGCCCAGGCGCCGGGCTCGACCGGCTCGGCCAGGACCACGTCGACCGTGACGGCGTGCCAGAACGGGCGCGCCTCGTCGGGGCCGGGCTCGATCGTCAGCGAGCGCCCGTCGGCCGCGCGCGCCCAGCGCAGGTCCATGCGCCCCTCGTCGAAGAACGGGGCGTAGTAGCGGTCGTAGGTGATGTCGTTGATCGCCGGGTCGAGCGTCCGGAAGCGGTTGCCGTAGAGCACCAGCGGCAGACGCTGGAGCGGCGTGGGGCCGTCGTTGCGCACCCGGACCACGCCCGAGACCTCGAGCGTCGACGCGTCCGGGTCGAGCGTCGCGTCCCAGCGGCACTCGACGCCCTCGTCGGCGGCGGCCGGCGCCGCGAGCGCCGCGACGAGCGCGGCCGCCGAGAACACCGCACGTCGCTGGCCCCTCCCGCCGCCGAGCATGGCGGCGGATTCTACGGAGCGGCGCGCGGCGGCTGGCGCCCGAGCGCGAGGGTCACCGGCCGGTCATCAACGGGCCGCTCATCAGCGGGCCAGGCGGGCCAGGAGCGCGCGCGCCTCGGCGGCGCGCGGGTGGTCGGGCGGCGCGCCGGCGAGGAAGCGCCGGAGGTCGTCGGCCGCCGCGGGCAGGTTGCCCAGGGCCGCCCAGGCCAGGCCGCGCGCCAGGCGGGCCTCGGGCTCGGCCGGCGCGATGGTCACGGCGGCGTCGGCGTCGGCCAGGGCCTCCTCCGCGTCGCCCTGCCGCAGCCGGGCCTCGCTGCGCAGGACGAGCGCCAGGACCGTGACCGTCCGGCCGCGGACCTCGAGCGCGCGGGCGGCGTCCGCCGCGGCCCGCGCGGGGTCGCCCCCCGCCAGCAGGAGCAGCCGCGCCCGGCGCAGGAGGGGGTCGGGCTCCGTCGGGACCTCGGCGACCGCCTGGTCCAGCGCCCGCAGCGCGCCGTCGACGTCGCCGCGGCGGAGCAGGACCTCGGCGCGCAGGTGGTGGAGGTCGCGCGCGCCGCCGGCGGCCGCGGCGCCGTCCAGGGCCTCGAGCGCGCCGCGGTCGTCGCCGATCGACTCGCGCGCCTGGGCGAGGAGGTACCACGGCAGCGGGTCGCGGCCTGCGCGCGTCGCCTGCTCGAGGTCGGCGATGCCCCCCGCCGCGTCGCCCCGGGTGAGCCGGATCCGGCCCCGCAGGGTGAGCGCGCCCGGATGCTCGGGCGCGCGCCGGAGGCACTCGTCGAGCTCCGCCAGGGCGAGGTCGGCGGCGCCCGTCTGCTGGAGCACCTGCGCCCGCTCGACGCGCAGGCCGTGGGCGTCAGGGATCATCTCGAGGCACCGCCCGAGGTCCTCGACCGCCCCGACGAGGTCGTTCAGCCCCAGCCGCGCCCGCGCGCGGTCCTCGAGCGCCCAGGGCGACGGCCCGAGCGCCACGGCCCGGTCGAGATGGGCCAGGGCGTCCGCGTGCTGCTGCAGCAGGAGCAGGCGCCGGCCGAGGAAGTGCCAGCCCTCGGGCCAGTCGGGGCGGGCCGCGACGGCGCGCTCGAGGGCCGCGCGCTCGCCCGGGTCGTCGTGGGCGCGGCGGCGCTCGGTCGCCTCGGCGAGGGCGGCGATCGCCTCCGCCGCCCGCGCGAGGCCGTCATCAT